>JAGHJD010000050.1 GCA_017886895.1 Clostridia bacterium | reverse complement strand
CTTTTTTTCGCGATTCTCCGCGCAACGCGCGGCTTTTCGCCGCGCAGGTTGCGTCTGACGCGATCGGCGCATTCGCGCAGCGATCGCTATTCCGTCGCGGCTTTGCGCCGCTCCTTACGAATCAGCGCCTCCCCTGCCACCGAACAGTCTGCTATGTGCAGGCTGTTCTTTTATTCGCGATTCTCCGCGCAACGCGCAGCTTAACGCCGCGCAGGTTGCGTCTGACGCGATCGGCGCATTCGCGCAACATGCGCATATACTGCTTAGCATCTTTTATTATATAAAAAAAGAGGCGCGATTGCAAGCAATAGGCAAAACTATTTCCCTGCAACTGCCTCTTTTTCTGTTTTCATTCATCTTAACGCGGCATTCCCTTTCGGTGAAAAAATTTACAGTCGTTTTTCACAAATGAACTGTTCCGCCGCTCCCGCGAAATAAAAATCTTATTCCTCGGTAATGGTTTTGATGACCTTTGCGGGGACGCCGCCCACGACCGTATTTGCGGGAACATCTTTCGCCACGACGGCGCCCGCCGCAATGACGGCGTTGTCGCCGACCGTGACCCCTGCAAGAATCGTCGCATGCGAACCGACCCAGACGTTTTTCCCCAGCCGAATGGGCGCAGGAAACATATTCCCGCGCTTTGACGGCACAAGATCGTGGTTCAGCGTCGCAAAGACGACCTGATGCCCGATGAGGCAGCCGTCGCCGATCTCCACGCCGCCCTGATCTTGAAAACAGCAGCCCGAATTGATAAAGACGTTTTTCCCCACCCTGATATTTTTCCCGAAGTCCGAGTAGACGGGCGGGAAGAGCGCAAAACTTTCATCCACGGGCTGCCCCGTAAGCTCCGAAAAGAGCACGCGCAGCTCCTCGGGCGTATGGAACGCGCCGTTTATCTGCGCGGTGATGCGCTGTGCCTCTACGGCGGCGGGGCGCATCATCTTCGCCTCTTCCGTCCCCGCAGCGAGATAGCCGCGCTTTGCCGTAAACGCCTTGTACTCTTCGATATCCACGCCGTTCTCCTCTGCTTAAAGCGCGCCGACGATCTTATGCGGCTGATACGGCTCGTCGATATAGGCGACGTCCTCCGCCGTCAGGGGCACATCGAACGCGCCGACGGCATCGTCGAGGTACTTCGTCTTCGTAGCGCCGATGATCGGCGCGGAGACGCCCTTGGCAAAGTGCCATGCAAGCGTGATCTGCGTCATCGTCGCGCCGTACTTTCCCGCAAGCTCGTTCACGCGCGCGGCGATCGCCTTGTCAGCCTCTTCGGTCGAATCATATTTACCCTGCGCGACCTTGTCCGTCCTGCTGCGCAGGGTATCCGCGCTCCAATCCGCCCGCGCGACCCTGCCCGCGGCGAGCGGGCTGTACGGTGTGAGCGCCACATTCATCTGCCTGCAAACGGGGATCAGTTCGCGCTCGTCCTCGCGGTAAAGCGGGTTGTAATGATCCTGCATGGAGACGAAAGGCGTCCAGCCGTTGTCCCGCGCGGCAAGCTGCATCGTATAGAACTGATACCCGTACATTGCCGATGCGCCGAGCGCGCGCACCTTCCCAGCCTTCACAAGTCCGTGCAGCGCCGCCATCGTCTCTTCGACGGGCGTCCCGTAGTCAAAGCGGTGAATGATATACAGGTCGAGATAGTCCGTCCCGAGCCGTCTGAGCGTCCCGTCTATCTCGCGCTCGATCGCAGTTTTGGAAAGGTTCCCCTCGTTGAAGTACACTTTTGACGCCAGCACGACCTTATCGCGGGCAACGTTGTTTCTGATCGCCCTGCCGAGATACTCTTCGCTCGTCCCCGCAGAATAGCAGTTCGCCGTATCAAAGAAGTTGATGCCGAGGTCGAGCGCATGTTTTATGATCTCCTTGCTCTTTGCGGGATCGAGCGTCCATGCGTGCATCCGGCTTGCGGGATCGCCGAAACTCATACAGCCGAGGCAGAGCCTCGAAATTTCGATGCCGCTGTTGCCGAGTTTTGTATATTGCATAGATCTTACCTCTTGTTTCATTCTTTTGCAGCCCCTTTAAAGCTCGCCGCTTGCGGGGTCAGCGCTCTGTTTCAGATGCTCTATAAATTTTTTGACCGCGCGCGAGGCGGGCTGCGATTTCTTCCACGCGAGCGCGCTCGCCACCGTAAGTTCAGGGGAGAAGGGTCGGAAAACGATATTCGGGTTACGGTACAGCGATACGGCGCCGTCTATGCACATTGCAGCGCCCATGCCGCAGTCGACAAGCATCGCCACATTTGCGCCGCACGCCCCATGCAGAGCAAAGAAAAGAGGAAACGCTCATGCCCTTCCCCTCCTGCTTCGCGGGCTCAGCCGAGCCTGCCGTACTCCTCGTCGGACACGGGCTCCAGCCATTCGTTGCGCGTATCCTTGCCGGGAACTTCTGCGGCAATGTGCGAAAACCAGGAATCCGCCTTTGCGCCGTGCCAGTGCTTGACGCCCGCGGGAATCTCCACCACGTCGCCCGCTTTCAGGCTGCGCGCGGGCTCGCCCCATTCCTGATACCAGCCCTCGCCCGCGACGCACAGAAGGATCTGCCCGCCGCCGACGCTTGCGTGGTGGATATGCCAGTTGTTGCGGCAGGCAGGCTCGAAGGTCACGTTTGCAAAAAACAACTTCCCCGCGCCTGCCGACGTCAGCGGATTGAGATAGGATCTCCCGGTAAAAAACTGCGCAAAAGCGCTGTTCTCTTCACCCCTGCCGAATACATTCAGCGTATCAAACTCTTCCTTGTTCATGTTTGCCGCACCTCCTTAAAAACAACTTATTTCGCAGAAAGTATAGCACTCTTTCGCATGCCATGTCGAATACTTATTTCATATCCTATGCCATGCAAAAAGCACATTCTATGGCGGAGCAGGCAGAAACGGCGGCAAATTGTGCGGTCAATGCTCCGATCTCTTTTCGTCGATGTAGCTCGCCGTGAGGTCGGAGACATGCAGAAGGACAGCCAGCGGAAATTTTGCATATGCCTCGCTGACGGAGTTATCCCCGCCTTTCGCGCGCGCGTCAAATCCGCCCATGTGCCAGTTGATCGCGACCGCTTCCTCGCGCGTCAGGCGCAAAAAGCTGTTGATGATATACACAGATTTCTCCCCGTGCCCGAACGGGAGCAGCTCTTCGCGGACAAAACAGGGCTTGCGCACCCATTCCCCGTTTTCCTTCACGTTGCGGAAGTCGCTCCTGTAAAAATCGATCTTGCACAGGTCGTGCAGCAGCCCGCATATGGCGACCGTCTCGTGCGGAACGACGCTCTCCCATTCCTCCCCGTACTCTGCCTGCACGTTCCGCAGAAGCCGCCTGTACACGTTGACGCTGTGTTCGCACAGCCCGCCCTCATAGGCGCAGTGATACCGCGTGCTTGCGGGCGCGCGGAAAAAATCCGAGCGCAGAAGGTAGGCGCGCAGCTCCGCGCTGCCCTGCCGCGTGATATATTTGTCGTACACTTCCAAAAACGCGCCCTGCGGGTCGCGCATCTTTTCGGGCATGCCCGTCTCCTTTTCAGCCGCCGTCAGCGGCTGAGCGATTTTGTTCATTGTAACAACTTACTGAGAGAAAGTCAATGCATTTGCGCCGCGCCGACATGCTTGACAAACGGTTCCCGCGCGTACTATAATTTTTGCGATAATGATCGGGAGGTTATTTTGACATGAAAGTATTGATGATCAACGGCAGCCCGCACGAACACGGCTGCACATACACCGCGCTGAAAGAGGTCGCGGGCGCTCTGGAAAAGCGCGGGATCTCCTCGGATATTCTGCATATCGGCACAAAGCCGATAGCGGGCTGCATCGCCTGCCGCAGCTGCGCAAACACGGGTAAATGCGTCTTTAACGGCGACAAAGTCAACGAAACGCTGGAGAAGCTGGATGAATACGACGCCGTCGTCATCGGCTCGCCCGTATATTATGCGGGGCCGGCGGGGCAGCTTACGGCGTTCCTCGACCGTCTCTTTTACAGCAGCCGCGGCAGGTTTGAAAACAAACTCGGCGCGGCGGTCGTCTCCTGCCGCAGGGGCGGCGCCAGCGCGACTTTTGACAGGCTGAACAAATATTTCACGATCTGCAACATGCACATCGTCGGGTCGCAGTACTGGAACCAGGTGCATGGAAATACGCCCGGGGAGGTATTGCAGGACGAGGAAGGGCTGCAGACCATGCGCACGCTCGGCGAAAACATGGGCTGGCTGCTGCAATGCATCGAGGCGGGCAAGACCGCAGGCGTTGCCGCGCCCGCGCGCGAACAGCCGCTGCGCACAAATTTTATCCGCTGAACTTTCTCAATGGCAACAGGCGCCCGCGCCCCGAAAGGAGCGCGGGCGCCTGTTTTTTTGCTTACAAAACGCGGATCAAACCGTTTTCGACCCTGACCTTGCCGCAGAGGCGAATATCCACGGACGACGCGCCGACGAGAATTTCATATACACCGTCATCGACGGTCCAACAATCACGGGAGGCGGACCAATAGGCAAAGGCGGAACGCTCCAGGCGGCAGCACACCGAAACGGACCCACCCGCCCCGATCTTCTGTTTTGAAAACGCCTTCAGTTCCCTGTCGGGGCGGTATACGCGCGGCGCGCAGGGGCGCACATAAAGCTGCGCGGTCTCTCCGCCATCCCGCGCGGAGGTATTCTCTATCGTAAACGTCACGGCGAGCGCGCCGTTTTCCTCTTTCAGACGGAGATCGGCATACCTGAAATCGGAATAACTCAGTCCGTGCCCGAAGGGGAACAGAACGGGCACGCCGTAGGTTGCAAAATAGCGGTACCCGACATCCAACCCCTCGCGGTAGAGCGTCGCACCAGCGCCGCACGACGCATTCGCCGCGGGCACGTCCGTAAGGGCGAGCGGGAACGTCTCGCTGAGTTTGCCGCTCGGGTTTCTCTTCCCTGCGAGCAGTTCCGCCAGAACCTCGTCCCCGCCCATCCCCGGGAACCCCGCAAAGAGGACGGCATTCACGTCATCGATCCAGGCGCTCATGTCGATCGCAGCCCCCGCAAAAATAACGACGACCGTGTTTTTGTTCCGTTTCGCCGCCTCGAGGATCGCCTTTTCCTGCACTGCGGGAAGGCGCATGCTGCGGCGGTCGCCCTCTTCAAATTCCAAGCCGTTGCCCGTTCCGACGCACACGATCTGCACGTCGCTCCCAGCGGCGTTCTCCGCCGCTGCCCGCACATCCTGGCGGAACGACCAGATCGTATCGATGCCGAACCCCTCTTCATAGACGGTCTCAAATCCGCAGGCAGAGAGGGCGGCAGGCAGGTCAAACGCATTTTTTGCCCACTCAACCTGCGAAGAACCGCCACCCGCAAGCAGGCGCGCATCATCCGGTTTCGCATAGCATCCGCTGACGGACACCTTTGCGCCCGCTTGCAGAGGCAGAGCGCCGTCGTTTTTCAGAAGCACCATGCCTTCAGCAGCAATACATTTTGCCGCATCCCCTCTCTCGCTCACGGCAGAACGCACTTTTTTGCCCTTCCCCATCTCTTCGAGGCGGAGCGCAAGGTCGATGACCCGCCCCGCGCAGGCGTCGAGCTGTTCATCCGTCAGTTTCCCCGCCTCATAATCGGCGAGCAATTTCTTGTAATTTTTTTCGTCGAACGGCATCTCGAGGTCAAGCCCCGCGGCAGCCGCCGCACAGCGATCGCGCACGGCGCCCCAATCGGAGATGACCGCGCCGTCAAACCCGCAGTCCCCGCGCAGCATTTCAAATCCTTTTTCGTACTCGGAAGCATACGTCCCGTTGATGCGGTTGTAGCTGCACATAACCGAAACGGGCTTTGCCTCGCAGGCGATCGCAAAGGGACGGTAATACAGCTCGCGCAGCGTGCGCTCGTCGACTTCGCTCGACTGGTGCAGACGGTCATATTCCAGATTGTTGCAGCAAAAATGCTTGACGCAGGCGCCGACGTCGTTCTCCTGCAATCCTTCGACATACGCTTTTGCCATTTCACCCGCAAGCAGCGGATCTTCCGAAAAATATTCGAAATTGCGCCCGTTCAGCGGATGCCGCTTGATATTCACACCGGGAGCGAGCAGAAGATTGACGCCCCGCTCCCTGCAATCGTCCGCAAGCATTGCGCCCATCTCCCGCGCAAGGGAGGTATTCCATGTATTGGCAAGCACCTGTACGGAGGGATAGGCGACCGCGGGGATCGTCTCCTCCCTGCCGTCCGCGCCTTTGCGCATCGTGCGCAGCCCCACAGGACCGTCGGACATGACTGCCTGCGGCAGCAGCCCATCAAGGTCGTCCGTACGCCATGCACCATTCCCGCAGAGCAGGCGAAGTTTCTGCTCTGTTTGCAACCCCGCAAGCAATTTTTTTACACGATCTTTTCTCTCCATTCCCTTATATCTCCTCCAACACGAGCACGCCGTACGGCGGAATGTTCACTTTTCCTTCCGCGATCTCCCCGCTGATCAAATTGCGGTACTTCTTTGCAAGGAGCAGTTCGCCCTCCCTGTTCTCGACTTCGACGGCGATGATCCCTCGCCGCTTTCCTTCGCGCGCGGTGAGAATGACATTCCCGCCCGCTTCGGCGATCGGGTCTCTGCCGACAAGTTTCAAAAGCACGTCGTGCGGCGGCACGCTCCCGAGAAGGATGACTTTTCCCTTCCCGACTTCGCGCTCGGTGATGACGGACAGCCCGCCGAACTCCTCCCCGTCGTATTCCGCAAGGCTGCGCGCGCCGCGCAGTTCGTATGCGTCATAGCAGTATACAAGCGGAAATTCGGAGCCGTCTCTGCCGCGGGCGCGGAACACGCTGTTCCCGACGGGGAGCTGATATTTCGTCCATGCGCCCGCAAACTCTTCCAGAAAAGAATAGGGAGCGTGCGTATATTTGCTCGTATAGTCCGTCATGATGTCGGACATGGGCCCGACGATCCACGTGCCTCCGTCGCAGACCCATGCCATGATCCGCTCTTTCAGCCCGTTCTCGTCCACCGTCGACAGGAAGGGAGAGAGCACGACCTTATATCCGTCAAGCGCATGCGGCGTATCGATCACGTCCACATTGTAATGGCGGAACGCGTCATGAAATTTGCGCATCAGCGTTTCGCGGTAATCAAATCCTTCGAGCATGGGCGCGTATGCGAAATTCTTCATCGCCGTAGAAGAATAATGCAGGGCGATCTCGGAACGGACGCCGCTGTTCTCCAAAAAATCCGCGCAGCGCGCAAACTCTTTTGCGGCACGGGCGACCTCTTCGGTCACGCGGTACGCCCTGCCCGCCGTATTGAAGAGCGCGCCGTGCGCAATCTCGTGCCCGTTCGGATGAGAGCGGAACAGCCAATACGAATTCATTTCCGCCCCCCTGGCGACGGGCAGCCAGGTATTGGCATAACAGGCGCCCTGCGGGCGATACCCGCAGTCGGCAAAATTGCTGCCGTTCCAGCCGACCTGCGTCTCCGTCACCCAGAACGGCTTATCCTTCACGCAGCGCAGGAAGTCATATGCAAACGCCGTTCCGAAGAGCAGATCTGCGGGTTCATAATGATTGTACTGCACGACGTCGAGCTTTTCGTTTACGTCGTAATAACTGAGCTGATTGGTGCGCATCATATCCGTGCCGATCGGCGCCGCGGAATATCTGCGGATGATCTCCGCCTGCTCATTCACGTACGAGACGATCTGCGCGCACTGGAAACGGAACCACTCCGTACAAAGGGAGGGGTGTCTCCACTGCCCTTCCCGCGGCGGAAGAACATCGGAAAAACTCTTGTAGTCCAGCGACCAGCGCACCATGCCCCACGCCGCATTCAGATTTTCGATCGTACCGTACTTTTCGCGCAGATACCTGCGGAACGCCTCAACGCACAGCGGACAATAGCACCCGTCGCCGTACGGAAAGAGCTCGTTGTCGATCTGCCATCCTATGACGCCGGGATGACTGCCGAACTCCCGCGCAAGTTTTTCAACGATGATCGCGTTTTTCTCGCGCATCTTTGCGCTCGTCTTGCACGGATGGCAGCGGGACGAGACCTCCGCGCGCACATTGCGCGCGTCAACGCTGCGCGTCTCTTCATATGTATCGAGCAGCCAGCGGGGAGGCGTACAGGTCGGCGTACACATGACCGTGACGATCCCCGCGGCATAACACTTGTCCACCGCATTTTTCAGCCACGAAAAGTCAAACTTCCCCTCTTCAGGTTCCATTTTGCTCCATGCAAATTCACCGACGCGCACACAATTTACGCCTGCCTCCTTCATGCGGGCAATATCCTTTTCCACCTCGTTCTCATCCCACATTTCAGGATAATACGCGGCACCGACCAATATCTGTTTCATACGATTTCCTCTCTTTTTTTACTGCGCAACCACTGGGTTCAGTATATAATATCACGGACAAAATGTCCACAGTTTGCCAAAAATTTCCGTCTGTCTTTTTAACGTTCCTGCCAACAGCGGAAACGAACCGCCGCACACAAAACGGAGCTTGAACCGTCAGGCAAGTTTTACAGACAGCCGAATTATGCCCGCCCGCAAAACCGTCCGCAAGTTTACAAAGCAGGAGCGGAGCCCTTCGGCTCCGCTCTGTATTCAGAAAAACAGTTCCAACAGATAGCTCAGACCAAGCAATCCCGCCAGAAACGCAACATTCGCTATCGTAAATACGAGGAGATATTTCGCCCGTCGCCCCGCGATCTCTTTAGAGACCGCTTTGAAAGAGATCAGGCTTGCCATAGAAGCGATCAGCGTCCCCAGACCGCCGAGATTGCACCCGACGATCAGCGCCTCCCATGCGGAAGAAAAGCCGGAAAGCAACAGCGCCGCAGGCACGTTGCTGATGACCTGGCTGGCAAGAACAGCCACTATCTTTTCATTGCCGGACAAAACGGATGACAAGAACGAGCGGAACCACGAAATATTCCCTATGTTACCGATAAAAACAAACAGGGCGGCAAACGTCAGAAGCAGCGAATAGTCTACCTGCGCAAGCATCTTCCTGTCTGTGATCAGTAAAAAAAGAAACACCAACACAGCAATGAGGATCGGGGGAAGCACATTGAACAGCCCGCAGAGACAGACCGCGAAAAAAACTGTCGGCCAGGCGAGCGAATAGGCGCCCTCCATCTTTGCGCTCTGCGCCTGAAAATGAACGGGGACCGAACGAAAACAGGCAACCGAAACGGCAAGCCCCGCAAACGCGAGCACCGTGTACGGCAGCATGATGAGCACAAACTGCCCGAGCGGCAGCCCCGAGGCGTTGTAAAGGTACAGGTTCTGCGGATTGCCGAGCGGAGTCAGCATGCTTCCGAGATTAGCCGCGACCGTTTGCAAAACTACCAGCGGAACGATCTGCCTTTCCAGCCCCGCCGAACGCATGACGATGATCCCGAAAGGGACAAAGGTCAGGAGCGAGACATCGTTTGTGATCAGCATGCTCAAAAAGAAGGGCAGAAAAACGAGCAGCGCCATCAGCTTTTTAGAGGTATTCGCCAATCGCAGCAGCTTATTCGCCAAAAGGGAAAACAGCCCCGCGCGCCGGTATCCCTGCATGACCGCCATCAATCCGAAGAGCAGCGCCAGCGTATCCCAATCGATATATCCTATGTATTCTGCGCTCGGCGGAACAAAAAACGCCGAAACAACGGCGAGGAGCAGCGCTATACAGAGCACTGCCTCCTTTTTGAAAAAGCGCAAAGCCGACCCGGCAACTTCCCTGACCATAACCGTATGCGATTATAGCACTTTCCCCTTTTGAATGCAACCGCTCAAAGCCGCAGTCTTCGCAAAAACAAGCCAAAAGTTCCTGCCTGCCGCACCGCATATCTTTCAGCGGCAGCCCCCGCCGCAATGCCGCGCGGTATCCGCAGCCTTTGTACAGGAAAAACGCGCCCCCCGAAACAGGGGCGCGCCCGAAAAACGGTACACTATTCTATCGCCTTGAACAGCCCGTCTGCGTAATCGCCTTCATACAGCTCGATCAGCCCTTCGTCCGCGCATTTTGCGAGTGCTGCGTCGAATGGCACGCGCGCAACAGCCTTTACGCCGAGAGAGGCGGCAAACTCCTCTGCCCTGCTCTTGCCGAAGATCTCTATCTTCTTCCCGCAATCAGGGCAGAGCACATAACTCATGTTTTCGACGACGCCGAGCACGGGGATATTCAGCTTTTCCGCCATGACGACCGCCTTCTTCACGATCATGGAAACGAGCTCCTGCGGCGTGGTGACGACGATGATGCCGTCCAGAGGAACGGACTGATAGATGCTCAGCGGCACGTCGCCCGTTCCCGGGGGCATGTCGACGAACATGTAATCCACCTCATCCCAGATGACATCCGTCCAGAACTGTAAGACCGCACCCGCAATGACGGGACCGCGCCAGATGACAGGCTCCGTCTCGTCCTCGAGCAGCAGGTTCATAGACATCATGCGGATGCCCGTCTTACTCTCCACGGGCAGGATCCCAAGCTCCGTCCCCGTCGCTTTCTCGTGCACGCCGAACATCTTCGGCACGGACGGCCCCGTGATATCCGCATCGAGCACTGCCGTTCTGAACCCGTTGCGCTGTGCCGTCACGGCAAGCATCGCCGTCGTGAGAGACTTGCCGACGCCGCCCTTTCCGCTGACGACGCCGATGACCTTTTTGATCTTGCTCAGTTCGTGCGGCTTGACGTGCATATCCCGCGAGGCACAGTCCTCCCCGCAATTCCCGCAATCATGCGAACAACCTTCCGACATACCTCTCTCCTCCTTTACAGCAGATCTTTCGGATCGTACTCCGCTTTTTTATAAACCCTTTCCTGCGGCTTATCCGAGATCTCTTTTTTAAAAACGCCCTGCCATTCTTCGGCGGTATAGTCTTCCACCGTGCAGGTCACATAGTGCGGGGAACAGTGAAGTTCCTCCGTCAGCGTCTTTACGAGCGCGTCGGCAAGTTTTTTCTTCTGCTCCTCGCTCCTGCCTTCCAGCATCTTCACCGAAATATGCGGCATATTAGTACCTCCTCTATCTGTCGCCGAGTTCTTTATATAGATTATAATACAAACCGCGCCGTTTTATCAACTGTTCGTGCGTACCTTCTTCGGCAATTCCTTTATTTGCTATATATAAGATCCTGTCCGCATTGCGGATCGTCGACAGCCTGTGCGCGACGATAAACGAAGTCCTGTCCTTCAGAAGAACGTCGAGCGCGCTCTGAATGCGCTTTTCCATGTCCGAAGAGACGGAGCTCGTCGCCTCGTCCAGAATGATGACGGACGGGTTTTTCAAGACGATGCGCGCAAAGCTGATGAGCTGTTTTTCGCCCGCCGAAAGCCCCTCGCCCTGTTCTGCAAGTTCCGTAAGGTATCCGTTCTGCAGCCGCGCGATACATTCGTCGGCGTAGATCGCTTTCGCCGCCGCGATGCACTCTTCGTCCGTAGCGTCCGGCTTTCCATAACGGATATTTTCAAGCACCGTCCCCTTGAACAGGAAGGGATCCTGCATGAGCACGCCGACCTTTAACCGCAGCGAATGCAGCTTGATCCTGCGGACGTCCTGCCCGTCGATCTTTACGGCGCCCTCCTTCACGTCATAAAAGCGCGTCATCAGGTTGATGACCGTCGTCTTCCCCGCGCCCGTCGGTCCGACAAGGGCGACCGTCTCCCCGGGGCTGACGTGCAGATCGAAATGCTCGAGGATGTTGATCCCCTCCTCATAGCCGAAGGTCACGTCTTCAAAATCGACCTGCCCCCGCACATCGCCCAGCTCCACGCTGTCCTCGCTGTCCGCTATCTGCGGAGGCGTGTCGATCGTCTCGAACACACGCTCAAGGTTTGCCGAGACCTGTGCAAGGTTCTGCACGATGACGGAAAGCTGCGTCAGCGGTGCGGAAAAGAGGGTCATATAGCTCAGAAATGCAACCGCCGTCCCCGTTATTCCCGCCGCGCCGCTCCTCTGCAACGAGAAAGCAAGCGCATACAAAAGAACGGTCCCGACATTCCAGAACAATTCGACGACGGGGGTATTCAGCTCGTTGCGCCGCACGATGCGCATCCAGTACTTGGCACTGTCCTGCTGCAGATCGTGATAGATCTGTTCGTTGTAAGAACTGCGGTTATAATTCTGAATGATCTTCTCGCCCATGATGGACTCGACGAGAAACGCCGAGCGGTTGGAAACTTTCGCCCTGTGCGTGCGGAACAGTTTGCGGATGGAACGGCGGATAAAGAAGATACAGACCGCAAGCGGTACGACCGCCGCATAGACGGCGAGCGTCAGGAGCGGACTGAGCACGAGCATGATGACGGTCACGACAACGATCTTTACAAGATTGAGGATGAAAGTCATCAGGTAGTTCGTAAAAAAATCCGCAAGTTCGGCTATGTAATCGGTCACGCGGACAACGATCTTGCCCGCGGGGCGGCTGTCGAAATAATCGAACGGGAGCACCTGTAATTTATAAAAAATATCATGGCGAATATCCGCGATGATTCCGTGCCCCATGCGCCCCATGCTGCGCTGCTGATAAAAAGTTATACCGATCTCGGCGGCGCCGGCAAGCACAAAACAGCCGATCGCGACCGCAAAGTCCTTGTAATCGTCATGAAATTCTGGAATGACCGTATTGACGAGATACCGAAGCAACAGGGGCGTGACCAGGGAAGAAGCCACCGCGATCAACATCAGCAGCAGCACGAGGACGAACAGCCTTTTATATGGTGCGGCGTAGCGGAGCAGACGTTTCAGATTTTTAAAATCTATCTTCTGCTTTTCAACGGTCTCATCCTGATAATATGTATTTCTGGCGCTCATACCGCCTTCCTCCCGTTCACGCCGTCCTCGCCCGTTTCGGCGGCGAGCTCCTGCATGCGGCAGATCTCCGCAAACCTGCCGTTTTGCTCCATGAGCTGCGCATACGTGCCGCGCTCGATGATCTCCCCGTCCTGCAAATACAGGATCTCGTCGCAGCCCTCCACCGCGGAGACGCGGTGCGCCGCGATCAGCACGGTGCGCTCTGGATAATTTTCGCGGATATTCTGCATCAGCCTGCGCTCCGTTGAAACGTCGAGCGCGCTTGTCGCGTCGTCGAAAATAAGGATAGGCGCGTCTTTCAGAAGCGCCCGCGCAATGGAGATGCGCTGTTTCTGTCCGCCCGAAAGCCCGTAGCCGCGCTCCCCGACGATCGTATCATAGCCGTCCGGGAGGGTTTCTATGAACCCGCTCGCCTGCGCGGCACCGGCTGCTTTCCGAACCGCCTCGGACCGCACTTTGGGCGCGGCAAAAGAGATGTTCGCGTTGATCGTATTGGAGAAGAGGAACACGTCCTGGAACACATAGGAAAACTCCGAGCGCAGCTCTTCCAGCGAATACGAGCGTATATCTTTCCCGCCGATCTCGATGCTGCCCGAAGTTGCGTCGTATATGCGCACAAGGCTCTTCAGAAGCACGCTCTTGCCGGAACCCGTGCCACCCATGATGCCGACTTTCTTTCCGTAAGGCACCGATAAATTTATGTGCCTGAGCAGCGCCTTTCCGTCCTCCGTGACAGAGACGTCTTTCAGGAGAAGGTCGGGCGAAGAGATCCCCCGTGCGGGGCTCTCTGCCTCCGGGATACGCGTCTTTCGTTCAAGGAAAGAACGGATGCGCCCGCCCGAAACCAAATAAAACTGAAACAGATACATGTTGTTCCCGATCACTGTAAGGTAATCCATGATCTTGAGGACATATGTAACGGCGGCGGTCATGATACCGATCTGGAACTCTCCGGCGAGCACCAACAGCGTCCCCACGACAATCGTGGCTATATATGCGACCTGCCGGATCGTGTTGAAGATAAGCCCGTAGCGGGACGAGACGTCCACCTGCCTGAAATAAGCGTCGCGCAGTGCGGCGTTCACACGGTCGAATTTCGTCTCTTCAAAGCTCTCGTTGGAAAAGGAACGGATCAGCCGCACGGCATTGATATTTTCCTGTACGGTCAGATTCATGTCCGCATTGCACGCACGGATGCGGCGTGACACCGACTGCGCGGCGTGCATGTAGCGATAAAGCGCAAAGAGAAGAGACGGGGCGATGACCGCAGGCAGGATCAGCATCCACGCGCTGTTCATGGCAAGGATGACGCAGGAGACAGCCAGCACGAAAAACCCGTCGCCCAGCGAAAGCAGTACGCGCGAATAGAGCTCCTTGAAATTGATGATGTCCGAGGAGAGCGTCGTCAGAAGCTCCCCTGCGTTGTAATCGGAAACTGTTCTGCTGTCCAGCTCAACAAGTTTTTTATACGTCGCGTCGCGCAGCTCGTTTTCCAGAAGCAGTCCGTTATATTGGAACAGAATGTTCCGCGCGTACAGCAAGATCTCACGCAAAACGATAAAGGCGATAAAGATGCAGGTTATGGAGACAAACAGCCGCCATGTCTGCGGCTGCCCGAACCTTCCGTCGACGAGAAAGGAAAAAATCCCGCCGTCGACCCCGTCGGCAGTCAGGATAAAATCGACAAACAACGCGCTCAGAAGAGGCAGCAGCAGTTCGAGCACGATCGCTATAAAGCCGATCACCTGGCAGAAAACGGCGCACGGCATTCTTTTCTTCCAATACCTGCGCATTCCGTATGCAAATACGCCCTTCGTCTCTTTTTCTGCAGTGTTTTCCGTCATGTCCAGACACCTATGACAACGATTCGATAGATATTATATTGATAAAAATCGCATTGTCAACGGTTTGCGAACAGAAAAATTATTTTATTTTCGTTCAGAAAAAACGGGAAAAATCGGTTGCAAAAATTCCGCGATTACGCTACAATAGCTATGCTGTGCTAGGTGGGGAGTCAGCGGTGCCCTGTATCTGCAATCCGCTATAGCAGAACCGAATGCCTCCTTCGGATCGGCGTGTGGAAAGCCGCGCTCCGTAAGGGATGTCGATCGCAAGGTCTCATGCAACGTGCCGCCGTGAACCGTGTCAGGATAGGGATATAGCAGCACTAAGCGGAATCGTACGTGTGCCATGAGGTAGCTTTGCGGGAGTTACCTGCGGTTTTAACGTTTCGGCATGTCTTTTCAACGGAGGATGCACAGTTTTTTTGATAAAAAACGCCCTGCGCCGTTCGGCGCAGGGCGTTCCCCTTTTCGGGCGATCACTGCTTATATGCTTTTTTGTTGATATACTGCGTAGCGCTCTCGGGAAGAACGCGCTTTACCGCGGCGTAAAATTTGCTCATGCCGCCGCAGCGGACCGAGAGCGGCGGGTGTTTGTCGCAGAGCACGTCGGCGACCTGCTTTGCAACTTCGCCCGCGCTCAGCCCTCCCTGTTCCATATTGGCGAGAGCCGCCGTCGCGCGCTTGAGTTTTGCCGCATATTCGCGGTTTTCCTCATCGGGATAGATCTTCCGCTTAAAAGTAAACCCCGTCGACGTGCCGCCGGGCTGCACGGAGCTGACAAAGATATGATACGGCTCCAACTCAATCGCAGCCGCCTTGGCGAGCATATCTACGGCAGCTTTTGAACTACTGTAAAAACTGTCAAAGGCAATGGGGAACGTTCCGCCCATCGAACTTACGAAAATGACCCGCCCTCCCCTCTTTTTCAGGTGCGGCACGGCACAGCGGAGTGCGCGCAGCGCCCCGAAATAGTTGACGTCGAACAGATAGCGGTAATCCTTTTCCTCCGCATATTCAATGGGCGCCGCCATCGAACAGCCGGCACTGTAAATGAGTGCATACAATCCGCCCGCTGCCTGCACCGCATCCGCCATCGCCTTTTCCAGCGTATCCCCCACAGTGACGTCCGCAGCATAATTTTTGACCTGCTGCATAGAACAGGGCGTGCGTGATATATTGATGACGGAAAAGCCGCGGCCGACAAGGCGCAGCGCCGTCTCATATCCGATCCCCGACGAAGCGCCGACGATTATGACCGTCTTTTTTGTGTTTTCCGATCGTTCCCTTTCCGCCGGAACGGCTCTGCCGCCCGCGGGATCCCGTTTATTTACCGTTTCCATGCCGAAAGTATTGACGGATCGCGCGGACGCTATACCTTTTTATACGAAAAATTTTGCGCAAATATCCAGCACCATCATGAGTACAAACCCGAACACGATCCCGCCCGTTGCGAGCGTCTTCCCCTCCGCATAACACCCCGGTATCAGCTCCGCACAGGAGACTGCTATCATCGCGCCCGCCGAAAAGGAGAGCGCCCACGGGAGAAGTGCTGAGATCGCGCCGACCGCTAGCGCCCCCAGCACGCCCGCCGCTATTTCGACAAGCCCCGAAAACTGCCCGTAGAGGAAAGCTCTGCCCGCCGTATATCCCTGCAAGCGCATGGGCATGGCGACGCAAAGCCCTTCCGGGAAATTCTGTATCCCGATCCCGAGCGCAAGGAGAGCCGCGGCGACCCACCCTGCGGCATCACCCGCGGCAAGAGAACCGAATGCGACGCCCACGGAAAATCCTTCGGGGATATTGTGCAGCGTCATTGCAAAAAACGTAAGGGCGCCGCTCCGATGTTTTCCGTCCGAAAACCTGCGCAGACGGCGCAGCAGCAGATCGGCACAGACAATAAAAATGCCGCCCGCCGCGAATCCGGCGCCGAGGACGAGCGCAGACGCAGCGCCCGCCCCCTCCAGCCGTTCTGCGGCGGGCTGCAAGAGCGAGAAAAAACTCGCCGCTATCATGATCCCCGCCGCACTGCCCTGCATGAGAGTCAGAACGGACGGTCTGATCTTCTTGGATAAAAAAACGAATGACGCGCCGAACGCGGTCATGGCATAGGTGAAGGCAGTCGCAAAGAGCGCCTGCAGCCATACGGGCAGATACATCAGCCATTCCATGCGGCTTTATCCTCCGTGAGATCGCTCACTGCCATTTTATGCCACAACACTGACGCTCTGTTCCGCAAACATGAAAAAGCCGCGCACACAGGCGCGGCTCTTTACGCTAAGTTGGTTTTACCCTAAAAATCCCTGGATAACGGCGTTTTCCGCCTCCTGTTCGGTCAGCCCGAGGCTCATCAGCTTGATGAGCTGTTCGCCCGCGATCTTGCCGACGGCAGCCTCGTGCACGAGGCTCGCCTCTGTACTGACGGCATCGATTTTGGGCGTAGACATGATGCGTGCGCTTTCAAGCACGATGCCGTCGCACTCTACATGCCCGAAACATTCATTCCTGCCGATCAGATCGGAGCGGAAATGCTGGAAGGAATTACCCCGAGCGACCGAACGGCTGACAATATCCGCGCGGCTGCCTTTGCCGCGCAGGTTGACCTTGAAATCGGTGACCGCGCGCTCCTCTCCGTCCGTCAAAATCTTTTCCTTGACGAGCAGCGTCGCGTCCTTCCCGATGCTCGCATAAGTCTTGCGGTCGGTATAGGTGACGCCGCCGAGCTGCGTGGATTCGAGGATAAAACAAGAACGCTCTTTCTGATAGATCTTCGTGATCGGGTCAAAAACTTTCTTGCCCGTGCCGCTGCCGTTTGCATAGTGCCGCTCAACATAGCGGACTTTCGCATTCTTCCCGACATAAAAGGTGTGTATCCCGTCGTGCTCTGCCGAATCGCAGGTGTCGTTGTGTATGCCGCAGCCCGCGATGATCGTCACGTCCGCACCGTCGCCGATATAGAAATCGTTGTACACCGTATCCTGAAAATCCCCGACCGTCAGAAGGACGGGAATATGCACCGACTTATTTTTTACACCGGGGCGCACGATGATGTCGATCCCGTCTTTATCCGTTTTGGAGACGATCTCGATATCCGTGTCGCTGCTGCGGGCAAGGAGCTTTCCGTTTTTGCGGATGTTGAAACTCCCCTCCGGCACCCCGTGCAGGTCGGCAATGGTCTCAAGAAGTTCCCTGTCTGTTGCCGTCGTATCCATATATTCAAACCTCCTTGACCTGCATCGAGCACAGCGCGGGGCGCTGCGCAAGTTTTTCGAACATTTCCTCTTTTTTGCCCGCGGTGACGACCTTGTCGTTCTCAAAGAGCACGATCCTGTCCGCAGTTTCGAGGATCCTGTGCTGGTGACTGACAATGATGACCGTCTTATCCCGCAAGCGGTTGAAAATACGGACAAGATCTTCAAAGCTCCACAGGTCGATTCCCGCCTCGGGCTCGTCCAGCAAAAACACCTCGCCGCCCTTGGCAAGCGCCATGGCAAGCTCGATCCGCTTGAGTTCGCCGCCCGACAGCGTACCGTCCACCTGCCTGTCGATATAATCACGCGCGCACAGCCCGACCGCTGAGAGATAGCCGCACATCTGCCCGATGTCCTGCTGCTCACCGCTGGCGAGCGTCAGCAGCTTTTTGACGGAAATGCCCTTAAAACGGACGGGCTGCTGGAAGGCGATCGTAAACCCGCGCTTTGCCCGCTCTGTGACGGAGAGGGGCGTGACATCCTCCCCGTTGAACAGGATCCGTCCCGCCGTGGGCTTCTCCAGACCCATCAGCAGTTTGATCAGCGTGGATTTTCCGCTGCCGTTCGGTCCCGTGATGACCGTAATGGACGCATCGTCGAAGCGGATATTGATGTCTTTCAAAATGTCCTGCATTTTTCCGCTCGTCTCGTCCTTGACGGAATAAGAAATATCTTTCAATTCTACCATACCGATTTTTACGGCGCCCGACGCGCCGCATTCTCCCTTCAGGATTTTCACGATTATAAAACAAGCGGCGGCGCACTGTCAAACAAAACAGCCCGCCGCCGCGGCGCGGAATAAGGGTAAATCCCCTCTGCTTTTGTTCCCCGCTCTCTTGCTCCTACACGCGGACCTCGCCGCTCTCTCCCAATTCCGCAGCATGCGCCGCAAGGATCGGGTCGATCTCTTCCGACAGAAATTCCTCGACCTGCTCGGGGCTCCTGCCGATGAATTTCTTTGCATCCAGGATCTCGCCGAGGCGGTCGCGGACGGGTGCAAACATCTCGTCTGCGCGGATGAGGTCGATGAGGTTGTTCTCCTTTCCCTCCGCTTTGACGTTCTTCGCCGCCTCCATGGAGAGCACGCGGATGCGCTCGTGCAGTTCCTGTCTGTTGCCGCCCGCCTTGACGCACTCCATCATGATGTTTTCCGTCGCCATAAAGGGAAGTTCCGCCGCGATATGCTTGGCAATGACTTTCTCGTACACGACGAGATTTTCGGCAATATTGAGGTACAGGTTCAGGATCGCATCCACCGAAAGGAACGCCTGCGCGATGACGATGCGTTTGTTCGCGCTGTCGTCGAGGGTGCGTTCAAACCACTGCGTAGACGCCGTGACCGCACAGTTTATGGGAAGGCTCAGCACATACCGCGCGAGCGAGCCCATGCGCTCGCTGCGCATCGGGTTGCGCTTATATGCCATGGCGGACGAACCGATCTGATGCTTTTCAAAAGGCTCTTCCACCTCTTTCATATGCTGCAGCAAACGGACGTCGTTGGAGAACCGATAGCAGCTCTGCGCGATCTGCGAAAGCACGCACAGGACATTGTAGTCGAATTTACGAGGATAGGTCTGCCCCGTCACACCGTACACTTTGTCGTAGCCGAGCTTGGAGACCACCAGCTTTTCAAGCGCTTTGACCTTAGCGCCGTCGCCGTCGAAGAGGTCGAGAAAACTCGCCTGCGTCCCCGTCGTACCCTTGACCCCGCGCAGTTTCACCGTGCCCTTCAGATCGGAGAGGCTGCGGTAGTCCATCGCCAAATCGGAGAGCCAAAGCGTCGCGCGCTTGCCGACCGTCGTAAGCTGCGCAGGCTGCAAATGCGTAAACCCGAGCGTGGGCAGCGCCTTGTATTTCCGCGCAAACCTTTGCAGCTTGTCCATCACGTTGACGAGCTTTTTTTCGACAAGGGCGAGCGCATCGTTGATGATCATGATCTCGGCATTGTCCGTCACGTAACAGGAAGTCGCGCCGAGATGGATGATCGGCATAGCCGACGGTGCAAGTTTCCCGAACGCCTTGACATGCGCCATAACGTCGTGCCGCACTTCGCTTTCAAATTTGCGCGCATCGTCATAGTTGATGTCGTCCGCATGCGCCTTCATCTCCGCGATCTGCGCATCGGTGATAGGAAGCCCGAGCTCCTTCTCCGACTCCGCCAGCGCGATCCACAGCCTGCGCCACAGGCGGAACTTCTTATCGTCAGAAAAATTTTCCGCCATTTCGCGGCTCGCATATCTGCTGAGCAGCGGGTTTTCGTAAATGCTTGTATCCGCCATTGTACTCTCCTGTTTTATTTTTCCGTTTCGCGCCGCAACATATGCGCGCACTTAAAAAAGGAGCAACATAAAGTCGCCCCCTCTTCTTCAGATGTCCGCCTTTTCAAGCAGCTCTTTGAGCGTCTTGATCTCATCCTGTGAAAGCGTGATGCCCTTGCCCATCCTGTCATGCGATTCGTTCCAGGTACGGATGTCATAGACGGGCTCGCGCTCGTTCCAACTGACGAGATTCAGTTCCTTCTTCCACCCGTTCCCCGTCTCGCCGAGTTCACCTATTTTTTCCACGATCTCATATTTGAGTTCTGCCATGCAGGGCCTCCGTTCCGCCGCAGCGGAAAAATTATTATATTATATACAGTATAGCATGTCCGCACGGGATTGTAAAGAAAATCCGCTCAGTTTCCCTTCCTTTTTTGCCCGTCCGCACCGTAAATGCCGTCAATACGGATAACGGCGCTGTCATGGATCTCCAGACACTTGCCGCAGTTGTCGCAGACCTTCGACGGGTCGAGGTCGCACATTTCGCATTCGAGGCAGCCAATGCAGTCTCTGTCATACAAAACACACTTTTGCGTCTCCATCTCCCTTTTCTCCAAAATAATTTTAAATTTTTCCGATTTATTCAAACATTTGTTTGCATTTTTACACGAAACATGTTATACTGTTTCTAAAAAGGAGGTAGCCTTCCATGTCCGAAAAAAGCAGGAGCAAGATGCAGGCGGTGCTGGACTTCATCAACGAATACAACGCCGAATACGGATACGCCCCCACGGTGCGCGAGATCTGCTCGAAACTCGATATAAAATCCACCGCATCCGCCTATTATTACATGGAAAAGCTCAACGAGGAAGGGCTTCTCTCCAAGTCTCCGAACAAAAACAGGGCGGTCAACATTAAAAGAAACGCTTCCGTGAACATCCCGCTCATCGGTACCGTCACTGCGGGGCAGCCGATCTTCGCCTATGAGAACTATGAGGATTATTACTCGTTCCCTTCGGGCAGTTTCCGCGGGAACGACCTGTTCATGCTCAACGTCGTCGGCACGAGCATGATCAACGCGGGGATCTTCGACGGCGACAAGATCGTCGTGCGAAAGCAGGCGACCGCGGAAAACGGCGAAATCGTCGTTGCGCTGATAGACGACAGCGCGACCGTCAAGCGCTTCTATAAACGGGACGGACACTTCGTCCTTCACCCCGAAAACGACGCGATGGACGACATCGTCGTGGACGAAGTGAGCATCCTCGGCAGAGTCGTGGGGCTTGTGCGCAGTTTTTAAAAACAGACTTCAGCTTTTATCGACAACAAACTTCAGCTTTTACGCCGTGCGGGACCCCGCACGGCTTTTCGCTGCGCTTCCGCTGCTCAGGTCTCATAGCGCGCCGCGATCTCTTTCAGGTATCTGCGGACGGGCAGATGCTGCGGACAAGCGCTCTCGCATTGTTTGCAACCGATGCAGTCGCTCGCCTTCCCGAAATGCTGTGCATATGTCGTATAATATTGCTTCTGAAGGCTATACCCGCCTTTGTTCGCGAGCTGTTCGTTGTTGTACAGAGAGAAATATTCCGGGATGGCGATCTGTTTCGGACAGACTTCCGTACAATAGCGGCACGCCGTGCAGGGAATGGACGTTCCCTCCGAGAGAACGCGCGCCGCCTCGCGCAGCACCCCGATCTCAGGTGTGCCGAGCGGGCGGAACTCTTTCATATACCCTGTATTGTCCATGACCTGCGCAAGATCGGACATTCCGCTGAGCACTACGGCTACGTTATCCAGCCCCGCCGCAAAACGAATCGCCCAGGATGCGGGCGACCAATCCGCATGCAGCGCGGAAAATGTGTCCAAAATGCTTCGCGGCAGGCGGACAAGGCTCCCGCCCTTGACAGGCTCCATAACGATGACCTTTTTCCCGTGCCGCACTGCCGTTTCATGGCAAAGGCGGGACTGGATCCCCGCATCCTCCCAATCCAGATAGTTGATCTGTAGCTGTACATAGTCGACTTCCGGATGCTCCGTCAAAATCTCGTCCAGAACGGCGGCGCGGTCGTGAAAGGAAAAACCAATCTCTTTGATGACGCCCTGCTCCTTCAAAGAGGCGATATACTCAAAACTTTTAAAGCGCTTCGCCTTTGCATAATTTTCCGTTCCGAGATTGTGCAGCAGATAGACGTCAAAATACTCCGCACCCGTGCGCGCAAGCTGTTCTTCAAAAATGCGTTTCTGATCGTCCGCCGCATGCAGATGCATCGTCGGCAGCTTGCTTGTGACCGTAAAACTTGTGCGCGGGTGCCGATCGACAAGTACTTTTTTAACGGCGGTCTCACTCAGCCCGTCGTGATACATGTACGCCGTATCAAAATATGTAAAACCCGCCGCCAGGAAAGCGTCCGCCATGACGCAGACCTGTTCATAATCAATGCTCTTCGGGTCGTCCGCATTTTTCAGCGGAAGGCGCATAAGTCCGAATCCGAGTTTTTTCATTGTCCGCCCGCCTCCTGTTTCTGCCGTAAATGTTGCAGCGCACGACGCAGCGCCTGCGGCGCATCGGTCGGCTCGGTCACTGCAAGCACTGCCTGCTCCATCGGGCACATTCCCGTGCCTTCGCGATTTCTGATCGTCTGCGCCAGCGTGCCGTATTCAGCCGCAATGCCGCGCTCCGACAATATTCTGAAAGCGCCTTCGCTCATCACTTCGCCGTAAACGGCACGCACGCCGAGGAGAATAAACAGAAACGCCGCCGCGCGCCCGACGATTTTATCCGCCGCAGACCAGCCCCCATAATCCTCTCCGCTCTCCTCCCATTCCAAAAGCGGGCGGATCCCCCGCTGCGATTTCGTGACGTAATTTTCGCCTTTACACAAAACCACGCTCGCGCCGCTCTCTCTTAAAAGCGCACGCGCGCGCTGCAGATCCGAAAAATAAACTTCCTCTGCCTTCTGTTCCATGGCCGGTTTCCTTTCTCTGCGATACTTTACGCATTCTGCGGGGCAATGAATTTTCCACCCGCGAAAATTCACCGCCTTTTTGCTTGCCAAACAAAAAATTTTATATTATAATTTAGCAAGATTTCCTATCACTCTTTGCCGCTGTGGTGAAATTGGCAGACGCGCCGGACTCAAAATCCGGTGGTAGCGATACCGTGTCGGTTCGAGTCCGACCAGCGGCACCAACAAAAAAACATACCCCTTGCGGGTGTGTTTTTTGTTGACAGCGTTGCAGCGGCCCGACCGTGAGCCCGCTTATCCGGCACAACATTCCGCAACTCCGCGCGGGCGGGGTTCGGCGAGGAGCCGCGGCGACGAGATTTGCGCCTGCCGCAAGCCCCGACCGGCGGCACCAACAAAAAAACATACCCCTTGCGGGTGTGTTTTTTTGTTGACGGCGTTGCAGCGGCCCGACCGCGAGCCCGCTTATCCGGCGCAACATTCCATTACCAAGAAAAAACACGGCAAATGTAAAAAAACAAGAATATAAAGGTGTCAAAAATAAAGGAAAAACCACAATATCTTGTGGTTTTCCTGTGGAGCTGATAGCGGGATTTGAACCCGCGACCTCGTCCTTACCAAGGACGTGCTCTACCTACTGAGCCATATCAGCGCATGAAGTATTCGGAATATGCTCGGTCATAAAGTTTTCAGTGCGATACGCTGAAAACGATTGCTGCTTTTACAACAAACAAGCTGCAAACAGCGTACACAGCACTCGGCAGCTTTTTTATTTTATAAAAAATACACTGAAAAGTCAACTGTTTCTATAAAACAATTCAAGGTTTTTTATGACCGCGCCAATTTGGTCTGCAGAGCGCCCGACCCGCGCCGATAGAAAAGCTCCCGCCTTACTCCACCAGTGAACGGCAAAAATCAGTCAAAATATTCATGACTGCAGGATCTTCCTCCGTCATACGGCGGTAGTCCACCGCCCCGTAGAGCGCCGACGCCTGCGTGCGGTCTTTTTTCAACTGTTCGGAAATCGTGCCAAACGTCTCGTGCATATATGTTTCAGCTTGCACTGTCAAATACACATTGTGACCCTTCTGAGGATAGCTCAGATACCGTATATTCTCTTTGTCGCGGACGGCGTCGCGGACGCGAGCACCGTTTTTATCAAAGTGAACAGTCTTGTCCTGCTCTCCATACAACAACAGCAGCGGCTTTTCGGTTTTCCGCAGCGAACGTATCGAATCATAGTTCGCAAATTTTCCGAATCGGATACGATTGAACAGCCTGAAAAAATTACGGCCGCCCCATTCTGCAAACGCGCATTTACCCAAAGTGTTCTGCGCGATGACCCCCGCGCAGGACACAAATCCGCACATCGCCGCTGCGCCTTCGATCGGCACATCGGAATCCAGCGCGTTCATGACGGAAAAAGCACCCCAGGAATGCCCTACAAGAACGCGTTTATATCCTTTGAGCCGCTCATCTTCCGCCGCAAAACGCAACGCGCTTCGCAAGTCGATCGCGCCCTGATCGAATCCGCCAAGCATCCTTCCCTCACTTGCAACGCAGCCGGTCCCGTCGAATGCCAATACTAAAAAGCCCGCACGCGCAAGAGCCGCGATCTCTGTTGTATAAGCCTGATGCCCCGCTCCGAATCCATGGGAAAAAAGTATAAGACCGATCGGCAGGGCCCCCTCCGCGTGGTAAATAAAACCGTGCAGTCTCTGCCCTCTGTCCGATAAGAAAGAAACCGCTTCTGCATGCAAACCGTCAAAATCTTCCGCCTTAAAATAACGGACATATTTATTCCCGTTATAACGGCGGTGAAAGATCTTACGATGGATCGCTAACGAAATGCAAAATAAGATAACCACCACAGAAATTACTACTGCCGCGATCCCGATCAGGACCCACCAATACCAAAACATTCTATCTTGAACTCCGCGTTTTACAATAGCAAGATTATATACGCATTTAATAAAAAAGTCAATTATACTAAATTCGCGGAAACAAATGAAGCCGCATTATATAAATAGTCGGCAATTTTTGAAAATCCTGTAAAAACAGCGTAGTATGTCACACATAATACATGATAAATGTATCAAATATGCTGTTTTGGTAAAATTTTAGCGTTGCAAATTCGAATATTTTTTAGTATTATAACCCGCGGAGGTTATGAATATGAAAAAAATATCTTTACAACTGCTTTCCCTGCTTCTGGCAGGCGCAATGGTATTCGGAATGGCGGCGCTTATTTTCGCTCCGATCTTTCTCATCCGAGAGAATACGATCACCGCAGACAAAGACGAATCCGCTGAAGATGATACGATGGAGGACGAGGGCGACTCAGAAAACAGCGCGCCCCCTTCCGCTCCGGATGATTCCGCAGACGGGACCGGTCAAGACGGCGGCTCTGCACTTCCGCCTGAGGAACAGCCCGAACAAACACCTAAATCCATCTATATCCGTTCACTTGCCGACGGGCTTTCTATCCGCTCCGGCGCGGGGACCGGATATGCGGCGCTCGGGCATATCAACAAGGGCGATATGCTGCACTACGACGGCAAAGCGGGAAACTGGTATAAGACCATATACAAAAACAAAACCGCCTATATCAGCGCAAGCAGCTCATATACCGAACTGTATGAATTGGAACACGGTAACGACGATGAAGCGATCGAAGCGGTCATTTCCGAAGGGCTGAACCTGCTCGGATTTGTATACGTCTACGGAGCGATCCGCCTGCATGACGGAAACGGGAACCTTCTCAGCAATTTTGACGCAACAAAATACGATTGTTCCTCCCTCATGCAATATATCTTTTACCACGGCGCAGACGTAAACCTGAAAATGACGACGCGCACACAGGTGTCGCAAGGCAGCTTTGTCGCAAAAAGCAAAATCGCGCGCGGCGACCTGCTCTTCTTCACCAATTCTTCCCGCTATAACAAGACGGGCGTGGAACGCATCGGGCACGTGGCGCTTTACCTCGGAGACAACTATATCCTGCACACCGCATCGGACTATGCCGTCATCGAGCAGATCAGCAGCACGCGCTGGGGCTACTATATCGAAGCACGGCGCGTCTACTGAACTGCTTTTAACAAAACGCTGCGGCTCTTCGCTTTTACGAAGAGCCGCAGCGTTCGGTATTCTGATCAAACCAGACGCGAACCGTTTATGATGAGCACGAATTTACTTCCGAGGAAATCCGCCGCACGCCTGCACAACTGCATACGCGCAAAATAAATTTCAAAATAGTCCATGACCGAACAGATATGCGTATCGATGGTGATATTCAGAACGATCTCATTGGTCTGCTTGTCGACATAGACATACGATTTTTCCGCTGCAAGATTGACGCGGTCATGGATGTTCAGCGTCTCCGTGCGCATGCGCGTGCTGTTCGTCCGCACCCTGCTCTTATGCACGTCTGCCTTATCCGCAATAATGAGCGCCGAAGTGATGTCGCTCACGGGCAGCCCCTTGCTCTCGTCATGGTTGCCGATCGCCATCATGATGTCGGCGGCATCGCGGAAATCCATCCCCATGCGCGTGAGGATCTTATAAGCGAGCATCGCGCCGCTCTGCGCATGATCGTAGCGGTTGATGCTGTTCCCTATATCATGCAGGTACCCCGCGATCCGCGCCATTTCGATACGCCATGGATCGCTCTCCAGCGACTCGAGGATCTCCCCCGCCCACTTGCTGACAATGCTCGAGTGGCGCACGGAATGCTCCGTAAAGCCGAGCGCTTCGATCTGGCTCTCGGCAATATACATGATCGCCTTGACCTCGGCATCCTCTTTTACTTGCTGTATGCTGATCAAAGTTTCAGTTCCTCAACCGTTATATTGGAATAGATCTCATCGTACTTTTCTTTTGTGAACGAGATCGTGCCGAACGTCGTGACCGTGGCAGTCCCCGCCGCAACGCCCGCGCGCAGGATCTCTTCCGTCGACGCCCCCTGCTGGAGCGCCAACGCGGCCGCAGCGACCATACCGTCGCCCGCGCCGACCGTCGAATTGATCGCAACGTTGATGCTCTTGCAATAATAATTCTTTGTGCCGTCCGTGATGATCGCGCCGCGCTTTCCCAGCGAGAGCAACACGCGCTTTGCACCCTTGTCCAACAATGTATAACAGCCGCGGAGCAGATCTTCCCGCGATTTCATTTCCCTCTGCAGCGTGTTTTGCAGTTCGGCTTTGTTCGGCTTGACAAGGTCAAGCCCCGTCTGCAAAGCGGCAAGCAGCTTTGCCCCCTCCGTATCCGCGATCTTGAGCGTATTGGGCGCAGCTACGCTGAACAGGCGGTTATAATAGCTGCTGTCCACCCCCTGCGGCAGACTGCCGGAGACGACCATGACGTCGCTCGTTTTGGAAAGGTTCGCGACCATCTCGACAAGCTGCGCCTGCTTTGTTTCGCTGATGCTCTCGCCTACGTCGTTCACCTCGGTGAGCATGGACTTGTTATCGATAAATTTATAATTTTCGCGGACGCGCCCCTTGTTCCAGACAAATACACTGGGGACCCCCTCCCTGTCGAGCGCATGTTCAAAGAGCGATCCGTTCTCATTGTACATGAATCCCGTTGCATAACTCTGTCCCTTCAGGCGCGCCACGCCGATCGCGACGTTGAGCGCCGCGCCCGTAAAGCTGAGCGTCTTATTCTTTACATGATTGATCTTGCCGACATTCAGCGCATCAAGCTCGATCGTGACGTCGGTGCAGGGATTGAGGCATACGGTGAGGATCATTGGTTTTGTGCTCCTTACAAAAAAATATGTTTTCTGCAACAAAATCTTCTATATTTTATTATAGTATACTTTTTAAAGAATTTCAAGACATCTTTTGAAATTTTTTCTGTTTAAAAGCAGAAATCTTCCACGCAACCCGCCGGTCGCGCTCCGTTCCGGCCAGAGATCACTTATCCGGAATTTTCCGCTCCCCTGCCCCGGGCAAACTAATAAGGCGGCCGCATGCGCGACCGCCTTACAAACTGTCTGATCTTACATGGAGATCATCTGCAGCGTCTCATAAAGTTCGTAATTGAACTTCTTCTTCATGCTGACCGCCTCGATAATGTCGAGGTCGATGATCTCATTTTTGTGAATGCCGACAACGCGGTTGCCGATCCCGTCACGCAGAAGGCGCACCGCCTTGTTGCCGAACTGCGCCGCAAGCATCCTGTCCGCCATGGAGGGCGAACCGCCGCGCTGCACATGCCCAATCGTCGTTCCGCGCACGGAATAGGTCGTCATCTCCTGCAGCTTTTTGGAGAACTCTTCCGCCGTGGAGACGCCCTCCGCCAGAACTATGATATTGGAGTGCTTGCCGTTCGCGCGGCTGCGGTTGATGCGCAGGACAACGTCCTCCATGTCATACGCGATCTCGGGCACGATGATGATCTCCGCGCCGCTTGCGATCCCCGAATAAAGCGCGATGTCGCCGCAGCGCCGCCCCATAACTTCAACAACGCTGATACGCTCATGCGAAGTCATCGTATCGCGCAGCTTGTTGATGATGTCGAGACAGGTATTGACTGCAGTGTCAAACCCCAACGTATAATCGGTATATTCGAGGTCGTTGTCGATCGTACCGGGGATGCCGATCGTAGGGATCCCGTACTCCTCGCTCAGGCACTTCGCCCCGCGGAACGAACCGTCGCCGCCGATGACGACGAGGCCTTCGATCCCGTGCTCATTCAGCGTTTTGACGGCCTGCTTCTGCCCTTCAACGGTATACATCTCCACGCAACGTGCAGTGCGCAGCATGGTGCCGCCGCGCTGCACTATATCGGAAACACTGCGCATCTCCATGGGGACCATATCGTCATTGATCAGGCCAGCATATCCCTGGCGGATCCCGAAGATCTCCATCCCGAAATATTTCGCCGTCCTGACGACAGCTCTGATGCAGGCGTTCATCCCCGGCGCATCGCCGCCGCTGGTCAGCACACCGATCCTTTTCATACCGCAACCTCCGATCTACGAATATCACGTATTGTGAAAAATCCCTTAAGCAGTACAATTATAGCAGATACTATGAAAAAATGAAAGCGTTTTTCAAGATACCGACCCCGCACCGAGCGAACCTTATCGGTATAAACATTTTTTGAAAATCTAAACGATAATTTGCTTAAAAACGAACAAAACAGACGCACAGCTCCGTCAAAATCAGACACGGACGATGTCGGACTCCTCCAAAAACAGCCCCAGCTCGTCGCGCAGTCCGTGACAGTCGTTGATATTGCTCATTTTATAGAATTTATCCCCGCGCTTGATCTTGACGACGGTATCCCCGTTCATGTAATGCGCAAACAGCGAGGTCAACTCGTCAAAATCCTCTTCCGTCAGCGCAGAAGCGTTCAGCCAAAGCGCATGCGCCTTTGCCCGCCGCGCAGGCTGCGCCGCCGCGGATGAACCATGCTCCGGGGCACCACCCGCCGCAGGGTCGTACTCACTCATTTTATCGAGGATGATCACAGGCAACCTTCCCTGCCGCAACTGCATTTTCCCCTCGATACGCACCACTTTATCCGCCGCAAGCATATCCCGGATGCGCTCGTAGGTAGAAGGGAATGCAACGCACTCGATACTGCCGTACAGGTCTTCAAGCGTGATGAACGCCATAGACGCCCCTGTGCGGGTCATGTTCTTCTTGTAACTTCCGATCAGCCCGCCCATCGTCACGCGGTCGCCGTCCGTAAGCTCGGGATAAGTGCGATTCCCCTCTTCGTCCTCCTCATAGTTCTGCATTTTGAGGCAGGAAAAACTGCAGTCGGTAAAAGCAGAGAGATATTTTTCAAAAGGATGACCGCTCACATACACGCCGAGCACATCCTTTTCGCGCGCGAGCCGCTCCCCGGACTCCATCTCGGGGACGTTCGGGAACTCCACGACCGTATTGTCCTCTTCGATGATGTCACCGAACAGGCTCATCTGCCTGCTTGCCTGCTGTTTCGCTATTTTGTTCGCACGTTCGAGCACGCTCTCATAGACCAGCAGCATCTGCGCTCTGTTTGCACCGAAACAGTCAAATGCGCCCGCGCAGATCAGCCCTTCGAGCATGCGCTTATTGAGGAAAGGCGCGCACCTGTAGACGAAATCGCCGAAGGAACGGAATTTCCCGCCCTTTTTCCGCTCTTCGATGATGAGCTGCGTAGCGCCGACGCCCACGCCGCGCAGCGCCCCGAGCCCGAAACGAACGCCGTCTCCCTGCACCGAGAAAAACTCCTTGCTCTCGTTTACATCCGGCTGAAGGACGGGGATATTCTTTTCCTTCAAATACAGGATATATTTTGAAATTTCTTCGATCTTATCAATGCGGTTGTTCAGGATCGCGGCAAGAAATTCACGCGGATAAAAACGTTTCAGGTAGGCTGTACGGTATGCCAGCACGGCATAGCAGGTCGCGTGCGCCTTGTTGAACGCGTAGCTCGCAAAGCTCTCCATATCCGCAAAGATCTTTTCAGCCACCTTTTTCGGCACGCCGCGCGCGATCGCGCCGTCGATATTCCCGCCCTCGCTGCGGTTGCCGTAGATGAATTTATCGCGCTGCGCCATGAGTTCGGCTTTGTTCTTTTTGCCCATCGCGCGGCGGACAAGGTCAGCCTGTCCGAGCGAAAATCCCGCAAGATCCTGGAAGATCTGCATGACCTGCTCCTGATAGACAATGACGCCGTAGGTAACTTTCAGGATGTGCTCCAACAGCGGCGTGTCGTATTTGACCTGCTGCGGATTGAGCTTGTTCTGGATATAGGTCGGGATATACGCCATCGGCCCCGGACGGTACAAGGCAACGCCTGCGATAATATCCTCAAGGCAGCCGGGTTTTAACTCTTTCATGAACCGCTTCATGCCGCCTTGCTCGAGCTGGAACACGGCGTCCGTATCGCCTTCGGATATGAGCTCGTATGCCTCTTTGCTCTCGAGCCCTATTTCCGCCCAATCGATGACCCTGCCCGTGTCCTCCAAAATATAGTCGCACGCCTTCTTGATATCGGTGAGCGTCATCAGTGCGAGGAAGTCCATTTTGAGCATCCCGATGGACTCCACTTCCTTCATGTCGAACTGCGTGGTCACATCCTCGCCGTTGCGGGAAAGCGGCACGTTGTCCGCGATCGGCTTGCGGCAGATGACGACGCCCGCCGCGTGCATGGACGTGTTGCGCGGCATCCCTTCGAGCTTGAGCGCCATATCGATGACGCGGTGCAGACGCTCGTCCGTCTCGTAGATCTGGATAAAGTCCTGGTTGCGCTTGTGCTCCTGCTCCTCGAGCGTCTTGAGGAGGTCGTTCCGCTTCTCCTCGTCGAGTTTCGGGTCGGCGATCTTTTTCCGCAGCCCCTCGATGTTCCAGCCGAGCAGTTCGCGGATGGTCGACTTGCCGTCCATCAATTTCGTGACCCTGTCCGTCTCGGAAAAGGGCACGCGAAGCACCCTGCCGACGTCCTTGATGGCGGCTTTCGAGGCAAGAGTACCGAACGTCACGATCTGCGCGACGTTTTCGGGGTGATATTTTTCCCGCACGTATTCGATGACCTCGGGGCGCCTCTCGTTACAAAAGTCGATATCGAAGTCCGGCATGGTCACGCGGTCAGGGTTGAGGAACCGCTCAAAGAACAGGTCATATTTGAGGGGATCGACGTCCGTGATCCCGACGGCATAGGCAACGATGCTCGCAGCCCCGCTCCCGCGCCCGGGCCCCACGGGGATCCCCTGATTTTTAGCCCAACGGATAAAATCCATGACGATCAGATAATATTCCGCAAAGCCCATGCCGAGGATGATGCCCAGCTCATAATCTGCGCGCTTTTTTACTTCCTCGGTGATCTCGCCGTAGCGTACGCGCAGCCCCTCCCACGTGAGTTTTGTCAGATAGTCCTTCGGGTCGGAACCGTCTTCTGGAGTATATCCGGGGATCAGCGATTTATCTTTAATGGGGTCGCCGTTGTCCTTCAGGTCGAAACAAGGCTCTTCCGCGCATTTCCGCGCGATGACGAGCGTATTGGAGATCGCCTCGGGAACATATCTGAACAGCTCTGCCATCTCCTCGGGAGATTTCAGATAGAACTCATGCGTGTCGAAGCGCATGCGGTTAGGGTCTTCGACCGTCTTTTTCGTCTGGATACACAGGAGAATATCCTGCATCTCCCAATCCTCTTTGTTGATATAATGCACGTCGTTCGTGGCGACGAGCTGAATATCAAGTTCCTTTGCAAGCTGCAGAAGGAGCGGCAAAACGCGCTTCTGCTCCTCTATGCCGTGATCCTGGATCTCGATATAGAAGTCCTCGCCGAAGATCTCTTTCAGTTCAAGAGCAGTCTTTTTCGCGCCCTCGTAATCGCCGCGCAGAAGAAGTTTCGGAATACGCCCCGCAAGGCATGCGGAAAGGCACACGAGCCCCTCGCTGTGTTCGCGCAGCGTCTTATAATCGGCGCGCGGCTTATAGTAAAACCCGTCCACAAAAGCCATAGAATCGAGCTTGACGAGATTCTTATACCCTTTCTTATTTTTCGCAAGCAGAATGAGATGATCGAAATCTCCCTTCCCGTCTTTCACATACATGTCCTGCGTCATGTACAGTTCGCACCCGATGATCGCCTGAATATTGTTTTTGCGGCACAGCTCCGCAAAATAGAGTGTGGCATACATATTGCCGTGGTCGGTGATCGCGATAGCGGGAATGTTGTGCGAAACGCAGTGGGCAACAAGCTCGTCCACTTTGCAGGCGCCGTCGAGCAAGCTGTATTCGGTATGAACATGCAAATGAATAAAATCAGCCATAGTTTTTCCCAAACGTCAAACAGCGGAGCGGCCTGTCCGGACGCTCCTGCAAAAAAATATCGACGCGCCGTTTCTCGGCGCAGACACCGCAATGTCTCTTTTAAAGCTTCTCGACAAATGCGGCAAGCCCTTCCGCCGCCCTCTTGCTGTCCTGCCCCTCGGCGTAGATGAGATACTCGTCGCCCTTGAGGAACTTCATGGAGAGAAGCCCGATGATGCTCTTGGCGTTTGCACGCTTGTTGCCGTCAGCAAAGGTGATCTCGCTCTTATATTTGCTCGCCTCGAACACGATGCGCTGTGCGTCGTAGGCATTATAACTGTCCTTGCGATATGTAAATCCCGCTTTATTCATCTTTCTCCTCCGCCATATCTTCGGCTGTTTTCAATAATTTCCTGAACCTGTGATTGATGCAGCTTTTCGAGATGCCGAGACGATTTGCAAGCTCCGACAGAGAGGCCTCTTTATCGGCGAGGCGCGCCTCGGCGACCGCACGCTGCCCCGCATCCAACTGTTCCAGCCCGCCGTGCAAACCGATATATTCGATGGCGCGGACCTGCGCCACGGAAGCGAGCACGCTCTTGTCATAATTTTTCTGCATGCAGTTCGCTATGCGGTTGATGCGGTTGCGCGTATCTTTCTGCCGCGACACTTCGTCTAAAAGAGTCAGTGAACGCTCCGCCCCAATGAGCGCAAGAAAATCCGAAATGCTCTCCCTGCTCTTCAGGTAGACGATATATTCGTTCTTCCGCTGCGTGCAGCGCGCAAGAACGTCAAACGTTTCGAGCAGCGCACAAAACTCTTCCGCAAGAGAGGGATACGAAAAAACGATCTCAAGATGATAGCCGCCCGCGCCGCTCTCTTTGGGCAAGACACAGCTCCCGCTCCCGCAGAAAGCCCCCGCTATGAACGCACGCTTACAGCAGGTATTTTCAAGCAGATACTCGCCGATATTGAAGCGCAGCGCAAGCGAATCCCCGTCCCGCTCGGCAATGCCGAGCTCAAACAGAATAAAAAGCGAGCGCTCCGACAGGCAGCGGAACACCAAACGCCCGCGCCCGCTGCGGCGGTCGGTGCCTGCCTGCACGATCTTGAGTTCGGCGCCGAACTGTTCCTCTGCGAGCCCTAGGAAATATTCCGCAACGCGCTCGCTTTCCGTCGCAAATTCAAACCCGACGCCCTGCCCGCTGCGGACAATGCTGCCCGTTACGCGCAAAAAGGCGGAGAGCGCCGCCGTCTTGCAGCAGGCGTTTTCAAACCCGCGGCGGATGAGTTCGCGCTTGATCTCTCCCGTAAAATTCCCGTTCGGCACTTTATAAATTTCTCTCTTTGTATTCCCTGAATCTGAACCGCGGCGTTCGCCCGTCTATATTGTCGATCCTCTCACGCGGCACATCGACCCGCGAAAGAAGTTCGTCGACGAGCTTGGTATCCCCGACCCGGTCCGGCGAATGCGCATCTGAATCGATGATGAACCGCACGCCCGTATCGCGCACGGCGGCAAGTTCTTCATCGGATAAATGCGTCTTTTTGGAATTCAGCTCGATATAGGTGCCGTTGTCCCGCGCGGCTTTTGCGACCTCCGCCACGTTGCAGAAACTTAAATAGTTCAGATGCGTCACGGCATCGATCGGATATTTTTCGATACAATGGATGAGCGCCTGCGTATTGTAGCGGACCAACCCCGCACCGGCCCCTTTTTTCCGCACCGTGTGCAGCCAGTTGCGGAAAAACATGTTCCACATGCCCGGCACAAAGGGTTTGAACCGAACAAAGCGGTGGATCCCCATCAAAAAGACGTCAAAATCCTTATAATCCTTTTCTTTCAGATCCGTAAATCCGCTTTCACCGAGCAGATTCGCCTCAATGCCGACATAGACTTTTACGCCCGTAAGCTCCGTCGCTTCTCTGCAGTCCCTGATAAGCTGCGGCATGCGGCGGTGCCGCAGACCGAACGCCATCTGCCCGAACCCGTGATCGGTGATCGCGATCTCGCGCAGACCGCGCGCCTTCGCCTGCAGAGCGTTCTCAAGCACGGTACCGCTCCCGTGGCTGTACACGGTATGCGTATGATAATCGCCCGTAAGCTGCATCAGAATTCTCCTATGTAGCGGATCTCCTCTTCCAGCGTGACGGCGCTATTTTCAAAGACGCGCGCCCGAACATGCTCGATGAGTGAACGGATCTCGGACGCGGTCGCGCCGCCGCGGTTGAGGATAAAATTTGCATGCTCCCTCGCCACGACAGCATCTCCGATAAAAGCGCCTTTCAGCCCCGCCTGCTCGATCAGCTCCCCCGCCGAACAGCCGCTCGGGTTCTTAAACACGCACCCCATGCTTTTACCGCGCGGCAGGCGGGATCTTCGCACTAAAACGCGTTTTATCTCACGCAGAATACTCTGCTTATCGCCGCAGACCGTTTGGAATACCGCTGATAAAACATATATCGGCTCATCCATAAACAGAGAATGCTTATAGGAGAACGCGCATTCCTCAGCCGTCATTTCCATGACCGAACCGCGATACAGCGCCCTGACCGACAAAACACGTTCGGCGGCGAATTTCCCGCACGCCCCCGCATTCATGAAAACGGCACCGCCCGTACTTGCGGGAATGCCCGCGAGAAATTCCAAACCGCCGCAATGATTCGCCGCGGCAAAAGAGAGCAATCTCGCAATCCTGACGCCGCACGCCGCCTCTATCCCCTGCGGCAACAGGCGCAGCGTCTCCATTCTGTCTGTCTTAATGACGGCTCCGCCGAACCCTTTATCGGAAGCGAGCACGTTGGAGCCGCAGCCGAGCACGCAAAAAGGGATCCCTTGCGCCTCCAGGCGCGCCACCGTCTCCGCAAACTCCGCTTCGCTGCGCGGATAGAGCGCCGCAGGCGCCGTCCCGCCCGCGCCGATCGTCGTTGCCGCCCGAAAAGAAAACGGGCGTTTCTGCGGCAGATCGGCAAACCATTCAGCAATGCAGTCAGTATTTCGGGACATTTTCCGCTCCTCCCTATTATACAGCAAACCGACTCTTTTTACAATGCTTCCAGCAGATATTTTTCCAAATTTTTTGCGCCGCTTTCGTCTCCGTTTAACGCTGAAGCGGCGCTTTCCCGCAGCAGTTTGACCGTCTGCGAAGTCAGAAACGCGCTGACCGTCTTCTGCGGGGTCTCCTGCTGCGCCGCATACATACTTTCCGCCCCCTGCTCATACGCCGAGCCTGAGACGGGCAGCATCCCTATGCGCCAAAGGCTGCTCTGCACTTCTTCCGACAGCAAATACCGCACAAATCCGAGCGCCGCATCCGCCCTGTCCTCTTCCCGCGTGCAGACGGCTGCATACTGCCACAGATCGCAAAATCCCGTCATCGGCTGTGCCCGCACGGCAACATCCCGCGCCGCAAACCGATAGACGTCGCGCTGACTGCCGAGCATATACACATACTCCCCCCGCAGAAAAGCCGTATAAGCGGCGAGTGAATCGAGGACCGTATATTCGCCCGTCAGTCCTTCGGCATACGCCGCCGCAGCTGGATTTGCGCCTTTTCCCTGCGAGATGACTGTATTCCCGCCGGAAACGTCAGAAAAATCCCCTTCGACGGTGAAGAGAAAGTATTGACCGCGGCACCACGGCACGGCGCACGCTTCGCCGCCGAGCAGCCCCGCGGCAAATTTTTCCCATGCCTGCGGCAGAGCGGCATCCGCGGCAAAATCCGTTCCCGCCCCGAAAGACAGTATATCGGGGTACTCCCCTCCCGCAGCCGCGTTCGCGGCGCTCTCTGCCGTATGATAGGTAACAAGCAGCTTTACGCCTTGATTTTCAGACTCGAACGAACGCGCGCACGCCGTCAGAAACGCCGCTCTCGACCCCGTTCCGCCCTCAAAGCTGTCTATCTGCCACACACGCAGGATCCCGCTGTATGAGGCGTTTTCAGCCGTCTCACGCCCGCACAGGGCGGGATATGCCGCCACCGCACACAAAAGGACGACTGCCGCCAACAGGACGCACAGAACGGGTACGCGCGCACGGCGCAGAAATTTTTTCATACGCAATTATTATATTATCCAAACTGCGCGCATAGTAGTTCGCGAGAAAAAACGCCCGCATATCCTGCGGGCGCCTTGCTCTGCCTTCCTTATTCACCTTCCGATCGTTCGCATGATGAGTTCCTGTGCGGCGTCATATCCCATGCTCTTCAGTCTGAAGTTGCGCGCGGCGACTTCAATGATGATGGAGAGGTTGCGCCCGGGCTTTACGGGGATTACATGTTTCATGACCTTCACACCGAGGATCGTTTCATAGAGCGTCCCTTCTCCGAGACGGTCATATACTTTCCCCTCTTCCCAATTTTCCAGCTCCATGACGAGATCGATCTTCTTTTCATCGAGTATGGATCCCGAACCGTACATGTTCTTGATATTGATGATCCCGATGCCGCGCAGCTCCATAAAGTAGCGGATCGTTTCGGGCGAAGAACCGAGAAGCTCGTCTGAGACGCGCTTGATGATCACGCTGTCATCCGCAACGAGGCGGTGCCCGCGCTTGATCAGCTCCATGGCGGTTTCGCTCTTTCCGACACCGCTGTGACCCGTGAGCAGGATGCCGACGCCCGAGACGTCGACGAGCACGCCGTGCATGGTAAGTATGGGCGCCAGATGCTTGTTGAGATAGAAGAACAGGTCGTTCAGAATGACCGTTGTCATCTTATCCGTACGCAGGATCGGACACCCCGTCAAACGCGCCTCTTCCACAAGCTCCTGCAGCACGGGCAGGTCGCGCGCGAGAATGATGCAGGGAATATCGCTGTACGAAAGCAGCGTCTTGATCCGCTCGCGGCGCACCTCCTGCGGCAGGTCGCGCAGAAATTCATACTCTGAATTGCCGAGAACAAGGATGCGGGAAGAGTCGAAATATTTAAAAAAGCCCGCAAACTGCAGCCCCGGCCGCGTGACGCTATACGAGGTCAGCGTCAGCCTGCCGCGCCCCGCGAATACGATCTCCAGCCCGAGATCGCCGCAAAAATTTTCCAATAAGATCGTTTCCGGCTCGTTCATTCCTCTTCCCCCAATGCAAATTTACGGATGACGTACGCAACGCCGTCCTCATCGCAGCTCTTCGTCGTAAATCCCGCGGCTGCTTTCAGTTCTTCTACGGCGTTCCCGATCGCAACGCCAAGCCCCGCCCTTTGAATGAGCGGCAGATCGTTGAAATTATCGCCGACACCGATCGTCTCCGCAACAGGAACAGTATAATGCCGTGCAAGAAATTCCAAGGCGCCGCCTTTGTCCGCCCCCTTCGGGGCGATCTCGACCATCTGGTCCATGCTGGACGTAATGTAAAAACGGTCCCCGAACGCCGCAAGACAGCGGGAAAGCAAACCGTCGTGCTTTGACGGCTCGCACATCACGACGATCTTGTTTGCGCCGAACCCTTCCCGTTTCACCGTTTCCGAAATGTTCTGCGGCGTAAGGATACCGTGCACGCGGCAGATCTGTTCATACATAGAGCGGAATCCGTCGTCCGCATTGACAAAAAACCTGTCCCCGTCGTAAGCGTGAACGTGATAGCCGTCTTTTTCCAAAAATTCGCAGAGCATGACCGCATCCGCGTTCGGGATACGCAGATCGCGCAAAAACGCCCCGCTCTCTATATCGCGGATGACGCCACCTTGGTAGGCAACAAGCAGTCCCTTCAGCCCGAGTGCGCGCGCATGCGGCAGAATGGACAGCGTCATGCGCCCCGTGCAGATGGCAAATATGCCGCCGCGTGAAATAAATTCGTTGACAACCCGCTTCGTCTCCTCCGAGACGGTGCCGTCCGAACGGCGCAATGTTCCGTCAAAATCGGATGCTATAAGTTTATAGCGCAGCATCAAAGTTCATCCTCAAAATATTTTTTGATCACTTCTGCAAGATTTTCGCCGATCCCGTTCACGGCGGCGATCTCGCTCTTTTCCGCACGCATCAGCCTGTCGATCGTGCCGAACCGCTCCAAAAGCGCCTTGCGCTTGATCTTGCCCACGCCGGGGATCTCCGTCAGGACGGAGGTCAGCGTGCGTTTGCTGTGGATGTTGCGGAAATAGGTGATCGCAAAGCGGTGCGCCTCGTCACGCAAGCGCTGCAGCATGCGCAGGCAGTAATCGCGTTTATCCAAACGCACGCTCTCTTTTGCGTGCAGCGTGAAGATCTCCTCCTCCCGCTTGGCAAGCGAAATGAGTTCGATATCCGAGACCCCCGCCCCCTGAAAGACCTCTTTCACCGCAGAGAGCTGCCCCTTGCCGCCGTCGATCACGACAAGATCGGGTTTTGCAAAGCGCTCCTCTTCCTCTGTGCCGAGTTTTGCCAGCCTGCGCGCGAGCACTTCCTGCAAGCTCGCAAAATCGTCCGCGCCCTCCACCGTACGGATGCGGAAACGGCGGTAGCTGCTGCGGTCGGGTTCGCCGTCGATAAAGACGACCATCGAACCGACCTTATCCACGCCGCTGATGTTGGAAATGTCGTAACACTCCATGCGGCGCGGATAGCGCGCCAGCCCCAAGACCTCCTGCAGGCGTTTGCAGGCATTGACGGTCATATCCTCGCGGTGGCGGATCTTGTCGATGACCTTATCGAGATATTCGGCAGCGTTCTTCTCTGCCATCTCCAAGAGCTGTCTGCGCACGCCCTGTTTGGGCGCAAGCACGGAGACCGCCCTGCCGTACTGTTTTCGGAAAAACCCTTCGATGAGTTCCGTCTCGCAGAACTCCTGCACGACGACCTCATCGGGGATCTGCTGCTTCGCATAATACTGCGCTAAAAAAGAGGCGACCGCCTCGCCGTCGTCAGAGGCATTCTCCACCGCATAGGTGCGCGCCCCCTGCATGATCCCCCCGCGGATGATGAGAATGCCCACGGCGGCATAGAGCTTGTTGCTCGTGTACGCCACGACGTCCGTATCGAGGTCGCGCTTGAGCGCCGTGATCCTGCGGAGCGCGATCTTGGAGAGCATCTCCAGCTTGTTGCGGCAGTCGAGCGCCAGCTCAAACTCCTCGCTCTCCGCATATTTGTTCATCTTTTCGCGCAGACGCTCTTCGACGTCCCCTTCCTCACCGCTCAGAAAGCGCATTGCCGCCTGTACGCGCCTGCCGTACTCCTCTTCGGTTATGAGGTGCGCGCAGGGCGCGGCACAGCGGTGAATGTGGTAATTGAGGCAGGGCTTTTTCGGCTTGTCTCCGATCGCCGTTCCGCAGATGCGCACGCCGAACGCCATGTTGACGAGCTCCAGAACGTCCTTGACGCGGACGCCGCCCATATACGGACCGAAATATTTACTGCCCTTCTGCAATTTCCTTGCAATGGAAAACGCGGGGTAGCGCTCTGAGACGGTCACGCGGACATACGGGTACGTCTTGTCGTCTTTAAGCAGGATATTGTATTTCGGCTTGTATTTTTTGATGAGGTTGTTTTCGAGCGCGAGCGCGTCGATCTCAGATTTGGTGATGATATAATAAAAATCTGCAATGCACGAGACCATGGCGGCGACTTTCTCCGTCTTGACGGAGGAATGAAAGTACTGCCGCACGCGGTTTTTGAGGATGCGCGCCTTGCCGACGTAGATGACGTTGCCGTCCTTATCCAGCATGACATATACGCCGGGCGCATCCGGCAGAAGTTTTAACTTTTCCCTGATCTCGTTCATATACTGTATCGTAACCGAATCCGTATGTTCCTATTATACAATACGGCGGCCGAATTTGCAATAAAAAAGAGCAACTTCTTTCGGCTGCCCCTTCTCCTTCAATATCCGAGAAACTCAACTCCTTTCAAAAGCACGTCGTTCACGATCTCATTTTTCAGGCTGTAAAAGATCACTTTTCCCAGCCTGCTGCAGGTCACGATCCCGAGATTTTTCAGGTAGCGCAATTGGTGCGAAACGGTCGTCTGATTGATGTCGAGCACCCGCGAAATATCTGTCACGCAGAGCTCGGAGATCGCAAGAGCGGAGAGGATGCGCACGCGCGTGCTGTCCGCGAATACCGAAAAAAAGCAGACCAGCCCGTCGAGGACTTCTCCGTCAGGTACATAATTTTCAACAAGGGACTGCGTCCTCTTATCCAAAAGCAGCGTTTCGGCGCTCATTTCTGTTCCCTCCGATGAAAAAATTCCTGCTTTCATTGTAACGCGCATACGCTGATATGTCAATCTGCGCATATTGCGGCGTTTGCCGCATGCGCTGTTGTTTTGCCGAAATTTATCGAACAGGAGGTACCATCTTTGCAAAGCGATCTCATCCTCTGGCTGGCGCTGCTGTATCTGCTGAAACGCTCGGGCTGCTTTTCGACCGCGGAACTGCTCTGTTTCTTCGGGATGATCTTCAGCAGAAATCTCTCCCTCACCGACGGATGCTGCAATACGCAATGCGGGAATTGCTGTAACAACAATTGAACCCGCAACGCCGAACCCGATACATTGAAAGTTCACGGCTGAACAGAACGGCGCGGGCGTCTGCTGTTTGCAGACGCCCGCGCTTTTTTGTTAACTTATTTCGCGTATTCCACGCTGCGGAATTCGCGGATCACATTGACTTTGATCTGCCCGGGATATTCGAGCTCCTGCTCGATCTTCTTTGCAATATCCTTGGCAAGGAACATAGCTTGGGAATCGTCGATCTGTTCGGGTTTGACGATGACGCGCACCTCCCTGCCCGCCTGAATGGCATAGCTCTTATCGACGCCCTTGAAAGAGGAGGCGATCCCTTCGAGCTGTTCGAGGCGCTTGACGTAGTTGGTGCTCGTCTCTCTGCGCGCGCCGGGACGTGCGCCGGAAATGGCGTCTGCCGCCTGTACAAGCACTGCCTCGACCGTCTTCGGCTCTATATCGCCGTGGTGCGCCGCAATGGCGTTGATGACGTTCGCGCTCTCCTTGTACTTCTTGGCGATATCCGCACCGATCTGGATGTGCGTCCCCTCCTGCTCGTGGTCGACCGCTTTGCCTATATCATGCAGAAGCCCCGCACGCTTGGCAAGGTTCACATCCAAGCCGAGTTCGGACGCCATCAGCCCCGCAAGCTGCGCGACTTCGATGGAGTGCTTATAGACGTTCTGCCCGTAGCTCGTCCTGTAGCGGAGACGCCCGATCAACTTGACGATCTCGGGATGCAGCCCGAACACGCCGACCTCGAACGCGGCTGCCTCGCCGTTTTCCTTTATCTGAATGTCCAGCTCTTTGCGGACCTTTTCGACCGTCTCTTCGATGCGCGCGGGATGGATGCGCCCGTCTCCGATGAGCTTTTCCAGCGAAATGCGTGCAATCTCCCTGCGCACGGGGTCGAACCCCGAAACGATGACGACCTCGGGCGTATCGTCGATGATGAGTTCCACACCCGTTGCGTTCTCGAGAGCGCGGATGTTCCTGCCCTCGCGCCCGATGATGCGTGCCTTCATGTCGTCGTTTGGCAGCGGCACGACGGAGACGGTGAGCTCGGATGCCTGATCGCCCGCGCAGCGCTGGATAGCGAGGCTGATGATCTTTTTCGCCTCGGTGTCCGCCTCTTCTTTCGCCGTCTGCTCAATGCTGCGCACCTGCACGGCGGCGTCATGGCGCGCGTCTTCAAGGATATTTTCGACGAGGATCTTCTTAGCCTCTTCCTTGGTGAGCTGCGCGACTTTTTCAAGCTCCTGCACCATCAGGTCGTGCTGATGGTTGACCTTTTCCTGCATCTTCTGGATCTCGCCTTCTCTGCGGGCAAGATTCTTCTGCTGCTGTTCAAGCTGATCGGAACGCTTCTGAAGCGAATCTTCCTTCTTGTCGAGATTGTCCTCGCGCTGCAAGATGCGCTGCTCGCTGCGTGCAAGTTCCGCCTTCTTTTCGCGCGATTCGCGCTCAAATTCGTTCCTGAGTTTCAGATCCTGTTCCTTTGCCTCTAATATAGCTTCCTTTTTTAATGCTTTACACTCGTTTTCCGCTTCGTCAAGCATTATCTGAATTCTTTGATTGACTTCGCCGACTTTCTTCTCCGTCCTCTTCTTATACAAGAGATACCCGACAAAAAACGCCGCAACGCCAACAACTACAATAGCGCCGATAAGCACACCGATAAATACGGGCGTACTTACAAGAAACAGGGAGCCAATGTTTCCGTTCATAGAAAGCCTCCCCAATGAAATTGAATACTTCGGCTGCGATATGACCGCGCACTTCCTTCCGTGTGCAAAATCATATACGCATACCTTTTTTAATTATACACGATTCACACACAAAAGTCAACGTTATCCATAAAAATAAAGTGAACGGCAGACAAAAAACTGCGGGCGTGGAACAAATCGCCTGCCCGCAGTTTAAAAGTTCTGTTACATTTTTTCAAGCTGCTCTGCCCAGAGCGCAAGCGACGCATCCGACGGCATTCTCCAGTCTCCGCGCGGCGAAAGCGTCACCGAACCGACCTTTACGCCGTCGGGCAGGCATGAGCGCTTGAATTGCTGCGAGAAAAACCTGGAATAGAAGTTTTTCAGCCACTTTTTGAGCGTCTCTTCGGAGTACTGCCCGCCGAACGCCCGCTTTGCCAGATAAAATACCTTCTCAGGCTCTTCGCCCCAGCGGACCGCATGATACAGATAGAAATCATGCAGTTCATAGGGTCCGACAAGCTCCTCCGTCTTCTGCGCTATCTTCCCCTCTTCGGGCGGCAGGAGCTCGGGACTGATCTCCGTATCGAGAATGTCACAGAGCGTCTTTTCCGCATCGCCGCCCAATCTGCCCGCCTCAAAACGGATGAGATATTTCACGAGCGTCTTAGGAACGGAGGCATTCACGCCGTACATGGACATGTGGTCGCCGTTGTATGTCGCCCAACCGAGCGCAAGTTCGGAGAGGTCACCCGTCCCCACGACGAACCCGCCGTTGTCGTTGGCGATGTCCATGAGCACGAGCGTGCGCATGCGCGCCTGCGCGTTTTCGTATGCGGCGTTGTGTACCGACTCGTCGTGCCCGATGTCCGCAAAATGCGCGCGCACGGACGCAGAAATATCGACGGTGCGGGAAGTGACCCCCAGCTCTTTCATCAGCCGCAGCGAATTTTCGCGCGTCTTGTCCGTCGTCCCGAAACAGGGCATCGTGACGGCTATAACGTCCTTCGGACTGCGCCCCAGCGCTTTGAACGCGCGGACGGCAACAAGCAGAGCGAGTGCGCTGTCCAGCCCGCCCGAAACGCCGATGACGGCGCACGCAGCGTTCGTGTGTTCGATTCGCTTTTTCAGACCTGCCGCCTGCATCGTGAGGATGCGCTCCGCACGGCGGTCCAGCTCGCCGCCGTCCGCAGGGACGAAGGGATGCCTTTCGACAGTACGCGTGAGCGTCTCTCCCTCTCCGCCCGCGCGGAACGGAACGTACTCGTACCCCGCAGCGTCCGAGGAGTCATAGAATGTGTTGATCCTGCGCCGCTCGAAGGCGAGCCGCTGCACGTCGATCTCGGTCACAGTCAGCCCGTTCGCAAACAGTTCGCTCTCCGCGAGCACGACGCCGTTTTCGCAGACGATGTTGTGCCCCGCGAAGACCATATCCGTCGTCGACTCGCCGTCGCCCGCGTCGGCGTACACATAGCCAGAAACGGTCTTTGCGGACTGTGCGCGGACAAGCAGCTCTCTGTACTCCGCCTTGCCCGCTGCCTCGTCGCTCGCGGAGAGATTTACGATGATATTCGCACCCGCAAGCGCATGCGAAACCGACGGCGGCGCGGGCACCCACAGATCTTCGCACAACTCTGCCGCGACCGTAAAATCCGTCATACTCTCCGAACGGAACACGAGTTTTCTGCCGAAGGGCACACTCCTGCCGAAAAAGTCCACGCGCGCGTTTTCGCCGCAATAGGGCTGGAAGTTGCGCTTTTCGTAGAATTCCGCATAGTTGGGCAAGTGCCGTTTCGGGACAAAGCCGAGCACTTCCCCGCCGCACAGGGCAGCGGCGCAGTTGTACAGCACACCGCCGAACCGCAGCGGCACGCCGACAAAGACGAGCATCCCTACCCCTTCCGTTGCCTGCGCGATCCGCTTCAGCCCTTCGAGCGCGCCGCCGAGCAGAACGTCCTGCCCGAACAGATCGCCGCAGGTGTAGCCGCAGACGCACAGTTCCGGAAAGACGAGCAGCTCCGCGCCCGCCTCCTTCGCCTGCCCGATCATGCGGACGATCGCCTCCGTGTTGTAACGCACGTCCGCCACGCGGATCTTCGGCGTGGCGGCGGCGACTTTCACAAAACCGTATTTCATTCCCTTATCCCGCCCGATCAGTCATTCGCGTCGGACTTCTCTTCCTTCGCGCTCTTATAGGCGGCGCGTATCTTCTCCTCGATCTCCTGCTCCTGTTCGGGGTTGCGTTTGAGCCAGTCGCGCATGCGTTCTCTGCCCTGCGCGACCTTTTCTCCGTTATAGGAGAACCACGAGCCGCTCTTCTCGATGACGTCATAGTTGCAGCCAAGGTCGATGAGACAGCCCTCCTGCGAGATCCCCTCGCCGTACAGGATATCGAACTCCGCCGTCTTGAACGGAGGCGCGAGCTTGTTCTTGACGATCTTGGCGCGTGTCTTGTTACCCATGATTCCGTCGCTGTCCTTGAGGGCATCCGCTTTGCGCACGTCGATGCGGACGGAGGCATAAAATTTGAGCGCCTTGCCGCCCGGCGTCGTCTCGGGGTTCCCGAACATTACGCCGACCTTTTCGCGGAGCTGGTTAATGAAGATGACGCAGGCATGCGATTTGTTGATGATGCCCGTCAGTTTGCGCAGCGCCTGCGACATCAGGCGCGCCTGTAGCCCCACGTGCGCCTCGCCCATATCGCCCTCGATCTCCGCTTTGGGCGTGAGCGCCGCCACGGAGTCCACGACAATGAGGTCGACCGCGCCGCTGCGCACGAGCGCATCCACGATATCGAGCGCCTGCTCGCCCGTATCGGGCTGGGAGACGTACAGATTGTCAAGATCGACGCCGAGTTTTTTTGCATAGACGGGGTCCAGCGCGTGCTCCGCGTCCACAAAGGCGGCGATCCCGCCGTTCTTCTGGATCTGCGCGATCGCATGCAGCGCGACCGTCGTCTTGCCCGAGGATTCGGGCCCGAAGATCTCCACGATCCTGCCGCGCGGCAGCCCGCCGATCCCGAGCGCCAGATCGAGCGACAGGCAGCCCGTGGGGATGACTTCGATGTCCACATTCCCTGCGGCATCGCCGAGTTTCATGATCGCGCCCTTTCCGTAATGTTTTTCGATCTGGGCAAGCACCTGATCGAGCGCCTTCATCTTTTCGTTATCCATACAAATCTCCTTCCGTTTATTTTGCCGCGCCCGCGCGGCGCTTAACGTTGTTTACCGAATATTTTTATACAGGAGAAAGAGCGCTTGATTGATCGCACGCTCGGTGATCTCCTCCCTGTCTCCGCCGAACAGATATTTATATACGTACACCGATTCGGGCGTACCGACTGCGATATAACACAACCCGACGGGTTTGCGCGAACCGTCGGAAGACGGCCCTGCGATCCCCGTCGTCGCAACGGAGACATTGCACT
>JAGHJD010000049.1 GCA_017886895.1 Clostridia bacterium | reverse complement strand
GGAGATCACGATTCCAGACGGTGTGGCAAGCATCGGTTCGCGTACGTTCTCTGGTTGCAGAAATCTTACGGAGATCGCGATTCCCGCAAGTGTGACGAGCATCGGAGTTGGGGCGTTTTCTTATTGTAGCGGTCTTGCGGAGATCACGATTCCAGATAGTGTGACGAGCATCGGTTCGTCTGCGTTTTCAAATTGCAGCGGTCTTGCGGAGATTACGATTCCCGCAAGTGTGACGAGCATCGGAGGTGGGGCGTTCCAAAGTTGCAGCGGCTTGACGAAAATAAACTACAATGCCGCGTCAGTTGCCGGTTTGACGATTAACAGCCGTGTATTCCAAAATGCAGGGAGCAATTCCGACGGAATCACGGTGATTTTCGGGGAGAGCGTGACAAGTGTTCCCGCCTATTTGTTCTATAGAAATTCGTCAGATGTTCTGAATCTTGTCAGCGTGACGATCGGCAACAATGTGACGAGCATTGGTGAGCAGGCGTTCCGTGGTTGCAGCGGCTTGACGGAGGTGACGCTCGGGGAAGGCGTGACGAGCATCGGAGATTGGGCGTTCTATAATTGCAGTGGCTTAACGGAAATAAACTATAATGCCGTGGCAATTGCAGACCAGACGAGTGGCGGCGGTGTGTTTTCTAATGTCGGGAGCAATTCCGACGGGGTCACGGTGACTTTTGGTGAAAGTGTGATAAGTATTCCTGCCTATTTGTTTGAGCGCGCAAATATTATAAGCGTGACAATCGGCAGCAATGTGGAAAGCATCGGTCCGCATGCGTTCTATGGTTGTAGCGGTTTGACGGAAATCACGATTCCTGATAGCGTGACGAGCATCGGCGCGCAGGCGTTTTCTCATTGCTACGGCTTGACGGAGGTGACGCTCGGGGAAGGCGTGGAGAGTATCGGTACGTGGGCGTTCGACGGCTGTTCTAAACTCATAGAAGTATATAACCAAAGCTCTTTGGGTATTACGGCAGGGAGCAGCAATTACGGGGATGTTGCCTGCTATGCAAAAAACGTCTATACGCAGGAGGGCGGCTCTTGGTTTACGGATACGGCAGAGGGATATCGCTTCTTCTATGACGGGAGCAACGGGTATCTGATGGGGTATTACGGCGCGGAGACGGCGCTCACGCTGCCTGCAAGTTTCACTGCCTATGATGGGACTGAAGTGTCGGAGTATGAAATCTATACCTATGCACTTTATGGGTATAGTGAGTTGACGTCGGTGACGATTCCCGATAGCGTGACGAGCATTGGGTCGTATGCGTTTTATAATTGCAACGGCTTGACGAAGGTAACGATCGGAGAGGGTGTGACAAGCATCGGTTCGGAGGCGTTTAGGGATTGCAGCGGCTTAACGGAGGTGACGATCGGTAGCAATGTGGAGAGTATCGGTTCGTCGGCATTCCGTGATTGCAGCAATCTTACAGAGATCACGATCCCCGCGAACGTGAAAAGCATCGGTGTGCAGGCTTTCTGTGGTTGCAGCGGCTTAACGGAGGTGACGATCGGCAGCAATGTGGAGAGCATCGGTTGGGAGGCGTTCTCTGGTTGCACCAGCCTTACGAAAATCACGATCCCCGCAAGTGTGACGAGTATCTATAGAGCGTTCAATGGTTGCAGCAATCTTACAAGCGTGACATTTGAAACTACAAATGGGTGGTGGTATGCCTCATCTTTCACGGCTACGAGCGGGACGGAGATTGCAAGCAGTGACCTTGCCGATCCCTCTACGGCGGCGGAATATCTTACGTCGACATATGCCATATATTATTGGCACCGTTCCTGACCGAAAGGGCATAATGTAAAAAGGAGCCGCCGCGCGGAAATTTCCGAGCTGCGGCTCTGCGCCTTGTCATCCCGATTGCCGCGAGGGAGCTCATTCCCTGTTATCCCGAGCTTGCCGAGGGATCTCTATTGGAAGATTGTCGGTATTTGAATAGAGATCCTTCGAAGGCGCGCACAGTTTTACCTTGCTTGCAAGGGGTAAAATGAGCGCGCCGCAATCGGCGGTGTATGGGCGCATGCCCATGGCAACTTGTTGCCGAAAGCGCTAGCTTTTCCGCCGCCGATTACTGCGCCGCCCTGCGGGCGGTTCCGCTCAGGATGACAGGAGGAAACATGCTGCAGTGTGAGGGAAGAGGGGTGAATTTGCGGCATTTCTATAACGGTGTGCCCTAAAAGATGCCGCAAAGAGGGAGGAACCGCCGTCTCATAAGAGCGGCGGTTCCTCCCTTAAATCACGAAAAAAAGATTTGTCAGCTCAAAACTTTTTTCGTGAATACCCGCAGCGCCGTTGCGCGAGATTTGCGTGAACTATGTCACCCTATTTTCCTCAAAAACGGATGATAGTTGAGGATGCGTTCGATCTCGTCGAGCGCGTCCTGCGGCAGGCGCAGCCCGCTTGCGGCGATATTCGCCTCCAACTGTTCGGGCTTGGAGGCGCCCGTGATGACGGAGGAGATCTGCGGCAGGCGCAGGATCCATGCGAGCGCGAGCACGGAGAGGGACATGCCCAGCCCGTCCGCGACTTTTGCAAGCTCGTCGACCTTCGTCAGGTTTTCGTCGGTGAGCAGGTTGTTGATCTGCCTGTCCGCCTGGTGCGTGGCGCGCGAACCTGCGGGCAGCGGCTGCCCCTTGCGGTATTTGCCTGTTAAAAGCCCCTGCGCAAGCGGGGAGAAGGGCACGATCCCCGCGCCGTTCTCGGCGCAGATCGCTACGATCTCGTCCTCGATATATCGGTCGACCATGTTGTACTGCGGCTGAATGACGGAGAGCGGGCGCAGGTGCAGCTCTTTGATCGCGGAAAACGCTTTGCATAGCTGCACGGGCGACCATTCGCTCACGCCGTAGTAGAGGATCTTGCCCGCGGCGACCATGTCGGAGAGGACCTGCATCGTCTCTTCGACGGGCGTCGTCGGGTCAAAGCGGTGGCAGAAATAGAGGTCGAGGTAGTCCAGCCGCATGTTTTTGAGGGTGTTGTCGAGCTGTTCGATGATGTGCTTGCGCGAAAGCCCCCAGTCGTTCGCGCCCCGACCCATGGGGAAGAACACTTTGGAGGAGACGACGTAGGAGGAGCGCCTGTAATCGCGCAGCGCCGTACCGAGGAATTTTTCCGCTTCGCCGCCGCTGTATGCGTCCGCACAGTCGAAGAAGTTGACTCCCGCGTCGTATGCGGCGCGGATGCACTGTCTTGCGACTTCCGCCGCGCCCGCGCCGCCGAGGTCGGTCATCCAGCTCCCGAGCGCGATCTCGCTCACTTTCAGACCCCATTTTCCGAGATTTCTGTATTGCATTGCTTTCTCCCCTCGCGCGAAAACGCGCATTTTTGTTTTTCTTAAATTATACACGCGGGGCGGGGCGTTGTCAAGACCTGCCGCCGCGGGCGTGTGTGCATTTCCTTGCCTTTTTCCCGTCTTTGCGGTATAATGTGTGAGGCAAAAAGGGGAAAGGAGGCGTATGACGGTGCCCAACCTGATAGACCGCATGGAGGAGAACCTGTTCGAGGCGCAGCTCGCCCGTCTTGCGCGCGTCACGGGCGCGCAGCCGCACGCGGAATTTCTGCGCGAAATGTTCGCACTCGTGCGCAAACAGTATGTAGAAGAGCTCAAACGGCGGGGCCTCCGCCTGCACCCGCTGGAGGGCGCGCGGCTGGACGAGGTCGTGAGCTATGTGTTCTATTACCACCGCTTTTACACGTCGCACCTGCTGCCCGAAACGGTGGAAAAACTCGAGCGGGACGAAAAGTACCGCGCCGTGCTCGTGCGCGACGTCGCCGTGTATATCGTCATCAACGAACATTTGAACGTGGAGAAACGCTCCAACACCTCCGTCTATTCTCCCGAGATCGCGGCATACAACATGGCGTGCAGCTATTCGCTGTTCGTTTTAGGCTCCTTCCGCGGGGAGGAGCGGCGCATGCTGGGGCTGGATAACCTCTTCAAAAAGGCGCTGGTCACGGCGAAGAGCGTCGCCCAGCTTCTTGCGGCGGGGAACAGCTGCGACGCAGTCATTCTGTGGCGGCACCTGCACGAACTGGAATGCGTCCTCATCGTGCTCAATACGGGCGAAGACGGGATGTTCTTCGAGTATGTGCGGCACATGGAGTTTTTCGACATGGAGCACAACCCCGATGCCGAGGCGGTGCAGGCGCGGCTCTCGGAGGAGTGCAAAAAATACGGCATCAAGGAGCGCAACGCCTACGTCAATTACGGCTGGCTGGTGCATCTGCCGGGGTTCTGCGAGGGATACGGCAAGGAGTACCGCCTCAACTTCAAGGACGGGCTGCAGAAGGCGGCGGGGCAGACGGCGCGGCACGCCGCCTACGCGAGCGCGAGCAAGATCCTGCATCCCTCCGCATGGGTGGTCGCCATCCGCGACGATAAATTCTATAAGTTCACGGTGTTCGAGCTGTTCCGCTCCCTCGTCAATCTCGTCACGCAGATCAAGACGTATATTGCGCGCTACCGCGAATTTTCGCTGCGGCAGGGCGAGTGCGACGCCTATGCCCGCACCATAGACGGGTACCTGAACATGATCGCGCGCAACAACAAGGTCATCGCGTCGAAACCGTGAGCGCGCGGGGCAGGGGACGCGCGGAGAGGGGCGGTTCTGTAACGTCAAGAGGAGAGCTGCCGCAGGGCAGCCTGCTCTGCAAGATCGAACAGCAAGGCTCCGTAACGCCAAAGTAAAGTCAAAATAAAGCCAAAGTAAAGCCAAAGTAAAGCCAACGCGGGCGGCGCGGCTGAATTTTCAGCCGCGCCGCACGCTTTGGTCTTGTCTTTGTGGTTTTTATTCCTGCTTTGCGCCCGTCCGCTCCTTATACAGTGCGATCGCGCGGGCGAGCTGGTCGGGGCAGGAGGTGTTGCCCTTGCATTTGATGCCTCTGAGCGTCTTCTGCACTTCGTCGATGTCTCTCCCTTCCACGAGCCTTGCCACGCCCTGTAAGTTGCCGCTGCACCCGCCGATGAATTTCACGTTGCGCAGCTTGTTCTCCCCGTCCACGTCGAACAGGATCTGCCGCGAACAGGTGCCTTTTGTCGTATATGTAAACATTGCTCCCTCAAAGCGGCGGGTTTTCTCCCGCCGTATTTCTGCAGATGAAGGCGGACGGTCAGTCCACCAGGTTTTCATAGATGACGGCGTACACGTCCGCCGCCTTCAGCTCCCACTTTTTGTAGATATTCTGCGCCGTTTTCCTGTCGGGGACCACGAATTTCAGCTCCAGCAGGGGCTGGGCGGGCGCAAGGATGCGCAAAAATACCGTGTAGGTGCCGTCTTTGTTCTGATAGTAGTCAGACTTGCATTCCTGTCGGTTGCGGTAGCGCGCACTGTTGTTTTTGACAAAGACGGAGATCTCCTCGCGCGTGCTCTTGGGGATATTGATGTAGAAGTTGGCGAGGCAGCCGCGCCCGTCGGGCGTGATGCTGTACAGCGTGTCGTCGTTCACGTCCACGGTGCAGATGAACCCGTCCTCCAAAAGCTGGGAGATGATCATCACGCAGTCCATATAATTGATCCAGTCGTTGCTCGTAGAGCACATGTCGACGATCGTCCTTTCCGAAAGGGCGCTCTCCATTTTGTCGAACACGAACAGAACTATGAGTTTGTTTACGAATGTTTCGCCCTGGATCTGCATGAGGGGGTATCCTGCGTCAAAAATAGAAGTGCGGACAAAAAATCCGCTTTTTGGAAAAAAGCGGATCCTGTGTCATCCGTTTTGCGCGGCGTGCCGCGGCATGTGTCTTATTCGAATGCTTCGAGCGCTTTCAGAAGATCGGCACAGTCGTCCGAATAGATCTCGACGACGAGCGGTTTGGAAAGGTCAAGACTGAAAATGCCGAGGATGGATTTTGCGTCGACGACGTATTTATCGCTCTTGAGAAGGATCTCGTACGGATAATCCTGCACGATCTTCACGAAGTCTTTTACCTTCTGTGCCATTTCGAGAGAAATTTTTACGGATTTCATAAAATGAACCTCCTAAAGCATTTTCTATATTATACCCAAAAAATTTTGGAAAATCAAGATATTTCCGAAAAATAACTTAATAAAAATAAATTTTTGTGCTATAATGATATTCAAAGCACGGGGCTTGTAAAAAGTGCACAGAAGAGGAGGCTGTATGGCGGGCACAAGGGAACAGATCGATGTGTTTTTAAAACGGTGCGACGATCTTGTGCGGTCGGGTTTCATCATCGCGGACACGAGGATCTCCGACATTCTGAAATCGATCGTCTCGGCGGACGCGCTGTATGCGTTTTTCAAGAGCGTGACGCGCGGGTACGATTACGAGTCGGCGAAGCGGCGCGCCATGCAGTACGTGCCCGCGGGCTCTTCGCGCAAGGAGCTCCTGTTCCCCGAGGACCCCGCCGAACGGCTCGCGTTCACCTTCTTCCTGCTCGCGGAGATCGACGCGAAGAGCATCGACCTCTCCTCCTTTTTGCAGGAATATTTCTATGCGGACGGCAGCCTGTACGGCAGCTTTTACGCCTTCTGCAACCGCGTCATCAAACCCTTCCGCAACGCCGTCAAGACCATGTTCCGCGGCGGCGCCGAGGCGGAGGCGGAAAAGCTGGACGCGGTGCGCGCGGCGGGCGCGCTCGCGCCCGCGATCGCCGCGGAGCGCGAAAAGGTGTACGGCTCTTCCCTTTCGGACGGCGTGAAGGTGGACGCGCTGCTCCTCCTCAATGCGGCGGAGAACAGCATCAGCGACCCCGAGACGCTCGCGGGCGTGCTCGTGGGGTACCTCTCCTTCGCGCGCGGCGCGGGGTTCGGCGTGGATACGGTCGCTAAATTTTCGGAGGCGCTTGCGCGCATCAAAGAGACGCTGTGAGCGCGGGAGGGTGAACAAATGGATCTTACGGAAAAGACGGTGAAAAAGAACGTCATCTACCGCGGCAGGATCGTCAACCTGCGCGTGGACGATGCGCTCCTGCCAGACGGGCGGCCGTGCATGCGCGAGGTCGTCGAGCACCCGGGCGGCGCGGCGGTGCTGTATGCGGAGGCGGGGAAGGTGCTGCTCGTGCGGCAGTTCCGCTACGCCTACGGCGAGGAATTGTGGGAGATCCCCGCGGGCAAGCTCGAAAAAGGGGAGGACCCGCGGCTCGCCGCTGCGCGGGAGCTGGAGGAGGAGACGGGGCAGTCCGCCGAGCGGCTGGAGCTGTGGTTCATGCTCTATCCCACCCCCGGCTACACGAACGAAAAGATCTACATCTACCGCGCGTACGGCGCGCATGCGGGGCATGTCCACCCCGACGAGGACGAGTTCCTCACCGCATCCCTCTTTCCCGCGGAGGAGGTCGCAAAGATGATCGCGGACGGACGCATCCGCGACGCAAAGACTATCGTGGCGGTGCAGCGGCTGCTGCTCGAAGAGAGCGCGGGGCGGCGCGGCGGGGAATGAGCGCAGCGGCGGAAAAACAAAGACGCACAAAAAAGCACGGCTTTTGAAGGCCGTGCTTTTTTTCGGGGCAAGGGGCAGGGCGCGGGGTTACTTGCAGCCGCAGCCCGGGCGGAACAGGTTGCACAGTCCGCCCTTTTTGCAGGCGCAGTACGCCACGGCGAGAATGAGAGGCAGGTAGCAGCTGTCGAGTATGTTGCTCAGGATCCCGCTCTGCGAGCAGCAGACGATGAGCAAAAGGATGAGGATCCACAGGCATCCGTTATCGCCGCAGAAAGTTCCGAAAAGATTCATTGATGATTTCCTCCTGTTTGGCGGCAGGCAGATATGTAAAGTTCGTTCTGTTTGCCGCGGCTTACGGGCGCCGACGCCGCTTTTGCGGCGGTTTTTCTTCGGTTGCCCATACTTCATTTTACGCGGCAGGCGCGCGGAATGTTCCGCCGCGGCGCCCCTTTGCCGCCTGCTTTCCGCCCGTTTGGCGCCCCTTTGCCGCCTGCGGCGCGGTTTCGCGGGGGAATTGCGGGTTTGATTTGCTTGCCATTGCGCGCGGGATTTGCTATAATATGTATCCGTGACGGGCATTTTCCCGTCCGCGTGCCGTGCAAGAGAAGGCGGCACGCTGAACATACTATGCGCGGGGAGGGCACCCTTTTGCGGGCCTTACCCCTTGAAAAAACGCATAAATATTTTTTTGTCACGGATATTCCCGCAGCGGGAAATCCGAGGAGGTCTTTTCATGGAAAAGAGGAGAAAGCCGTTTTTTACGGCAAAGAACATTGCCTTTCTGGCGGTGTTGGTGGCGCTGGTCGTCGTGCTGCAGATCTGGGGCGGGTATATCCGCATCGGCGCAACGAGCCTTTCTTTCGTGCTCGTGCCGATCGTGCTCGGCGCGGTGCTTTTGGGGCCGCTCGCGGGTGCGTTCCTCGGCTTTGTGTTCGGGCTGATCGTGCTCATCTACGGCATTACGGGGGTAGACGGGTTCACGTATATCCTGTTTGCCGACCATCCCGTGCTCACGAGCGCGCTTTGCCTTGTCAAGGGCATCGCCGCAGGGCTCGTCGCGGGGCTGCTGTTTAAGCCGGTTTCAAAGAAGAACCCGTATGCGGGCGTGTTCGTCGCGTCCGTCTCCGCGCCGATCGTCAATACGGGGCTGTTCATTCTCGGCGGTCTGCTCATGAGCGGGACGCTCGAGGCGAATTTCGTGGCGGACGGGTCGACGGTCATCTATTTTCTGATCATCGGCTGCGCGGGCGTGAATTTCCTTGTAGAGTTTGCGATCAACGCGGTCGCGTCTCCCGCGATCTATACGGTCATGCGCGTCGTCGGGAAAACGATGAAAAAGAAGGCGGCGAAAAAGCCTGCCGCAGCGATCGGGGCGGGCGCGCCCGCAGCCCGGCTTTCGGAGGGGGAACAGACGCTCCTGCTCGATACGAAGAACGCGGACGCGGTCCTCGTCGAGACAGAGGAGGACCTCCCGCAGGAGGACGCGGTGCTCGTCGGGATAGAAGAGGAGCTTCCGCAGGGGAAAGGGCGCGGGACGCCGAACAAGCCTGCGGCGCAGAAGAACGGGAACTGAAATGGTACTTTGCATCGACATCGGCAACACCAATATCAAGTACGGGCTGTTTGAAGGCGACGAACTGAAAGTCAGTTTCCGCGTGGCGACAGACCTCAACCGCACGAGCGACCAGTACGGCACCGCCATCATCGACATGCTCGCGGTGCAGAAGATCTATGCCGCGGACATCGACGGGGCGATCATCTCCTCCGTCGTGCCCTCGCTCAATTATACGATCTCGCACATGTGTTCGGGGTATCTCGGCGTGGAGCCGCTGCTCGTCGGCGCGGGGCTGAAGACGGGGCACGACCTGCGCGTGGACAACGCGCGCGAGGTCGGGGCGGACCGCATCGTCAACGACGTCGCGGCGATCCGCAAATACGGCGCACCCGTCATCGTCATCGATTTCGGCACGGCGACGACCTTCAACGTCATCAACGAAAAGCGCGAATTTATCGGCGGCGCGATCGCCCCGGGCATCCGCGGTTCGATGGATTCGCTCGTCTCGGGCACGGCAAAGCTGCCGCGCGTCGAGATCGAAACGCCCAAGAGCGTGATCGGGAAGAATACGATCACGAACATGCAGGCGGGGCTGGTGTTCGGGTTTGCGGGGCTGGTCGATTATATCGTCAAAAAGATCCGCCGCGAGATGAAAAGGCCGGACATGCCCGTCGTGGCTACGGGCGGGTTCAGCGAGATCATCGCCAAGGAGATTTCCTGCATCGGCGTGGTGGATAAACTGCTCACTTTGCAGGCTGAAATATCTGTACGATCTGAACACGGAGGAAAGGGGCTGAGACCCGCTGCGGTCTGCGCCCCGAACGGATTTCGGAAAGGAGGCATAGCCATGAAGACGGTTGGCGTCGCGATCCTCGGGCTGGGGGTCGTCGGGAGCGGGACTTATAAGATCCTGCGCGATCACAGAGACTTTTACCGCCGCACGCAGCACGTCGATATCGTCGTCGAGAACGTGCTCGAGATCAATAAACAGCGCGCGCTCGACCTCGGCATCGAGGAGAGCAGGATCGCGGACAACATCGCGCAGATCGTTTCGAACCCTGCGGTGGATATCGTGGTGGAGGTCATCGGCGGCGTAGAGCCTGCGCGCAGCTTCGTCCTTGCGGCGCTGCACAGCGGAAAGACGGTCGTCACCTCCAATAAGGAGCTGTTCTGCAAGCACTGGTACGAACTCGAAAAGGCGGCAAAGCGCACCAACGCGGGGCTGTACTTCGAGGCGAGCTGCGTCGGCGGCGTGCCCATCATCCGCACCCTCACCGACGGCGTGCAGTCCAACGTCATCACCCGCCTGACGGGCATCATCAACGGCACGACGAACTACATCCTCACCCGCATGACGCGCGAGGGAGCGGACTATGCGACCGTGCTCAGGGACGCGCAGAAGCTCGGCTATGCCGAAAAGGACCCGACCGCGGACGTGGAAGGGTTCGACGCGGCGTATAAGCTCTCCATCCTCTCCAGCCTCGCTTTCCATACGCGCGTGCCTCTCGAAAAGGTGTACCGCGAAGGCATAGCAAACGTGTCCGCGCTCGACATCGCGCACGGCAGGGATCTCGGCTATGTGCTGAAACTTCTTGCGATCGGCAAGAACGGCGAAAACGGCGTGGAGGTGCGCGTGCACCCCGCCTTCATCCGCAAAGACCACCCGCTCGCCTCCGTCAGCGACAGTTTCAACGCCGTCTTTCTGCAGGGCGACAGCGTCGGCGACGTGATGCTCTACGGCAGGGGCGCGGGCGCGCTCCCCACGGGCAGCGCGATCGTTTCGGACGTCATCTATGCGGCGACGCATGCCGACCACAAGTACGCGTCCTTTAAAAATACGCTGCTGCCCGAGAAGGGCGTGAAGTTCGTCACCGATTTCAAGAGCCGCTACTATATCCGCTTTACCGCCAAGGACAGGGCGGGCGTGCTCGCAAAAGTGGCGGGCATCTTCGCAAAGAGCAACATCAGCATCGCAGACCTTCTGCAGAAGGGCGACATGGACGAAAACGGCGTGCCCGTCATCCTCGTCACGCACGAAACGCACGAGCTTGCCGTGCGCCGCGCCGTCGAAAAGATCCGCGCCCTGCCCGATGTGCTGTCTGTGGACAGCCTCATCAGGGTCGAGGGCTGAAACAGGTTTTTCGGGGCTGCCCGCCCTCCCGCAACAGCGGGAGGGCGGGCTTTTCTGCGCTGCAGGTTTTTCAAATGCTTGCTATTTTCTTGAAAAAGGTCTATACTGAAAGAAAAAAAAGGAGGCTGTTTGTTATGTTGGATAAGAAGGTCGCGGGCCTGCTCAACGAGCAGCTCAACAAAGAATTTTATTCCGCGTATCTGTACCTGGATTTCGCGAACTGGTTCGAGGATGCGGGGCTTGCGGGTTTTGCGCATTGGTACGAGGTGCAGGCGCAGGAGGAGCTCGACCACGCGCTCGCCATCCGCACCTATCTGTGCGACAGCGGCTGCCGCGTGCGGCTGGACGCGATCGCCCGCCCCGACAAAACGTTCGAGGCTGCGCTCATGGTCCTGGAGGCGGGGCTCGCGCACGAGCGCTACATCAGCGCGAGCATCAACGAGGTCTATGCGGGGGCTTCCGAGGTAAAGGACTTCCGCACGATGCAGTTCCTTGACGCGTTCGTCAAGGAGCAGGGCGAAGAGGAGAAGAACGCGGAGGACCTCATCAAGAAGATGAAGCTGTTCGGCGGCGACGCCCGCAGCCTGTACCTTCTCGACAAGGATCTTGCGGCGCGCGTTTACGCGCCTTTCAACGCGGGGACGGAGACGAACGCCTGATTTCCCCCGCTTTGGCTTGCGGAAAAAGAGACGGGGAGCGGCAGAGATTGCCGCTCCCCGTTTTTGTGCACAACGCCCCGCGCGTCGCGCGGGGCGTTGTTATCCTGTCTGTCCGTTTTTTTTAATGCACTGTTTGCGGGTCCCGTCCGCTTATTCGTCCTTGAACATCCTGTTCAGGCGGCGGGTGATGGAGCGGATATTTTCGCGGACGGCGCTGCGCGCGCTGCCGCCGATGACCTTGCGTGCCTCGACGGATTTGCCGACGCGGACGCGCTGCAGGATCTCCTCGTCAAAGAGGGAGGAAAAGCTCTGGTACACGGGCAGTTCCAGCGTCTCGAGCTTTTTGCCGTTCTCGATGCAGTAGCGCACGATCTGCCCCGTGAGCGCGTGCGCGTCGCGGAAGGGGAGCCCCTTCTCGACGAGGTAGTCCGCGATGTCCGTCGCGGTCGTGAACCCGCTGCTCGCCGCAGCGCGCATGCGCTTGGTGTCGAAGGAGATATTCTGCAGAAGTTCGTTGAAGATGGTCAGGCAGGCGCGCACGGTGTCCTCCGCGTTGAACAGCGCCTCTTTGTCCTCCTGCAGGTCCTTGTCGTAGGAGAGGGGGATGCCCTTGAGTACGGTCAGGATCGCAGTGAGGCTGCCGTACACCCGCCCCGTTTTGCCGCGCACGAGTTCGGGGATGTCGGGGTTTTTCTTCTGCGGCATGATCGAAGAGCCCGTCGCGTACGAGTCGGCGATCTCGATGAAGCGGAATTCGTCCGAGGAGAAGAGGATGAGATCCTCCGAAAAACGGGAGAGGTGCATCATCACCGTCGCGCAGCAGAAGATGTATTCCGCGACGAAATCCCTGTCCGAAACGGCGTCGATGGAGTTCTGCGAGATCTCCGAGAAGGAGAGGAGGCTCGCCGTCAGCCTGCGGTCGATGGGGAAGTCCGTCCCCGCGAGCGCGCCGCTGCCCAGCGGCATCACGTCCGTGCGCTTGTAGCAGTCCGTAAAGCGTTCAAGGTCGCGCAAAAACATTTCGCTGTACGCGTTTATGTACTGCGCCACGGAGACGGGCTGCGCCTTCTGCAGGTGCGTGTACCCCGGCATGATGAACTGCACGTTGTTGTTCGCAATATCCAGAAGGGTATTGATGAGGGTGCGCAAGAGCCCGCAGAGAGAGACGATGCTGTCCTTGCAGTACAGGCGAAGGTCCGTTGCAACCTGGTCGTTGCGCGAACGGGCGGTGTGCAGCTTTTTGCCGACCGCGCCGATGCGGCGCACGAGCTCGTTTTCGACGAACGTATGGATGTCCTCCGCGCCGTCGAGCTGCAGATTTCCCTTTTCAATGTCCGCGAGCATGTTGATCAGCGTGTCGCCGATCCTGTCCGCCTCGTCCTTGGGGATGATCTGCGTCTCTCCCAGCATTTTCGCGTGCGCGATGCTCGCGAGAATGTCGTGCCAGTACAGCTTGTAGTCGAAAGAGAGAGATTGGTTGAAGTCGTCCGCACCTTTTGCGCTCGCGCCCGTAAAGCGCCCTTCCCACAGTTTCATGATTGCACACTCCCGTCTAAAACAGACTTGATTTTATTTGACTTATTCCGCCGAAAATTTTACAATAGAGAGCGGAACAGCTTGCCCTTTTGCGGGACGCGCGGCATGCCGCGCATACTTTCTTTCATTGTAATATATTTCCCGTGAAAATTCAAGCTATTTACAAAAAAAATTGCGAAACAGGTGCAAATTGATCATTTTGGGGATCGATCCCGGCATTGCGACCCTCGGCTACGGGGTGCTCCGCAAGGATGAACGGGGCAATGTCGCCGCGGAGGACTACGGCGTCATCACGACGCCCAAGGAGGAGCGGCTGCCCGTGCGCCTGGCCATGCTCGAGGAGGGCATGAACAGGCTGCTCGACAAATTTTCGCCGGACGAGGTCGCCGTCGAAGAGCTGTTTTTCACCAAAAACGTGACGACGGGCATCGCCGTCGCGCACGCGCGCGGCGTGGCGCTTCTGACCTGCGTCAAGCGCTGCGGCAGGCTGTTCGAGTACACGCCCATGCAGATCAAACAGGCGCTGACGGGCTACGGCAAGGCGGAAAAGCGGCAGATCCAGCTCGTGACGGCGAACCTGCTGCATCTGAAGGGCATTCCCCGCCCCGACGACGCGGCGGACGCGCTCGCCGTCGCGCTGTGCCATTCTTTCACCTCGCGCCTCTCGGGGCTGTACACGATCTGATCCGCGCAGTCTAGCGCGGTTAGCGGGAGTTTTTATGATCGGCTATCTCAAAGGGAAGGTGCTCTCCTGTGCGGAAGGCACCGTGCTGCTGGAAGTGAACGGCGTCGGCTACGAGCTATCCTGCTCGGGCGCGGCGTTCGCGAAGCTCGCCTCGGGCGGGCAGGGCGAGGCGTACACCTATCTGCAGGTGCGCGACGACGGCATCTCGCTGTTCGGGTTTGTTTCGCCCGAAGAGAAGAACATGTTTTTAAAGCTCATCTCCGTTTCGGGCGTGGGCCCGCGCATGGGCATCGCCATCCTTTCGGGCATGAACCTCGGCGAGCTCGCCGTGGCGATCGCCTCGTCCGACGTGAAGGGGCTCTGCGCCGTGAAGGGGCTGGGCAAAAAGACGGCGGAACGCATCATTTTAGAACTTCGCGAAAAGGTCGAGAGCGCGCCCGTGCCGCCCGCAAAGGGCGGGGAGGCGCCTTCGCCCGCAGCGGCTGCGGGCGAAGAGGAGGACGCGGTCGTCGGGCTGATGTCCCTCGGCTATACGCGTGCAGAGAGCACGCGCGCCGTGCGCGCCGCCGCGGAGCGCGGCGCAAAGGGCGTGGAGGAGATCATCCTCTCCGCGCTCAAAAATATGTAAAAACCTTTCGGCGCGCGCGTCTGCGCGCGCGGGGCGGTTCTGGCAGGGCAGAGGACTATGTTTGAAGAGGATTTCGACGCCGAACGGCTGGTCATGAGCACGAAAGGGGAGCTGGACGCGGAGGAGAACGCGCTGCGCCCCAAGACCATGGCGGAGTACGTCGGGCAGAGCAAAGTCAAGGAAAATCTCGGCGTGTATATCTCGTCCGCGAAGATGCGGGGCGAGCCGCTCGACCATGTGCTCCTGTACGGCCCGCCGGGGCTGGGCAAGACGACGCTCGCGCACATCATCGCAAGCGAGCTGGGCGTTCAGCTCAAACTCACGAGCGGTCCCGCGATCGAGCGCAGCGGCGACCTCGCCGCCATCCTCACCAACCTCAACGAGGGCGACGTGCTGTTCATCGACGAGATCCACCGCCTCAACCGCTCGGTGGAAGAGGTGCTGTATTCCGCGATGGAGGACTACGCGCTGGACATCATCGTGGGCAAAGGTCCCTCTGCGCGCAACATCCGTTTCACGCTCAAAAAATTCACGCTGGTTGGCGCGACGACCAAGGCGGGCATGCTCGCCTCTCCTTTGCGCGACCGCTTCGGCGTCTTGTGCCGCCTCGAAATGTACACCCCCGCAGAGCTTGCGCAGATCGTGACGCGCTCGGCGAAGGTGCTCGGCATCGACATTGCGCCCGACGCCGCGCAGGAGATCTCCCGCCGCTCCCGCGGCACGCCGCGCATCGCGAACAGGCTGTTGAAGCGCGTGCGCGACTTTGCCGCCGTGGGAGGGAACACGCGCGTGACCCTCGAAGATGCGCGCTATGCCTTGAAACGCATGGACATCGACGAGCTGGGGCTGGACGATACGGACAGGGGACTTCTGCGCGCGCTCATCGAAAAATTCGGCGGCGGGCCTGCGGGGCTGGAGACGCTCGCCGCGACCATCAACGAGGACGCGAACACCATCGAGGACGTGTACGAGCCGTACCTTCTGCAGCTCGGGTTCATCGCGCGCACGCCGCGCGGCAGGGTGTGCCTGCGGGGCGGCTACGAGCACATGGGCGTGAAGATGAGCGAAAAGCAGCGCGTGCAGACGTCGATGTTTGACGAGTGAGTAGGGTTCACGAAAAATTTTTCGAGCTGACGAAAAATTTTTCCGTGATCTGAGGGCGATACCGCCGTTCGCGGCAAAGCCGCTCGGCAGCGGTTTCTCCCTCTTTGCGGCATCTTTCAGGGCACACCATTATAGAAATGCCGCAAATTCACCCTCTTCCGTCACGCTTTCCATAAAGCGCAGGGTGCAAAAGGCAAAAGTGTGATTTTGCCTTTTGCAAGTGTTTATTAGAAATCGCGCACATTCACCCCTTTTCATAAAAGCCGTAAGCATACGGCAAATTGGGTGCGCTTATTCAAAATGCGATTTTGAAACGCGCAATTCATTTATTTATAACAGGCTTTCCGAAAAGTGTGGTTTTCGGGCGCGCAAATTGATTTTTAAAAAGAGGACATTCTTTTTTCGTCATCCTGAGCGGAGCGGCGGCATCGCCGCGCTTTTTCACGAAAAATCAAGTACTGTGCGCGGCATAAACGCAGAGAGAAGTCAACAATGCTTTTGAAATCCGATTACTATTACGATCTGCCCGAAGAGCTGATCGCGCAGACGCCCGCCGAGCCGCGGGATTCGTCCCGCCTGCTCGTCTATGACCGCGAAACGGGAAAGACCGAGCACCGCATTTTCCGCGACATCAAGGAGTATCTGCGCGCGGGCGACGTGCTGGTCGTCAACAACACAAAGGTCCTGCCCGCGCGCCTGTACGCCTATACGCAAAACGGCGGCAGGGTAGAGGTTCTGCTCTTAAAGCGGCGTGACCTTGCCGAATGGGAGGTGCTCGTCCGCCCCGGCAAAAAGGCGCGGGTCGGTGCGGAGCTTGTCGTCTCCGAAGAGCTTTCGCTGACTGTTGCGGGCGTGACGGAGACGGGCGAGCGCATCGTGCGCTTTCACTATGACGGCGTGTTCGAGGACATCCTCTCCCGCGTGGGGAGCATGCCGCTGCCGCCGTATATCCATGAAAAGCTGAAGGATAAGGACCGCTACCAGACGGTGTACTGCAAGACGGACGGCTCCGCCGCCGCGCCCACCGCGGGGCTGCACTTTACCAAAGAGCTGCTTGCCGAAATCCGGGCGATGGGCGTGCAGGTCGCGGAGGTTTTGCTGCATGTGGGGCTCGGCACCTTCCGTCCCGTCAAGGAGGAGGATCTCACGCACCACGTCATGCACTCCGAGTACTATTGCGTGAGCGAAGAGGCGGCAGAGACCGTCAACGCCGCCAAGCGGGAGGGGCGGCGCGTCATTGCCGTCGGAACCACCTCCGTGCGCACGCTGGAGACCGTCGCCGACGAGCACGGGTTTCTCCGCCCCTGCAGCGGCGATACCTCCATCTTCATCTACCCCCCGTACACCTTTAAGTGTGTCGACGCGCTCATCACCAATTTCCACCTCCCCGAAAGCACCCTCATCATGCTCGTCTCCGCTTTCATGGGGCGCGAACAGTGCCTTGCGCTGTACAGGGAGGCGGTGGAGAGGAGGTATCGCTTTTTTTCCTTCGGCGACGCCTGTTTGCTCTTATAAGCGGCGCATCTCTTTGTCGCGGTTACGGGTCTGCTCGGTCACATACGTCTGTGTATGCTCCCTCGCAGCTTCCGCCCGCTCCTCGACCTGCTTGCTTCTAAGAGCAAAGGTCGAGTGCGGCACAATACTTTGTTGCGCTGCGGCAACCCTCGGTCATTTACGTCTGTGTAAACTCCCTCGGGTTTTCCTCGCGCGCCTCGTCTTGCTCGGTTCTAAAAAGAGCAGGGCTGTCTTTGCCGTTGTGCGTTTTGCCTCGGTCACATACGATGTAGTATGCTCCCGTCGGCAAATCCGCGTGCGCCCTGTCTTGCTTGCTTCTCCAATCCTCATCTTATCTGCAAGGCAGGAGCAATGCTTTGTTGCGCTGCGGTTTTTTTCGGCGCGTTGCGCGCCGTTTGGTTTGTCTATGAAAACACCTCCTTTTTCCTTTGAAGTTATCAAGACCGATCCCGCGACGGGCGCGCGGGCGGGCATTTTTCACACCCCGCACGGCGACATCGAGACGCCCGTCTACATGCCCGTCGGCACGCAGGCGACCGTCAAGGGGCTTTTGCCGCGCGACGTGGAGGAGGCGGGCGCGCAGATCGTGCTCGCGAACACCTATCACCTGTACATGCGCCCCGGGCACAGGCTTGTCGAGGCGGCGGGCGGGCTGCACAAATTCATGAACTGGCAGCGTCCCATCCTCACCGACAGCGGCGGCTTTCAGGTCTTTTCGCTCGCAAAGCTCAACGACATCACCGACGAGGGCGTGCACTTCCGCTCGCATATCGACGGCAGCCGCCACTTCTTTACGCCCGAGCTGGTCATGGAGATCGAAAATGCGCTGGGCGCGGACATCATCATGCAGTTTGACGAATGCAGCGAGTACGGCGCCGACCATGCCTATGCAAAGCGCGCGCTCGAGCGCACGCAGCGCTGGCTGGAGCGCTGCGCCGCGGCGCACAGGCGGGAGGACCAGGCGCTCTTTCCCATCGTGCAGGGGAACCTGTACAAAGATCTGCGCCTCGAAAGCGCGGCGTTCGCGTCGCAGTACGCGAAATACGGGCTGGGCATCGGCGGGCTGTCTGTCGGCGAGCCGAAACCGCTCATGTACGAGATGCTCGACGCCCTGCAGCCCGTCCTGCCCGAAAAGATACCGCGCTACCTGATGGGCGTGGGCAGCCCCGACTGCCTCATCGAGGGGGTGCTGCGCGGCATCGACATGTTCGACTGCGTCCTCGCCACGCGCATTGCGCGCAACGGCACCGCGCTCACCTCGCGCGGCAAGGTCGTCGTGCGCAATGCAGTGTACAAAGAGGACTTCACCCCGCTGGATGAAGAGTGCGGCTGCTACTGCTGCAAGCACTACACGAAGGCGTATCTGCGCCACCTCATCAACGCGGGCGAGATGCTGGGCGCGACCCTTCTCTCCCTGCACAACATCACCTTCCTCGCAAGGCTGATGAAGGGGCTGCGGGAGGCGATCCTGCACGGCGGGCTGCGGGAGTTCTGCGAAGAATTTTACGCAAAATACGGGCGCGAAGGCGGCGCCGCTGTGTGAAGAACGGGTAAAAATTGCCGCGTTCGACGTTTTCTTTCGCAAGACGGCAAAAAAACAGTTGCCAAAATCCTCTAAAAAAGGTATGATAGAGACATCCTGTAAACGGACACAATAAAATCTGGAAGGTATTCAAATGGACGGTTGGGTAAGTTGGTTATTTTTGGGCATCATCATTGCCGCGATCATCGCGCTCCTGGTCTGGTCGTTCCTCTCGAACAGGAAGAGGCGCAAGAACTTTGAAGAGACGGTGAACGCGATCAAGCCCGGGAACAAGGTCAAGACCATCGGCGGCATCATCGGCGAAGTCGTGGAAGTGAACGAGGAAGAGGGCACGTTCGTCCTCCGCACGGGCGACGCGAACGGGAACTGCAGCTTCATGAAGTTCGACAAGCAGGCGATCTATCAGACGGACGCAAAGCCCGAACCTGCTCCCGAGGCTCCTGCGGCGGAGAAAGCTTCCGCGCCCGCGGAAGAGGAAAAACCCGCGGATCCCTTCGACGGGGAGAAGAAGGAAGAGACCGGCTCCGAAGAAAAGGACGCCGAAAAGAAATAAACGGCATATTTGCGAGCGCCTCCGCATAGGAATAAGCATACGTTCCTGCGGAGGTGTTTTTTATGCGCGGCGTTCGGAAGGAGACTGCCGTAGAGGTCGGCAAATGTGTCTGTGTGGCGGCGATCGTGACGCTTGCGGCGGTGCTCGTGTTCGCGCTCATCGTCAAGCTGTTTTCGATCGGCTCGGGCGCGATCACGGCGGTCAACCAGGTCATTAAGGCAGCCGCGATCTTCGTCGGGTGCCTCGTGTGCGTCAAGCCGGGGCGCGGGCTTGTGAAGGGGCTCATAAGCGGCGTCGGCGTCATCGTGATCACCTATTTCCTGTTCGCGATCCTCGCGGGCGAGATCAGTTTCGGCTGGACGAACGTGCTCGACCTGCTGTTCGGCGCCCTCGTCGGGGCGGTGAGCGGGTTCATCGCGGGGTATATCAAGAACAAGTGACGGGCGGGTCGCGCTCTGCCGCGAAAACGCTTGCAATTTTTTTCTCCGTATATTATAATTGAAGAAAAAGCCGACAAAGGAGACCGCGTTATGAACAAGATCAAGACGATCGCCCGCCCTGCGGCGCGCAAAGTTACCGGCTGCGGCGAATGCAGGAGCACCTGCCAGTCCGCATGCAAGACGAGCTGCACGGTAGGCAACCAGTCCTGCGAGAGGACGGGCAGGGAGAACGATCCCGAAAAGAATCGCTGAATCCCATGAAGGAGCAGGCAGCCTGCTCCTTCCTTTCTGTATTCCGCGCGGGCAGTCTGCTGCCCGCGCGGGATTTTGCCGCCCGCTTTTTTTGCGCGGCGGTCTGCCAAAGAGGGCATCATGGTACACGTCTTTGAAAATCACGGACAGTATTATATCTTCGATTCGGGCAGCTCTTCGCTGCACGCCTGCGACGAGGCGGCGGCGCGCCTGCTCGCGGCAAGGGAGGGCGTCTCCTCTCATCTGCCCGCAGGGGGAGCGCCCGCGCTCTCCGCAGAGGAGCGCGCGGATTACGAGGCGGACTTTGCCGAGCTGAAGGGGCAGGGGCTGCTGTTCGCGCCCGAAACGGACGCGCGCCCCGCCAAGTCGGACAAGGTGAAGGCGCTCTGCCTGCATATCTGCCACGACTGCAACCTGCGCTGCAAATACTGTTTTGCGGACGAGGGCGCGTATCACGCGGCGAGGCAGTTCATGTCCTTCGAAACGGCAAAGCGCGCCATAGACTTCCTCATCGAACATTCGGGGGAGCGGCGGGTGCTCGAAACGGACTTTTTCGGCGGCGAGCCGCTCATGAACTTCGACGTCGTGAAGCAGACGGTGCTTTACGGCAAGGAAGAGGCGGCAAAGCGGGGCAAAAAGTTCCTGTTCACCCTCACCACGAACGGGCTGCTTTTGAAAGGGGAGATCGCGGACTTCCTCAACGAGGAGTTTGAAAACGTCGTCCTAAGTCTGGACGGGCGCCCCGAAGTGCACGACGCCGTGCGCAAGACGGCGAACGGCAGGGGCAGCTTTGACCTGTGTTTTGAAAATATCCGCGAATTTGTGAAAAAGCGCGGCGATAAAAAGTACTATGTGCGCGGCACGTTCACCGCGAAGAACCTCGATTTTTCCAAGGACGTCCTCTTCCTTGCGGACTGCGGGTTCGCGAGCATCTCCATGGAGCCCGTCGTCACGGACATTCCCGAGCTCGCCATCCGCGAAGAGCACCTTCCGCGCATCTGCGAAGAGTACGACGTCCTGTGCGGCGAATACCTCAGGCGTTGGCGAGAGGGGAGGGGGTTCGGCTTTTTCCACTTCGACATCGACCTCGAGGGCGGGCCCTGCCTCTCCAAGCGCGTGAGCGCGTGCGGGGCGGGCAACGAGTATTTCTCCGTGCTGCCGAACGGCGACATCTATCCCTGCCACCAGTTCGCGGGCGATGCGGCGTTCCGCATGGGCAGCGTGTACGGCGGGGAATTGGACGCGGCGCTGCGCGGCAGGTTCTGCACCTCCTGCCTGTTCACCCGCAAAACCTGTGATACCTGCTTTGCAAAGTATATCTGCAGCGGCGGGTGCAGCGCGAACAATTACCACTTCAACGGGGACATCGACCAGCCCTACGCAATTACCTGTGCGATGATGAAAAAGCGCGTCGAATGTGCCATGCACATCCTCGCCGAAAAGAAAAAGGAACAGTGAAAAAGGGATAAAAGCTCCCTTTTCAAAACGTCTGCCGCCGCAGGAAACTCCTGCGGCGGCAGCGCCTTCTTTGTAAAGTTTGGCACGAATGCTTTGTCTGCACGGCTTGGCATGGTATAATAGGGGTGAGAGGCGCAGAAAATACGGCGCAAAGGGGGGGGTAGAATATGGGAGGCGGCGGTGTCCCGAGCGGCGGGGTGACAATAGTTTATTTAAAAGGGCATGGCAGTTTGCCGCCGATAGGAAAACCGAATTCACGGGTGGATTTATATATTGATGATAGAAAGAAACAAAGCAGGTGGTATGATTTTGAGGGGAGAGCAATGCGCAACAGGGATTATTTCCATCAGAATGGGGATAATACGCACTTCTTTCCTCATGACCATATTTGGGATTGGAATGCAAGCCAACCTCGTAGTCCGAGAGGTGTATTGCCGGACTATGAGCGGTATCCGGAGGGGAGGAGATGATGAAAAATACGATGAAACGAGAGCTTGTGCCCTGTGAAGTCTGCGGATATCCTGTTGTTCGCTATGAATACGGGGTCTGTATGAAATGTGATTCGTGCGGTTGGGAAAGCGGCGGAGAAAATGATAAATTTGAAAAAGAATATCATATCAGTTATCCCATGATGGTCCCGCTTTCCCGTGCGCGGGAACAGTACAAGCAAGGTATTCCGTTTAAGGCAACTTTTGAGGATTTTATTAACGGATTGTCTTTTTACAGCGAAGTGGCTTTTACGTTTGGCAAAATAAACTACGGCGTCTGCTTTCGCCAGGATCATTCGGTGCTTTTTTATGGGGATGATGCAGTGAAAGCGTATCCGACCAAAGATGATTTTTATGCGCATGCAGAAATCGGAGGGCGGCTTCTGAAAGATATCTGGGATGAAGTTGAGGCTCCGCGGTTTATGTAGAGGGAACTGAAATATGAAAAGAGAAATAAAAGAGGAGCTTGTTCCTTGTGAAGTTTGCGGATTTCCTGTCGCGCATTATGAGCGTGGAGGATATGCTCATTGCCCGCATTGCGGCTGGCGGCGGGGCGGAGATAATATGAAATTGGAAAGTCAGTGGGGGATCAGCTATCCCATGCTTGTATCGCTGTCGCATGCGAAAGAGCAGTATAAAGCGGGAATGCCGTTCAAAGCCGATTTCGATGAGTTTGTCAGAGGGTTGCTGTTTTATAGTGAAATGCTGTTTGATTATCATGGCGAAACGTATGAAGTTTTTTTAAAAGGGAATGAAAAGACAGATATTATTGTCTTTTGCTGTGCGGAATTTCAGCAGGAATATAATTCCGAAAAGGAATTTCGGGAGCACGCAAACATTTACGGCAAACTGCTGAAAGACATTTGGGACGACGTCCATGACCCGCGGTATATGTGAGGAGAAAATTTATAGCACAAAGCCAGCCGCCGCAGGAAACTCCTGCGGCGGCTGGCTTTTTTCGTTCTTTTTTCTTATGGAACGTTCTTCCGTCTCTTTTGAAAGAACGTTTACCGCGTATTTTTTATTTATACAGTTCCCCGTACTGTTTGCAGGCGCGGAAGTCTGCGCTTTCGAGGTCTTTGGTGCCGAAACTGCTCCACGCGTGCGGGCGGTAGAGCGCCTCGTCGGGCAGGTTGTGCAGCGATACGGGGATGCGCAGCATGCTCGCAAGGGTGATAAGATCCCTGCCGATGTGCCCGTAGGTGTAAGCGCCGTGGTTCGCGCCCCAGTTCGCCATCACGCTGTACACGTCCTTGAACGCGCCCGTACCCTCCGTCCGCGGCACGAACCAGGTCGAGGGCCAGGTCCTGTCCGTCCTGTCCAGAAGGGTCCTGTTCACTTCGTCGGGCAGGGAGACGGTCTGTCCCTCCGCGATCTGCATGACGTAGCCGATCCCCGCGATGTTGTTGATGCGGACCAGCGTCACGGGCATGCCGCCCGCCGTATCGAAGGAGGAGGAGTAGCCGCCTCCGCGGAAGTAGCCGCGGTTGGCGCTGCACCATTTCGTAGCGCCGAGCATGGCGTCCTCGTCCGCTTCCGTCACCTCCCACCAGCGTTTCATGACGGGAACGCCGTTCCCGTCCTTGCAGGCGCCCGTGCCGTCTAAGGCGGCGGCGCCGCTGTTGAGGAGGTGGATAAACCCTTCCGCCGCCGCGCCCTGCGGTTTCCAGCCCGTGATGCGCTCCACGGCGGCGGGGCTCCAATAGGTGCGCACGTCCGCAAAGACGGAGGCGCGCCCCGTCAGCAGTTTGCAGAACAGCATCGCCAGCCCGTTGCAGCCGTCGTTTTCGGTCGCAAGGGGGAAGGGCTCTTTTTTGCCGTTCCAGTCGAAGGTCGTATTGAGGATCGCCTCGGCGTAGTCGCCGTTGGGGAAGTAGTCCGTCCACATGCGCTGCCCCTGGAACCCGCCGAGGATCGCGTTCCTGCCCAGCGCCTCTTCATGCCAGCCGATCTTATCGAGTTCGGGGTTGCCGAGCATGATGTCGCGCAGGATGAGCGCCATTTTGGCGACGAATTCCCACTGTTTCTCCCGCTCTTCCGGCGTGAAGTTTTTCATGCCGAACGCCTCCGCGTTCCAGTCCTTGCCCTCTTTGCAGCGCGCCTTGATCCAGGCGAGCTCTTTTTCATACTCTTTTTTGTCGTAGATGCCCAGCTCGATGCGGCGGACGATCTCGCTCATGTCCACCCACTCCGCGCGCAGCCCGAAGTAGCGCTGCATCGCGTTCACGTCGCAGTAGCTGCCGCCGATGCCCATGGCGACGGAGCCGACGTTGACGTACGCCTTGTTCCGCATCTGCCCGACGGCGACCGCACAGCGCGCAAAGCGCAGCAGTTTCTCCTCCACGTCGGGGGTGATGCCGCTCATGTCCGCGTCCTGCACGTCCCGCCCGTAGATGGCGAAGGCGGGCAGCCCGCGCTGCGCGTGCAGCGCCATGGCTGCGGCAAGGTACACCGCGCCCGGGCGCTCCGTCCCGTTAAAGCCCCAGACCGCCTTCACGGTGAGCGGGTCGATGTCCATCGTCTCGCTGCCGTAGCACCAGCAGGGGGTGACGGTCAGCGTCGCGCACACGTTTTCGCCCGCAAACTTTTCCGCACACCGCGCCGCCTCCGCGCCGCCGCCGATGGTCGTATCGGCAATGACGACCTGCGCGGGCGTGCCGTCCGCATAAAACACGTTGCTTTCAATGAGTTTTTTGGCGCTGTTTGCCATGTTCATCGTCTGCTCTTCCAGACCTTCGCGTACGCCGAACCACCTTCCGTCGATGACGGGGCGGATCCCGATCTTCGGTTTCATCTGTGTATCCTCCTGTCGCGCGCATTCTTTCCGCGCAGTTTTATCTTATCGCAAAACCGTGCGCCGCGCAATGTGCGGATTTGCTCTTTTTTCACAGCAATTTGAGACTATTTTGCGCTTTGCAGTAGCTTTTTTTCGCGCGGTGCGGTATAATACGGGTATGAAAAATCTTTGCCGGTCGGATTCGGATGTGCGGAAACACCTGATCATACGGCGCGAGAGCGCCAACGGGCTGAAACCCAAACTGCTGTACGCGGGCGAGCTCAGTTTTGCGCGGGATTGGAGCGAAGAGCCGCACGCGCACCCCTTCTGCGAACTGCTGTACGTCACCGAGGGGGAGGGCGAAGTCGCGGCGGGCGGCAGCGTCTGGCCCGTCCGCGCGGGCGATCTCGTGCTGTACAATGCGGGGACGGAGCACGCCGAGCGGACGCGGACGGGGTTTGCCTTCCTCTTCTTTGCGGTGCGCAATTTAAAGTTCAGCGGCGCCGCGGAGGATAAGCCGCTGGAAGAGGGCGCGTCCCCCGTGCTCTCTTCGGCGGGGTATGCGGAAGACTTTGCCTACCTGTTCCGCGCATTGGTGCGGGAGGCGCGCGAGGGGCGGCGGTACGGCGACGAGGCTTGCAAGGGGCTGGCGAACACGATCCTGAGCCTGTACCTTCGTCTGCTCTCGGGCGGGGAGGAGAAGTACCTCTCGCCCAACGAGACCTACCTGCGCGCAAAGGCGTACATCGACGAGCACTATCTTTCGCTGGGCAAAATGGAGGAGCTGTGCGCGGAGCTGTATGTGAGCCGCTATTACCTCACGCACCTGTTCCGCGAATACAGCGGCGTTTCCCCGCTGCAATACGCGCTCGGGAAGCGCACGGAGCATGCGAAACGCCTCCTCAGGGAGACCGATCTCGCGGTGGAGGAGATCGCGGCGGAGGTGGGATACGAGGAGACGGCGTCCTTTATCCGCAGTTTCCGACAGCGCGAGGGAAAAACGCCCGCCGCGTACCGCCGCGCCGTGCGGGGAGAGTGAGCGGCGCCTCCGTTTTTTGTGCGGCGGGCGGCGCGTATGACGGGCGCTACGTCGTCAACGGGAATTACGATACCGAGCACTCCAAGGCAGCGTTCGGCGGGCTGCTCTCCGCGGGGCTTCCCGTTGACGGCGTGATCGCCTCGAATGACCTTGCCGCGTTCGGTATCCTGCGCTGCTGCGCGGAGCGCGGCGTGCGCGTGCCGCAGGATATAAAGCTCGTCTCCTTCGACAATACCGATTACGCCGTCATGAGTTCGCCCACGCTCACTTCCGTGGACATGTGCCAGGAACAGCTCGGCGAAAACCTCGCGCGCAGCCTGCTTTCGCGCATAGACGGCAGGGGGGCGGTGGAAAACGTTTTGCTCAGCCCGACGCTCGTCGAGCGGGAGAGCAGCAGGTAGCATAAAGCTGAACAAAAGAGCGCCGGGGGCGCCGCAGGGTGCGGCGCCCCCGGATTTTTGCGCGGCGGAGGAAGAAAACCGGAAAAACGCTTGTGTACAGTGCGTTTTTTTGTTATAATAATACAAGTGAACGTTTTTTGCGCCGTGCGCGGCATGCGCGCCGCGCAAAAGGAGAGGGAGATGGACGGAAGAGTGCTTGCCGAACGGCTGCTCGCATACGCGCGGGCGCATCTGCATCTGGAAGAGGAGGACGCGGCATACGCGCGCAACGCGCTGCTGACCTTTCTGCGCCTGCCCGCCCCCGCGAAGGAGGCGGCGGGAGCCGTTCCCGATTCGCCCGACCCGCTCGCGGAAGAACTCTCCGCCTATGCGCTCGAAAACGGATTGTGCGCGGCGGGGGAAGAGGAGCGGTTCTGGACGGATATGCTCGGCGCGCTCACACCGCTGCCCTCCGTGATAAACAGAGAGTTCTTCCGCCGCAAAGAAGAGCGCGGCGCGCAGGCGGCGTGCGACTATCTGTACGACCTGAGCGTCAAAAACGGGTATGTGCGCGCGTCGGCGATCGCGCGCAACCTCAAATGGGAGTACGACGACGGCAAGTGCGGGCTGGAGATCACCGTCAACCTTTCCAAACCCGAAAAGAGCAATAAGGACATCGCGAAACTGCTCACCGCCCCGCAGGGCGAGAAGTATCCCGCCTGCGCGCTCTGCCCCGAAAACGAGGGGTTCGCGGGCACGGCGACGCACCCGCCGCGGCGCAACCTGCGCACGGTGAAACTCACCCTCGGCGGCGAGCGCTGGTTTTTGCAGTATTCGCCGTACGCCTATTACGACGAACACTGCATCGCCATAAACGAGCGGCACGTTCCCATGCACGTCGACGGCACCACGCCGCAAAAACTGCTGGATTTCGTGGACGCGCTGCCCAACTATTTCATCGGCAGCAACGCCTCGCTGCCCGTCGTCGGCGGTTCCATCCTGAACCACGAACATTTTCAGGGCGGGCGGCACCTTATGCCCATGCACCGCGCAAAGCTTCGCACCGAGTACGCGGGCGCGGACTTTTCCTCTCTCAGGATCGGCGTGCTCGATTGGTACAACAGCGCCGTGCAGTGCGAAGGGGAGGACGCGGCGCAGGTCGCGGCGTTCGCGGGGAAAGTCATCGAGGGCTGGCGCGGGTTCGACTGCCCCTCGTGCGATATTCTGAGCCATACGGGCGGGACACCGCACAACACCTGCTCGCTCTCCTGCCGCAAGGAGGGGAAGAAGTACATATTCACCGTCATCCTGCGCAACAACCGCGCGGACGGGCGCTACCCCGACGGCATTTTCCACGTGCACCCCGAACACCTGAACATCAAGAGCGAGTCCATCGGGCTGATCGAGGCGATGGGGCTGTTCATCCTGCCGCCCCGCCTCAAACGGCAGTTCGCCGCGATCGAAGAGATCCTTTGCGGCGATGCGGCATACGACCCCGCGGCGCTCTCCGATCCCGCGGCGGACCTGCACGTCCACCGCGGCATGATAGAGGAACTCCTGCGCGGCGGCAGGGCGGAAACGCCCGCCGAGGCGGAGGCGCGCGTGCGGGAGTACGTCGGGCGCGCCTGCACGGAGATTCTGGACAACACGGCGGTATTCAAAAACGACGAAAACGGGCGGCGGGGCTTTGCCTCCTTCCTCTCGTCGCTCGGCTTAAAGGAGAAATAAAATGGAAGATCTCGAAAAAAAGCGGCTCGAAGGGTTTGAACGCGTCTTCGGTGCGCCTCCGACCCTGCGCGTCAGCGCCGCGGGGCGCATCAACCTCATCGGCGAGCACGTCGATTACTGCGGCGGGAAGGTGTTTCCCGCGTCGCTCAACCTCTGCTGCACGGTGTACGCGCGCCCCAACGGGACGGGGATCGTCAACGTGTATGCGGACGACCTCGACGAAAACGCAAAGCTGGAGATCGGGAAGATCGCAGACTATAAGCACCTGAAATGGGGCAGGTATCAGGCGGGCGTGGCATACGTCCTCGCGCAGGCGGGCTATCCGCTCGTCGGGTGCGACCTGTACTATTCCTGCACCGTTCCCTTCGGGAGCGGGCTCTCCTCCTCGGCGGCGATCGAGGTCGCCACGGCGGTCGCGCTCAACGAGATCGCGGGAACGCCCTACAATTTGAAGGAAATGGCGCTCCTCTCGCAGAAGGCGGAGAACGAGTACTGCGGCGTGAGTTGCGGCATCATGGACCAGTTCGCCTCCGCGATGGGGAAGAAGGATAGGGCGATCCTTCTCGACTGCAAGACGCTGGACTACGAGTACGTTCCCTTCGCACTCGGGGACTGCGAACTGATCGTCGCCAACTGCAACAAGCCGCATAGCCTCGTCGAGAGCAAGTACAACGAGCGGCGCGCGGAGACGGACGCGGCGCTTGCAAAGCTGCGCGAAGTTTACCCGCAGATCACCTGCCTTGCGGAGGTCACGCCCGCCATGTTCGAAGAGGCGAAGGGCGTCCTCGAAGGGAAGATCCGCGACCGCGCGGAGCACGTCGTCTATGAGTGCGCCCGCGTCGGCGAGGCGGCGGAGGCGATGCGCGCGGGGGACGTGGAGAAACTCGCCGCCCTCATCAACGCCTCGCACGACAGCCTCTCCAAGCTGTACGAGGTGACGGGTCGGGAGCCGGACGCGCTCGCGTACGCGGCGCGCAGGCAGCCTGGCTGCCTCGGTTCGCGCATGATCGGCGCGGGGTTCGGCGGCTGCACGATCAGCATCGTGAAAAAGGAGTGCGCGGCGGCGTTCAAGGCGCAGGTCGGCATCGAGTATCAGCGCGAGACGGGCTACGCCGCAAGCTTTTACGATACGAGCATCGAGGACGGTGTGACCGTCCGCAGACTGTAAGGGAGGTTTTTTGACATGCAGAACATTCTCGTCACGGGCGGCGCGGGGTTCATCGGCAGCCACACGCTGGTCGAACTTCTGGACCGCGGGTACGGCGCCGTCGTCGTGGATAACCTCAGCAACGCGAGCGAGGAGTCTCTCCGCCGCGTGGAGAAGATCACGGGAAAAACGGTGAAGTTTTACAACGCCGACGTGCGCGACCGCGCGGCGATGGAGCGCATCTTTTCGGAGAACGCGTTCGACGCGGTCATCCACTTCGCGGGGCTGAAGGCGGTGGGGGAGAGCTGCGAAAAGCCGCTCGAATACTACGACAACAACCTCTGCGGCACCCTCGTGCTGTTGGAGACGATGCGCGCGCACGGCGTGAAGAAGATCGTGTTTTCCTCCTCCGCGACGGTGTACGGCACGCCCGACGTGCTCCCGCTCACGGAAGAGTGCAGAACGGGTGGCACGACCAACCCCTACGGCACGAGCAAGTACTTCCAGGAGATCATGCTGACCGACCTGTGGAAGGCGGATAAGGAGTGGAACGTCATTCTGCTCCGCTATTTCAACCCCGTCGGCGCGCACGCGAGCGGGCTGATCGGCGAGGACCCGAAGGGGATCCCGAACAACCTCATGCCCTACGTCGCGCAGGTCGCGAGCGGAAAGCTCAAAAAGATCAACGTGTTCGGGAACGACTACCCCACGCCGGACGGCACGGGCGTGCGCGACTATATCCACGTCGTCGACCTCGCGCGCGGGCATATCGCCGCCATCGAGGGGTGCGGGGAGGCGGGCGTGCACGTCTACAACCTCGGCACGGGCGTAGGCTACAGCGTGCTCGACATGATCCGCGCCTTTGAAAAGGCGTGCGGCAAAAAACTGCCGTACGAGATCGGGCCCCGCCGCGCGGGCGACATCGCGGCATGCTATGCCGACTGTTCCAAAGCGGAAAAGGAGCTGGGCTGGAAAGCGGAGTACGGCATCGAGGAGATGTGCCGCGACCAGTGGAACTGGCAGAGCAAAAATCCGAACGGATACGGCGGCTGATAGGGCGGGGCGCGGCAGGGCGCCCCGTTTCCGTACCGCGGCGGGCGGTATGCCCGCCGCGGCTGCGGGGCAGCAGATGCCTGCGGCGGTCTCCTTTCGCCGCGCCGCAGGGAACGCAGGGAGAAAATCCCGCGCGCTTTTCGCGCGGAAGGAGGACGCGGCTATGAAAAACGATATACAGGTGGGGCGGGGCGTGTTCGTGCATGAACGCGCCTACGTCGCGGGGACGGTCACCCTCGGCGACGGCGCAAACATCTGGTGCGGCGCCTGTATCCGCGGCGACATCGCGCCCGTCACGATCGGGAGGGATACGAACGTGCAGGACAACGCGACCGTGCATGTGGGAAAGGGCTTTCCCGCCGTCCTCGGCGAGGGCGTGACGGTCGGGCACAACGCGGTCGTGCACGGGTGCACCGTCGGGGACAATACGCTCATCGGCATGGGCGCCGTCGTGCTCGACGGCGCGGTCATCGGCGAAAACTGCATCATCGGCGCGGGCACGCTCATCCCGCAGCGCAAGGTCATCCCCGCGGGCAGCGTCGTGTTCGGCTCGCCGTACCGCATCGTGCGGCGGGTCACAGAGGAGGACGTTGCCGCGAATGCGGAAAACGCGGCGGGGTACGTCCGCCTTGCGGAGGAATATGCGGACGAAAACGGCGCGGGGAAATTATGATAATCGGATAAAATCGGAAAAAATCTGCCGCGTACACTTGACTATGCGCGGAAATTTGATTATAATTAACGGGTATATTTCCGTATTTTGCAAAATCCGTGCGGTCTGCGCCTTGCGCTGCGGGCTGCGGACGGGGTTTGAGAAAAGGAGCAGGCAATGGGCAAAGGAAAATCGGTGCTGCTGATCGTGATCGTCACCGTCGTTCTTGCAGGGCTGCTGTTCATCGGGTTCACGCCTTCGTTTTCCGTCGGCGTGCAGAACTTCAAGTCTCTGCTTTCGGGCGTCGATCTCGGCACGGACCTCGGCGGCGGCTACTACACCGTCTACTATCCCGAGGGAGTGCTTTCGGCGAGCGATTACGCCATCGAGGACGAGGAGACGCAGAGCGAATATTCGCAGTACAAGGGCATCTATCTTTCCAACGAAATTTATGACGCCGAAACGCAGACGGTGGACGAGGAGTTCGTGTCGGAGTTCGACAATGCCGTCGCGGCGATCCGCGCGCGCTTCGATCAGATGGGATTCGTCAATTGTTCCGTCGCGCTGGAGAACGATTATACCGTCCGCGTCTCGATCCCTGTGGTAAACGACAATGTTTCCCTGCAGGATATGTTCACCCAGCTCGCCTATTCCGGCAGTCTGCATATAACGGACAGCACGATCGATACGTCCAACGCCGAGCGGCGCGCCGAGGTATGGGATTCCTCCCTCGTTTCGGGCGCGGGCGTTGCGGGCGCCGACACAGGCTACGCCGTAGCGATCAATTTCACTTCCGAAGGGCGCACGCGCTTTGCGGAGCTCACTTCGAGCATGGTGAGCAGCAGCGACGATTCTTCTTCGTCGAGTTCCGCCACGCTGTATATCTATGTCGGCATGAACCAGGTTCTCTCCGTCAGCGTGACCGAAGAGATGGATCAGGACACGATCTACATCAGCGGCAACTTCGACACGCGCGAGGAAGCGCAGGCGATCGCCTCCGTCATCAATTCCGTGCTCGACGAGGACGACGTGTTCGACCTCGATATGACCTATTCCTATATCTATGAGTTCGCGCCGACCATGGGCGAAAACACGGCGGTGTGGGTCGCCGCCGTCGTCGGCGTGCTCTTCCTTGCCGCGATCGTCTTTGCGCTCGCGAAGTACAAGGGCATGGGGCTGGCGTTCACGTACGGGTTCCTCACCTGGATGCTGGCGCTGCTCCTGTGCGTCTCGCTCATCGGCGGCATCGTCGTCGACTTCGGCGGCGTGCTCGCGATCGTGCTCTCCGCCGCGCTCATGACGGGGTTCAGCTATTACGCGTACAGCAATATCCGCGGCGAGTTCGCCACGGGAAAGACGCTGACGGCGTCCATCAAATCGGGCTTTAAAAAGAGCCTTGCGCTCACCATCGATGCGCACATCGTGCTTGCGGCGGCGTCTCTCGTGCTGTGGTTGGTCTCCACGGGCACGGTGGCGTTCATGTCCCTGATCTTCCTGATAGGCACCCTTCTTTCGGCGGCATGCACGCTGCTGGTGAACCGTTTCTATCTCTATATGTTCATGGCGCAGCCGAAAAACAAGATCGCGTTCTGCAGTTTCAAGAGAGAGGAGGCGGAAGACGATGAGTAAGGCCTTTTCCAAAAAGCATCTGTTCCTCTGCCTTGCGATCAGCCTGGCGCTGCTCGTTGCGGGCGCATTCGTGTTCGGGTTCCTCGGGTTCAGCGAGGATTCCACCGTGCGCGATGAGACGGTCGTCCGCGTCAACGGGTTCGTTTCGCAGCTCAGCGAAGAGGACCGCGGTGAATTTATCGATTTCTGCGAAAATTATATCGAAAGCGAAGGGTACGGCGTGATCACCGTGCGCTACGCCAGAGATACGTCCTGGACGGACGGCGCCTGCGAGTTTGTCATTGCTGCCTCTGCGGATGCGTACGAACAGGCAGAGCTCGACGCGCTGAGCGAAGGGCTGGATACGGCGATCGGGACGCTCACTTCCGATCAGATCCCCGATATCGAGACCTGGGTGGATCTGGGTATCCACGTCACTGTGGTCGAATCTGAAAATACGTTCTTTGCGGACTACGCATGGCGCGCCGCCGTTGCGGGCGCGGCAGTGCTCGTGATCGCGTTTGCGTATGCGGCGATACGGTTCCGTCCCGGCATGGGGCTGGGCATTCTTGTGGGCGGCGTGCACGACGTGTTGCTCACGCTCGCGCTCATTGCGCTCTTCCGCCTGCCCGTGGGCGTCACGCTCATCGCGGTAGCGGCGTTCTCGCTGCTCACTTCGCTGCTGTTCAATTTCGCCGTCTTCGGCAGGATGCGCAGCAATTTCCGCTCGGAGGATTGGAAGGAGCTCCCCGCGCGCGAGGCGGTCGCCCGCTCCGTGAAGGAGAGCCGCCGCACCGTGTTCACCGGAGCGATCGTTCTGGCGGCGGTCGCGATCCTCATCGGGGTGGTCGGCGTAGTGCTGGGGCTGGATCTCGCCTATGCCATGATCGGCGGGCTGCTCGCGGTCATCGTGTCCGCATATTCGTCTCTGCTGTTTGTCCCCGCCCTGTTTGCGGCCATCAAAGCGCGCACGGATAAGCGCCGCGCCGAACGCGCAAAATATGACTACGTCTCCGACCGCGAGCGCAAAAAGCGCGAAAAGGCGGAGAAGCAGGCGGTCGGCGCAGAAGAATAGGAAAAATGAAAGGATCGGCATCGGCGATCCGCATGGAAGAAAGAAGGCGGGGGCGCATATGCTCTCGCTTTTTGTTTTAGGCAGGCTTGCAGCGCATCTGCGTGCGCGTACGGCGGCAGAGGGTGCGCCAGGAGTGCGTTTTGCGCGTCCGTCCGCGAAGAGGCATGTTGTAGCATGGGGCGTGCTGCCCTGCCCGTAAAAGAGTGTATAGGTGCGGCAGAGGGGTACGTTTTGCGCACCCGTCCGTGAAAAGATATAGGCGTATGGGGGCGCTTGTGCGCCGCCCGTTCGTGGAAGGGTATATAAGAGAGCAATGGATGCCCCCGAGGCGGGGTGTACGGGTGCGGCGGACCGCGGCTTGGCGGACGCCGTGCGGGAGGAGAGCATGAAGAAGATCGTGCCGGAATACGAATTTACCGCCGAAGAGCGCGCGCGGGTGCGTGCGCTTGCCTCCGCGTGCGGTCTGCACGAGCTGACGGCGGCGATCCTGTATTCCCGCGGCATCGATACGCCCGAAAAGGCGGAGCGCTTTCTCTCTCCCTCCGCAAAGCATTTTCTCTCCCCCTTCCTCATGCGCGGCATGCGCGAGCTGACGGATGCGATCGCCGAAGTCCGCGCGGCGGGAGGGCTTGTCGCCGTCTACGGAGACTACGATGCGGACGGCATCGGCGCGGCGGCGATTTTGCTTTCGGCGCTGCGCAGGTTCGGCGTGCGCGCCGTCGCGCACGTGCCCGAGCGCGCGGAGGGGTACGGCATGTCCGTCTCCTCGCTGGAGAAGATCATCGACGAATACGCGCCCTCGCTCATCGTCACGGTGGACTGCGGCGTCTCCAACCGCGCGGAAGCGGAGTACATCAAGTCCCGCGGGGTGCGCGTCATCGTCACCGACCACCACGAACTGCCCGAGCGGCTTCCCGACTGCACGGTCGTCAATCCGAAACTTGCCGACGACTACCCGTATGACAATCTCTGCGGTGCGGGCGTCGCGTTCAAGATCGCCTGCGCGCTCCTCGGAAAGGATGCCTACGACCTTCTCGACATCGCCGCCGTCTCGACGGTCGCGGACAGCGTGCCGCTGACGGGCGAAAACCGCGACATCGTATTTGAGGGACTGCGCCGCATCAACAAAAACCCGCGCGCCGCGCTGAAATACCTTCTCGCCTCCAAAAAAGACGCGGTCGATGCGCAGACGCTCGCATTCACCGTCGCGCCGCGCGTCAACGCGGCGGGCAGGATGGGGGACGCGCAGAGCGCGCTGCGCCTTCTGACGAGCGAGGACGAAAAGGAGGTCTACGACCTTGCCGTGCGGCTGAACGCCTTCAATGCCGAGCGCCAGCAGGTGTGCGACGAGGTGTACAAGAGCGCGCGCGCCAAGCTTGCGGAGGGCGGCGCGTACGACGACGCGATCCTGCTGTACGGCGAGGACTGGAGCCAGGGGCTGATCGGCATCGTCGCGGCGCGCCTTGCGGAGGAGTTCAACCGTCCCGTCGTCCTCTTTGCCGAAAAGGACGGTCTGCTGAAGGGGTCTGCGCGCACTGTCGAGAACGTGAACGTGTACGAGGCGCTGCGCGCCTGCGCGGAACACCTCGAGGCGTTCGGCGGGCATGCGCAGGCGGCGGGCGTGACGGTGCGCAAGGAGAATTTTGAAGCACTGCGCGCGGCGATGAACGCCTATATCCGCGGGAAGTACGCCACGGAGGACTTTCAGCCCTCCTTTGCCGTCTGCGCGCGGGAGATGCCCTCCGCGGAGCTCGTCCGCGAGCTGGAGCGGATCGAGCCCTGCGGCGTGGGCAATAAAAAACCGCTGTTTGCCGTGTCTGCGGGCAGTGTGGCGGCGTCGCCGCTGAAAGAGGGCTCGCCGCACGTCGCGTTCCGCGCGGAGGGGACGGAGCTCGTCTGGTTCGGCGGCGGCAGGTCGCGCGAACTTCTCTCCTGCGACGTGCCGAAGGAGATCGTGTTCGAATGCGGGCTGTCCCGTTTCCGCGGCACGGAGAGCGTGCGCGGCATCGTGCGCGACGTTCTGTGCGCACAGGAAGGCGGCGCCTGCACGGAGCTGTATCTCTTCCGCGCCGCGCTGCGCCGCCTTGCGGCAAAGCCCGTGCAGGTCAATGCCGTCTATGAGAGCGCGGAGAAGATCGAAAGGCGCATCGCCGCCGCGCGGGAGTCCTGCCGTTACGGGCTGCTGCTCCTCGGCGGGGAGCGGGTTCCCGCGCCGCTCGCGGGTGTCTGCGAGGGGCTGGAGGGCGAGCTGTTCCGCCTTGCGGCGCCGAACGTCGGCAACGCGCTCGTGCTCACGCCCGCGGCGGACGAAGATTTTTCCATGTACCGCGAGGTCGTCTTTTTGGAGACGCCCGCAGACTTTCATATCGCCTCGCTCGGCGGACGCACGGTATACGTCAATGCGGACGCGCCGTGTACGCTCTTCGACGGGCTGGATACCTCCCGCGAGGCGCTGGCGGGGGTGTACCGCGCCATCCGCGCGGGCGTCGCGGGGGAGGACAGCGTCTCCGCCGCGCTCGCGCAGGAGGAGTTCCCGCCGCGGCAGTTCGTGTTTGCGGCGGAGGTGTTCGCCGAGCTCGGGCTCGTCCGCATCGGCGGCGGCATGCTGCGGGCTGCGGGCGGAAAGCGGACGGAGCTTGCAAAGTCCGCGATCTACCGCGCTGCGGCGGAGAGGGGGAACGTATGAGTACTGCACTGCAGATGATCTACGACAACTACACGGGCGAAGAGCGCAACACGCTGCTCCGCGCCTATCACTATGCGGAGGAGGCGCACAGCGGGCAGAAGCGCGCCTCGGGCGAGGCGTACTTTATCCACCCCTGCGCCGTGGCGCAGATCCTGATGGAGCTGGGGCTGGACTGCGCGACCGTCGCCGCCGCTTTCCTGCACGACGTCATCGAGGATACCCCCGTCACCGAGGAGGACATCCGCAGCAACTTCGGCGACGAGGTGCTGCAGCTCGTCTCGGGCGTCACAAAGCTGGATAAAATTTTCTTCAAGTCGCACGAAGAGGAGGAGGCGGAGAACTTCCGCAAGATCTTCGTGGCGATGGCGAAGGACATCCGCGTCATCATCATCAAACTTGCCGACCGCCTGCACAACATGCGCTCGCTGAACTTCCTTTCCAAGGAGCGCCAGCAGCGCATGGCGCGCGAAACGCTGGACATCTACACCCCGCTCGCGGGCAGGCTGGGTATCTCGCAGATCAAGTGCGAGCTGGAGGACCTGTGCCTCAAATACCTCGAACCCGAGGCATACGAGTTCCTCGTCGAAAACATTCACCAGAAGTTATACGAGCGGCACAACTTCGTCGACTACGTCGTCAAGGAGATCAAGGCAATCCTCGACGAGAGCAAGATCGAGGGGGAGGTGTTCGGACGCCCCAAGCACTTCTACTCCATCTATAAAAAGATGACGCAGCAGAACAAGTCTTTGGAGCAGATCTACGACCTCACCGCCGTGCGCGTCATCGTCGGCACCGTGGACGAGTGCTACGAGGTGTTCGGCAAGATCCACAAGCGCTGGAAACCCATACCAGGGCGCATCAAGGACTATATCGCGACCCCCAAGCCGAATATGTACCAGTCCCTGCACACGACGGTCGTCACCGAGTTCGGGCAGCCCTTCGAGATCCAGATCCGCACCTACGAGATGCACAAGACGGCAGAGTTCGGTATCGCGGCGCACTGGAAGTACAAGGAGAAAAAGGCGGACGACTCCGCCTTTACCGAGCGCCTCTCGTGGATCCGCGAAGTGCTGGACTGGGAGGGCGGTTTAAAGGACTCCAAGGACTTCATGGAGTCCCTCAAAACGGAGCTGTATTCGAGCGAACTTCTGGTATTCACCCCGAAGGGGAAGGTCATTTCGCTCGCCAAGGACGCGACCCCCATTGACTTTGCCTATGCCATCCACAGCGAGATCGGCAACCACTGCGTGGGCGCGAAGGTCAATTCGAGGATCGTGCCGCTGAGCTCGACGCTGCATACGGGCGACGTCGTGGAGATCCAGACCAACCCCAACTCCAAGGGTCCCTCGTGGGACTGGCTGAAGATCGTCAAATCCTCCAGCGCGCGCGCGAAGATCAAGCAGTTCTTCAAGCGCGAGATGAAGGAGGAGAACATCAAGCTCGGCAAAAACATGCTCGAAACGGAGGCAAAGCGCCGCGGGTACGCGCTCTCGGACCTGCTCACCGAGCAGAGCTTTGAAAAGATCGCCGAGCGGTTCTCCTTTGCAAACCAGGACGAGATGTTCGCCTCCGTCGGCTACGGCGCGATCACCGTCTATCAGGTGCTGTTCAAGCTCATCGACTTTTATAAGAAAGAGGTGCCCAAGCCGCCGACCTATCACGGCGAACTCAAGGCGGACGCGGGCGGCGTGCTCGTCAAGGGGCAGAGCGGGCTTTTGACCCGCTTTGCGGGGTGCTGCAACCCCGTGCCCGGGGACGAGATCGTCGGGTTCGTCTCGCGCGGGCGGGGCGTCGTCATCCACCGTGCGGACTGCCCCAACGTAAAGAACCTTGAAGGGGAAGGGGAGGACCGCATCCTGCCCGCCGAATGGGCGCAGACGGAGGGCGGGCGCTTTGTGGCGGGTATCGTCATCAAGGCGAAGGACCAGGGCGTGGCGCTGTCCGTGCTGACCTCCGTCGTCAGCGAGATGCGGCTGATGATCGTCGGCGTCAATTCGCGGTTCGACAAGAACAAGGATGCCGTCATCGAGGCGAATATCCGCCTCAACGGCAAGGAGGACATCGACCGCCTCATCACCAAGATACGGCAGGACGAGCGCATCGGCGAAGTGTTCAGGACGGTGACGAAGTAAAGGCGCGGAAGGGGCGGCGCACTGCCCCTCGCGGCGGGAGATAAGGAGAGCATGGAAACAGCGAAGGTCGTCTGCGTCCCCGCGGGGGCGCTGCGCGCAAACAGCTATCTCGTCACGGCGGACGGCGCGTCCGCCGTGCTCATCGACTGCGGCGGCGAAGAGCCGCTCGCGGAGGCGGAGCGGCGCGGGCTGCGGGTCGCGGCAGTGCTGCTCACGCACGGGCATTTCGACCATATCGGCGGCTGCGCGGCGGCAAAGCGGCGGGGGATCCCCGTCGGCTGCGCGACGGCGGAGGAGAGCCTCATCGCGGCACAGCCCGCCTTTGCGGCGCAGCTCGGGCTGCGCGTGCCGCCCTTTGCGCCCGACTTCACTTTTTCGGGCGGGGACAGCCTCGCCTACGGCGGGCTGACTTTCCGCGTCCTTGCGACGCCCGGGCACACGCCCGGCGGGGTCTGCTTTGCATGCGGCGGCGCGCTGTTCACGGGAGACACCCTCTTTGCGGGCAGCGTCGGCAGGACGGACCTGCCCGGCGGCAGCGCCGCAGAGCTGCGCGAAAGCCTGCGCATGCTGTTCGCGCTGGAGGGGGACTATACCGTCTACCCCGGGCACGATACTGCCACAACGCTCGCATACGAGCGCAAGTACAATCCCTTTGCGGAGTAGGGCGATGCTGACCACCGATACCGAATTTTTATATGCGGAGCTGATGGACGTCGTGCGCCTGTTCGGTGCGGACGCGCCCGACCTCTCGCATGCGCATGCGGACGACGGAACGGTGTTCCGCGACGAGGTGCGCGCGGGCGGCAGGGTGTTTTCGTTCTGCGAAACGCAGCCGTGTGCGGACGCGCTTGAGCGCAAGCGCTACGCCAAGCGGTTCGCAAAGATCGCGGTCTACGAGGCGCTGAAAGAGCTCATGGGCAGGAGCATGCCGTGGGGCGCGCTGACGGGCATCCGCCCGACCAAGCTCGCCTATGCAGAGCTGGCGGCGGGCAGGGATTTTGCGCCCCTCTTTGAAAAGTGCGGCGTCTGCAAAGAGAATATTGCGCTCGTGCGCGACGTGCTCGCCGCGCAGAAGGGCATCTACGGGCGGGAAGAGGGCGCAGCCGACCTCTATGCGGGCATCCCGTTCTGCCCCTCCAAATGCAATTACTGCTCCTTCATCACGGCGGATATTTCCCGCACGGGGAAGTACGTCGGCGACTATCTCACCGCGCTGGAAGGGGAGATCGCCGCCTGCGGCGGGCTGTTCTCGCGCCTTCGGAGCGCGTATGTCGGCGGCGGGACGCCGCTCGTTTTAGAGGAGGCGGAGCTTGCGCGCGTCCTGAAAGCGCTCGCGCCGCTCGTTCCCGCGGGCACGGAATACACCGTCGAGGCGGGACGGCCGGACGTGTTCACGTCCGAAAAGCTCGACCTGCTGCGCGCATACGGCGTGACGCGCGTCTGCGTCAATCCGCAGAGCTTTTGCGACGCGACGCTCGCGCGCATCGGCAGGCGGCACACCGCCGCGGACATTTACCGCGCCTATGAATTAGCGCGCGGATACGGGTTCGATATCAACCTCGACCTCATCGCAGGGCTGACGGGGGAGAGCACGGCGGAGTTCTGTGCGAGCGTGGACAGCGCGGTCGCGCTCGCGCCCGAGAATATCACCGTGCACACCCTCTGCCTGAAAAAGGGCGCGCGGCTCAAAGAGGAGGAGAGTTTTCTCGCCGCGGCGGGCGTGGAGGAGATGCTCGCCTATGCGCGCAAAAAGCTGTACGCGGCGGGGTATGTGCCGTACTACCTGTACCGCCAGAAGTACATGGCGGGCAACTTCGAGAACACGGGCTGGTGCCTTCCCGGCAAGGCGTGCGTCTACAACATCGACGTGATGGAGGAGACCTGCGACAACCTCGCCTGCGGCGCGAATGCGGTCACCAAAAAACTGTTCGCGCAGGGCGCGCGGATAGAGCGCCTCGGCGCGCCCAAGGACATCCCGACCTATATCGCCAAGGCAGAGGAGATCGCGGCGAAAAAGCGGGAACTGTTTTCGGCGGGGGAGTGATCCGCGTTTGCCGCAAAACCGCTTAAAATTTATGAAAGCGGCGTTCGAAACAGTTTACAATTAGGCGAAGATATGGTAAACTTATAACCGTGCGTTGACAAAGCCGTACGAATCTCCGCGGCGCGCTTTGTCCTCGTGAATATTTTTCCAAGGAGTAAAAAAATGGAGAAGGAAAGAAAGACACAGATCATCGAAGAATTCAAGCGGCACGACGGCGACACGGGCTCTTCCGAAGTGCAGATCGCGCTTCTGACCGAGCGCATCAACCACCTCAACGAGCACCTCAAAGTGCACCCGCACGACAACCATTCCCGCCGCGGCCTTCTGAAAATGGTCGGTCAGCGCAGGGGACTTTTGGACTATATCAAGGCGAACGACATTGAAAAGTACCGCGACATCATCGCGCGCCTTGACCTTCGTAAATAACGAATCTATGAAAGGGCGAATTTTGCGTTCGCCCTTTTTGTCGATTATAGCGCCCGTTAGGGACGGGCGCAGCAAGAACAAGAACATGGAAGGAGAAAAACATGACAGAAACTTTCAGGCAGTTTGAAACGGAAGTCGGCGGCAGGAAGGTCGTCGTCGAGACGGGCAAGTACGCGCAGCAGGCGAACGGCTCCTGCGTCGTGCGCTGCGGCGACACCGTCGTGATGGTCAACGTCACCATGTCCGAAACGCCGCGCGAGGGGATGGATTTCTTCCCCCTGCAGGTCGACTTCGAGGAGAAGATGTACGCGGTGGGCAAGATCCCCGGCGGGTTCAAAAAGCGCGAGGGCAGGGCGAGCGACAAGGGCATCCTGACCTCCCGCCTCATCGACCGCCCCATCCGCCCGCTCTTCCCCAAGGGGCTGTACAATGACGTCGTCGTCGTGGCGACCGCGCTCTCGGTGGATACGAACATCCCGCCCGAGCCGTTCGCGATGATGGGCAGTTCCGTCGCGCTGAGTATCTCCGATATTCCCTGGGCGGGCCCCACGGGTTCGGTGCAGGTCGGCATGGTGGACGGCAAATACGTCATCAACCCCGACAACGCGCAGCGTGAAAAGAGCACGATCGCCCTCAGCCTTGCGGGCACGAAGGACGCGATCATGATGGTCGAGGCGGGCGCGAAGGAGGTCTCCGACGAGGACATGGTCGGCGCGATCCTTTTCGGGCACGAGGAGATCAAAAAGCAGTGCGCCTTCATTGAAAAGATCCAGAAGGAAGTGGGCAAGCCCAAGCGCGAAATGGAGCTGTACCACGTTCCCGCAGACCTCGACGCCGCGGTGCGCGCCTATGCGTCGGACATGCTGGACAAGGCGCTCGAAGAGTTTGACCGCCAGGCACGCGAAGAGAAGCAGGACGAGGTCGAAAAGAACGTCCTCGAGCACTTCGCCGACGTGTATCCCGACAAAAAGCGCGAGATCAAGGACAGCCTTTATTACATGACGAAGGAGAAGGTCCGCGCGAAGATCCTCGACAAGGGCATCCGCCCCGACGGGCGCAAGCTCACCGAGATCAGACCCATCTGGTGCGAAGTGGGCGTGCTGCCCCGCGTGCACGGTTCCGCCGTGTTCACCCGCGGGCAGACGCAGGCGCTCACCACCTGCACGCTCGGCACCCTTTCCGAAGTGCAGAAGCTGGACGGGCTGGACGACGAGACGGCGAACCGCTACATGCACCAGTACAACTTCCCCGGCTATTCCACGGGCGAGGCGAAGGCGCTGCGCAGCCCTTCCCGCCGCGAGATCGGGCACGGCGCCCTTGCAGAGCGCGCGCTCGAGCCGGTCGTTCCCAATGAGGACGAGTTCCCGTACGCCATCCGCATGGTGTCCGATATTTTAAGTTCCAACGGCTCTACGTCGCAGGCGTCCGTCTGCGGCTCCACGCTTGCGCTCATGGACGCGGGCGTGCCCATCAAGGCGCCCGTCGCGGGCTGCGCGATGGGGCTGATCAAGGACGCAGAGAGCGGTCGCGTCGCCATCCTCACCGACATCCAGGGGCTCGAGGACTTCCTCGGCGACATGGACTTCAAGGTCGCGGGCACCGAGAACGGCATCACCGCCATCCAGATGGACATCAAGATCAAGGGCATTGACGAGGCGATCCTGCGCAAGGCGATCGCACAGGCGAACGACGGGCGGCAGTTCATCCTGCATAAGATGCTCGACGTGCTCCCCGCGCCCCGCAAAGAGCTCTCCAAGTACGCGCCGAAGATCATCTCCTTCAATATCGATCCCGAGAAGATCCGCGAGGTCATCGGCAGCGGCGGCAAGGTCATCAACAAGATCATCGAGGAGACGGGCGTCAAGATCGACATCGACGACGACGGCAAGGTCTGCATCGCGACCTACGGCGAGAACCTCGAGAACGCCGAGCGCGCAAAGGCAATCATCCTCTCCATCGCGCGCGATCCCGAAGTGGGGGATATGTTCATCGGCTCGGTCGTGCGCATCCTCTCCAAGGTCGGCGCGTTCGTCGAGCTCGCGCCCGGCAAGGACGGCATGATCCACATCTCCCGCCTCTCCGACAAGCGCGTCAACTCCGTGGAGGACGTGCTCTCCATCGGCGACACCGTCAAAGTGGAGATCATCAAGATCGGCGAGAAGGGCATCGACCTCAAATTGCTCGAAAAGATGGAAGGCTGATAAATACAGAAAACACCGTTCCGCCCCGCAGCGTCCGCTGCGGGGCGGTTTTCTTTGCAAAAAAACTTGTGTAAAAATTTTGTGAAAGAATATGCTAAACGATTGACATATCCGAAAAGCGGGTGTATAATGAGCACGAAATCGTGAAAACAGAGGTAAGGGGAGTGCCATGGTACTGTGCGTCGGTGAGATTTTATCCGATCTGATCAGCGAACGCCGCGGAGACGAGGTGGTGTACCGCCGCTATGCGGGCGGTGCGCCGTACAACGTCGCGTGCGCCGTGCAGAAGTGCGGCGGCGATGCGGGCTTCTGCGGACGGGTCGGGGAGGATCCCATCGGCGCTTTTCTCGTTGCGAACGCGCGGCAGAAGGGCTTTTCCTTTCTCAGCATCCCCGTCGACACGGAGCGCAACACGACGCTCGCGTTCGTCGAGCTCGACGAAAAGGGCGAGCGCAGTTTCGCCTTTTACAGGAAGGGGACTGCGGACTATCACCTCTCGTTGGGAGAGATCCTCCCGCAGGTGCGCCGCGGCGGGATCGTGCATCTCGGTTCGCTCATGCTCAGCGAGCCGGAGGGGCGCGCCTTTGCGGACGCGCTCATCGCCGAGGTGAAAGCCGCGGGCGGCAAGCTGAGTTTTGACGTGAATTTCCGCGAAGATATTTTCCGCGACAGGGCGGAGGCGGTCGCCGTGTTCGGCAGGTACGCCGCCCTTGCCGACATCCTGAAACTGTCCGAAAACGAGATCGGGCTGTTCACGCGGGAGCGGGATACGGAGCGCGCGCTGCGCGCGCTCGCGGCGGGGAAGGAACTCGCCGTGCTCACTCTCGGCGCGCGCGGCGCGGCATACTGCCGCGGCGGCGAATACGGCGAAGTGCCGACGGTCGCCGTCGCCGTGCAGGATACGACGGGCGCGGGCGACGCCTTCTGGGGCGCGCTGCTTTCCCGCATCGACGCGCACGGCTTTGACGGCATTGCGCAGTCCGTCCGCTTTGCCAATGTCTGCGGCGCGCTCACGACGACGCGCAAGGGCGCGACGGACGCCATCCCGACCCTTGCGGAGATCAACGTGCATTTATGATCGGTCTTTGCCCGCCGCCTGCGGTGCGGCGGAAAATTTTAATGCATATGTCAAACGTTTGACGTATGCGAGGGGAGAAAGAGAATGAAGGGAATGCGGCTTGATAAAAACAGGCAGAACAGGGCGGGCTATTGCAAGCGCAGGATCCTGGTGATGCAGGAGAACTGCAAGCTGTTTACCGTTCTGTTCGGCGCGCTCTCGGTCATCATGCTCGTCATCGACATCGTGAACGCCTGCACGGGCTCCTTCGCGCTGTGGCTGGCGATCCTGCTGAACGCGGTCTGGGCGCTGTGTGCGGTCGGGTACTGCGCGTATGTGCTGACTTCGGCGGTGCGGAGGCGGCGCTGGTTCGAGCGGCTGGGCGGGATCGTGTACGGCGAAGGCGGGTACCGCCGCTGTATTGTGGAACAGGCGCCCGCACCGCTCGCGGCAGGGGGCGCAGTGCGGCTGTACGAGCGGGAAGGAGGTTTTGCACTCGCCGCCGACGGCTTGGACGGCTGCGGCAGGGCGTTCTGGACCCGCTTTGATTTTTCAAAAGATTTCGGGCTGCTCCTGCTCGACGGCTCCGCCGTGCGGAAGGAGGAGGAAGACGGCAGGATCGTCTTCCGTTCAGACGATACGATCATTTTAAGGGAGGAAGGTTAAATGAAAAAATTTCTTGCTGTTATATGCGCGCTGGCCCTCGGTGCGGGCTGCATGCTGTTTGCCGCCTGCGGCGGCGGCAGTACTGCCGGGAGCGGCGAGTTTCTCGGGCTGGAAGAGGGCGAGGAGTTCGTCACGGACGAGGAGATCGCCCTCACCTTTACCCGCCCGACGGGCAACGACGCGCAGGAGGCATGGTGGTCCGAGACCATTGCCGCGTTCAACGAGAAGTACGAGGGCAGGATCCGCGTGAGCGAGACGACGGTGACGCGCGGCAATTCGCGCGAGTACGAACAGCGCATCAGCATCTGGGCGGCGTCCGATTCCCTCCCCGACGTGCTGTACGTGGACGGCCCGTTCATCTCCAACTACGCAAATTCCGGCGTGCTCATTCCCATCGACAACTATATCTATGAGGGGTACACGGACGGCTTTCTCGAGTACGTCAACGAGCAGAACACCTATAACGACAGACTGTATGCGCTGAGCATCGTCGATTCGACGGTCGTGCTCTTCTATAACAAGGACGTGCTTGCGGACGAGAACGTCACCGTTCCGACGGAGCTCGAAGGCGCATGGACGTGGGACGAACTGAAGACGACCGCCGAGGAGCTCACGGCGAGGGTCGGCAGCAGGAAGCGCTACGGGCTGCAGATCGCGGGCGACGCGGGCGAATGGCTCTCCTATGTGTTTACGCCGCTGTGGGAGGAGGGCGTCATCAGTTCGGACGGGCTGACGACGACGGGCTACCTCAACGGCGACGCGGGCATCGACGCGGGCGTGTACCTGCGCAGCCTCGTCGACGACGGGGCCGTCTACGCCAGCGCGACGAGTTCGGACTTTTCGGCGGAGTCTCCCGCCGCCTCGATGGCGCTCATGGGCACGCAGAACATCTCCGAGTTTTTCGAGCTGGGCGACGAAATGTGCGACTGGGGCGTGACCTTCTATCCCGCTTCGGAGGACGGCAGCATTTCCGCACCCTGCGGCGGGTGGACGCTCGGCATCACCAACGACTGTTCGGAGGGGAAGCGCGTCGCCGCGTCCGAGTTCATCAAATATCTGACCTCGGCGGAGTCCTGCGAGAGCTGTGCGCGCGCGACCTCTTCGCCGCCCAGCCGCACGGCTTTGTACGACACGATGCCCGAGTATTCCGACCCGAGCAACGAATACTATGAGATCTTCAGCATCATCAAGGAACAGATCGTCACCTGCGCGCAGCTCCGTCCCAAGACGGTCGGCTACGAGGTGTTCTCCACGGAGATGTCCAAGGCGATCAAAGATATTCTTACGAGCAGCAACTACGGTTCGCGCGATTCCATCCGCACGAGGCTGACGACCGCCGCGACGACCATCGACGCAAGTATCGAACAGATCAAGATCTATTGACGGGGAGAGAGGGATGAACAAAGTTTCCGCAAGGCAGAAACGCATCAATTTCACGGGCTGGATGTTCATGCTCCCCGCGCTCGTGTTCGGAACGGTGTTCCTGATCGTTCCGATCGTGATGTGTTTCGTATTCAGCTTTACCGATTTTTACATGCTGCGCCCCGAATCGACGCTGTTCGTCGGGTTTGAGAACTACGTCGATCTCTTTTCGGACGCGATCTTCGGCAAGGCGATCACGAATACGCTGCTGTTCGTCGTGGTCGTCGTGCCGCTGCAGTGCCTGCTCGCGCTCGTGCTCGCGCTGCTCGTCAATAAGAGGTGGCGCGGCTGCGGCGTCTTCAAGCTCGCGTACTTTGCGCCCGTCATCACTTCCATGACGGTCGTGGCGCTGCTCTTTCAGATCTTCTACCAGCGCGACGGCGGCATCTTCAACCTGCTGCTCTCCCTCTTCGGCGTGGAGGCGCAGGGGTTCCTGCAGGACGAGGGGCAGGCGATGCTGTGCATCTGCTTCATGTCTGTCTGGCAGGGCGCGGGGTATCAGATGATCATCTTCCTTGCGGGGCTGCAGGGCGTCTCGCGCGAGCTGTACGAGGCGGCGGACATCGACGCCGCGAATGCGTGGGATAAGCTCGTGCACATCACGCTGCCGAGTATCGCGCCCGTCACGGGGTTTGTAGTCATCATCACCCTCGTCGGCGCCTTCAAGGTGTTCACGCAGGTGCAGATCATGACCAACGGCGGGCCGAACAACTCTACGATCACCGTCGTCTACTACATTTTCCAGAAGGGCATGAGCGAACAGCTCGTCGGCTACGGTTCGGCGATCTCCATGCTGTTCACGCTCGTATTCGTGGCGGCGAGCCTGCTGCGCGGCGGCGCCGCAAAGGGCGTCGGGCTGTACAGGCGGTACCGCGAGCGCGTTTTGGGAGGGTACTGAGATGGTGCGGAAACGTGTGACCAAGATCCTGCTGTACGTCCTGAACACGGCGCTCGGGCTGCTGTTCCTGTTCCCGCTCCTGTTCATGTTCGTCTCGGCATTCAACCCCGCGCGCACGCTGCCGTCGCAGATCACGTCGCTCGGCGATTTTCTGCCCGCGTACTTTACCTTTGACAATATCGTCTCGGTGTTCACGCGCATCCCGATGCTGCGCTATTTTGCCAACACGCTCCTGTATGCGCTCGGCACCGTCGTGGGCGTGCTCATCGTCAACGGCATGGCGGGCTACGCGCTTGCGAAGATCAACTTCCGCGGCAACAGGGTCATCTACAATTTCATCGTCATCATGCTGATCATCCCGTTCGAGGGGATCACGCTCGCGCTCTATCTCGTCGTGCGCACGCTCGGGTTGCTCGATACGCCGCTCGCCGTCATCCTGCCGAGCTTTTTCAGCTGCTTTTACGTGTTCATGTTCCGCCAGTTCTTCCTCGGCGTGCCGAACGCGCTGATCGAGGCGGCGGAGATAGACGGCGCAAGCCCCTTCGGCACCTATATAAAGATCGTCGTCCCCACGGCGGTGCCCGTGTTCATCACGGTGTTCATCCTCGAATTTATCGGGAAGTGGGGCGATTACTATTGGCCGATGCTCACGCTGACCAGCGAGGGCTGGTACAACGTACAGCTTGCGATCAAGGAGTTCAGCACGGCGTCGCCCTACCATTGGGGCACCGTGATGGCGTCGCTCGCCGTTGTGACCGTGCCCGTGCTCGTCGTGTTCCTGTGCCTGCAGCGCTACTATATCGAGGGCATTGCGACGCAGGGCATCAAAGATATGTAAATGCAAAGGAATAAGGGAAAGACCATGCAGAGACCGACCATACATTTCGCACCCGAAAAAAATTGGATGAACGACCCGAACGGCACCGTGTATGCGGACGGGGTGTACCACCTCTTTTACCAGTACAACCCCTACGGCAGCGACTGGGGGAACATCTGCTGGGCGTATGCGACCAGCAGCAACCTCATCGACTGGGAGCGCAAGGGCATCCGCCTCGCACCGGATCCCGCGATCGGCGAAAAGTACTGCTTTTCGGGCTGTGCGGTGAAACAGCCGGACGAATTCAAAGTCATCTATACTTCCATCGGCTACGAGGCGGACGCGGTGCAGCACCACGCGAAACAGATCATCTGCGATGCCGACGCTGCCTTTTCGGAGATCAGGCGGAACGGGCACGAACTGTGCGCCGACGCGCACGGGTTCCCCGTCTCCGAGTGGCGCGACCCCTTCGTGTTCGCCTTCGGCGGAAAGACGTATATGGTGCTCGCGGGCGTCTCGGACAGGGGGCATATCTTCCTGTACGAGGCGGCGGACGGGCAGCTCAACGACTGGCGGTACAAGGGCGTGCTGTTCACGCCCGCGGACGAAAACGAACTGCCCGAGTGCCCCAACGTCGCCGTGTTCGGGAACAAGATCGTGCTCTTCTATTCGCTCGCAAGGGAGAGCTCTGTGCGCTACGCGAGCGGCACCTTCGACGGCGAGACCTTCCTTGTCCGGGACGAGGGCTATGCGGACAGGGGGCTGAACTGTTTTTATGCGACCAACCTGACGTACGGCAAGGGCGGCGACGTGGTGCTGTTCGGCTGGCTGCGCGAGAGTCTGATCGGGACTTCCTCGCCGGACGGGACTTACAGCGGCTGCCTCGCGCTGCCGCGCATCCTGCGGCTGAACGGCTGCCGCCCCGAATTTCATTTTGTCAACGGGCTTCTGAGCCTGTACAAGACGGAGATCCCCGTGCGCCGCGAGAACGGTATGGCAATCTGCCGCAGTGCGGCAGAGCGCACGCGCATCACCTTCGGCGTGGCGGGGGATGCCGCCGCCGAGATCCTGAAAAACGCGGAGGAGTGCGTGCGGCTGGAGTTTTGCGGCGATACGCTGCATATCCTGCGGCACAGCCTGACGGCGAACGCGGACGAGCGGGAGCTGACCGTTCCGCTCGGCGCGGGCAGGCATTTCGTGGAGATCATCAGCGACGGCACGGTGACGGAGATGCTCGTGGACAACAGCCCCGTGAGTTTCCGTTTTTACCGCCGCCGCCCCGTTGAGATCGCTTTTTGCGCGGAGAAGGGGAACTTCGGCGACGTTTGCGCCGCGGAATTGGGCGGCGCGGAGATCAAGGGATAAGGGGAATTTCTCATGAAGAAAAAGATCGCAAATCTGCCGCGCATCGCGATGTGCCTTGCGCTCGCGCTCCTGCTGGCGTTTTCCGCTCTGGCGATGGCGGCGTGCGGCAGTTCGGAAGAGGCGGACTACGCTTATACCGCCGAAGATCTGAGCGGGCTGAATTCCAACGATCTGGAGGCGGCGGCGGAGTATTCCGCCTTCTGGATCCCCGAAGACGGCCGCGCGGGGGACATCATGCCCTATTACGAGGACGGCGTCTATCACATCTTCTACCTGAAGGACGGCGGCGGCTCCTCCGCGCACCCCGTCTACCGCGTGACGACGACGGACTTCGTGCACTACGAGGACAAGGGGCTTGCGATCGATGCGGGCGCCTCCAACTCGCAGGAGGCGATGATCGGCACGGGCAGTGTGGTCAAGACGGCGGCGGGCGATTACCTGTTCTTCTACACGGGGCACCCCGCGAGCGGTGCGGAAGTCGTGTTGGTCGCAAAGTCGGAGGGGAACCTGGATAACTTCGTCAAGCAGACGGACTTCTCCATTTCTCCCGGAGAGTACGGGTTCGGGAACGATTTCCGCGACCCCGAAGTCGTCTGGGACGAGGCGAGCGAACGGTATATCTGCATCGTGGCGACGCGTTTGAACGGTACGGCGGTGCTCGCGCGGTTCTCCTTCGATGCGGAGCTGGAAAACCTCACTTACGACGGGATCCTGTACACGGATACGCGCGGGTTCAACGTCCTCGAATGCCCCGACCTGTTTTATCTGGACGGGCGGTGGTACCTGACCTATTCCGCGCAGGATCTCTCCCTTTCGGGTGAGACGGACGGCACGTCCAACGCCATGCTCGCCCCTGCGGACAGCAAGGGCTGCATGTACTATCTCGTCGCGGACAGCATAGACGGCGCATGGAGAGAGGTCTCCGACCCGCAGCTCGACGGCAACGTGTTCTATGCGGGCAAAGTCGCCATAGGCGACGAGGCGATGCTCGTCGGCTGGGCGGCGCAGAAGACGGTGAACGCGGGCTACGATTACGAATGGGGCGGCAACATCGTCGCGCATGTGCTCACGGCGAATGAAGACGGGTCGCTGAACCTGACCTATCCGAAGGCGTACGCCTCGTACTACGACGTGGAACAGCCGCTCCTGCTCGAGGGGGAGGACGGAGCGGAGACGGACAGCCTCTCGCTCATCGGTTCGGGCGGCTCTTATACCGCGGTCGCCGAAGAGCGGCCGGAGGCGCGGCTGAGCATGAACGTCACGTTCACCTCGGATACCGAGGAGTTCGGGTTCGTGTTCGGGCTGGAGAGCGACCTTGAAAACGTCGTCAAAGTCACGGTCAACCCGTCTGCCGGCAAGGTCAAGGTGCAGTACGGCGAAAACGGCGAAATGACCTCCCGCCACCTTGCGCTGGAGGCGGATACCGAGTATCGGGTGGACGTGTTCTCGGAGGGGAGCTGTTACGTCATCTATGTCGGCGGCGCGTCGCTCACGTTCCGCGCCCGCAATACGGGCAACAAGCGGGTCGCGGTCTTTGCGGAATCGGGCATCGTGCAGTTCACGGACATTTCTTATTTTGCCCCGTCTGACGCCGACCTCGACTATACGGGTACTTTTGCGCTCTCCGCGGGCGAGGAGCGCGTGTTCACCGTTTCGCCCGAAACGGACGCATATATGAGCGCGGCAGCCGATCTGTACGCCTCGGGCGAGATCGAAGTGGAGATCGCGGGCGAAGACGGGACTGTTGCGGGCGATACGGGCAGCGGCGCGCTGCAGCTGTACGGGTATGCGGATACGGAGGCGGGCGAGAGTTTCACCGTGCGCGTCACCGCGAAGGAGGATACGACGGTCACGGCGAGGATAGACGGCTCGCAGACGTATTACGTTCCGACCCGCGAAAGCTCCGTCACCCGCACGGGTACGGACGCGGGCGCAAGGATCACCGCCGAAGAGGACGGCGTGCTCTCCTTTTCCGCAGTCGCTCATGCAGGGGGCGGGGACGCGCGCCTCGTGCTCACGCTGAACGGAGAGGAGATCGCAGGGAATGTGCTCGCCGAAGAAAACGGGCTGCTGTTCGGCAGCGTCGAAGTGTCTGCGGGCGACGTGCTCGCCGCGAGCGTCTCCTATGCGGGCGCGCCCGCTGCATATTCCGTCTCCTGCACCGTGTGGGAGGGCCGCACGCCGCAGAGCAACCTGTATCCCGCGGACGTGTGCGAGCGCACCTATTCGTATGACCTCGGCGTGGAGATCGCAGAGGACAGGACAGACAGCGTCTCCGTCGCGACGAGTTTCGGGGAACAGGGCACGGACGGGTTCGTCTATACCTACGGCAAAGAGATAGACGAGATGCAGCCCATCGGCACCTTCAACACCAACTACGAGAATGCGTACGACTACCGCTACATCGAGCCGTCCGTGACCTCGGACATCGAAGTCAAGGCGGACTGGCTGAAGACGGGTTCGCACTACTATGCGGGCGTCACCTATATCGTGGCGGAGGACGGCGAACTGCAGGTCACGCTCACGCTGACCCCGACGGAGGCGTCCGGGTACGTCATGGTGCAGCTCTACCACAACCGCACGCGGCTTGCGGAGGACATCCTCGTCGAGGGTTCGGGGATGCAGACCTACACGGTCACGGTAGACGCCGCGGCGGGAGACAGCATCATCTTCGGCATCAAGAACGTCGGGTATATGACGGACGTCGGCACGGCAGCGGCGAGCTATACTTTTTCTGTGGGCGCCGCGGGGTCGAGCGATTTCTCCGACTACACGCAGATCGCAAACTTCGCCGAGGACTTCTCTCTCACCGCGCAGGAGAACGGGTGGACGTACGGCTACGTCTCCGATTATTTCGGCGGCGAGGGCAGAGACATCCTCGATTATACGCCGTTCACGCAGGTCATCGGCGATGCGGGCGATGCGTGGGGCGATCCGTCGATCGCAAGCATCGAGATCAAAGCAGGCTGGCTCCTGACCGAGAACGAGAGCGTAGACGCCGCGATCGGGTACACCGTTTCGGAGAGCGGAACGTACGCGGCCGAACTCGTCTTTACGGGGACGAACGCGGAGGAGACGCGCGTCACCGCGCGGCTGGTCGTCGCCGATGCGGATGGGAATGTCCGTTCCGCAACGTTCATATCGAACGGGCAGGCAAGCTCGTCCTGGTCGTATGCGAACTTCAATGTAAGCGCGCAGGCGGGGGATACGGTCTACGTCGTGTTCTTCCGCGAGGGCGGGCTCGGCTACTACCAGGGCAGCGTAACGTATAATCTCTATCGCTGATAAAACAAGGAGGAAAATGGGATGAAAAAGAAACTTTTGAGCTTTTTGCTTGCGCTCGTCGCACTGTTCGCGCTCTTCGGCATCGCCGCGTGCGACACCGAAGAGACAGCGGAGGAAGAACAGCAGCAGGAACAGCAGACGCCCGAAGAGGGAGGCGAGACCGGCGGCGAAACGGGCGGCGAGACCGGTGGCGAAACGGGCGGCGAGACCGGCGGCGAAACGGGCGGCGAGACCGGCGGCGAAACGGGCGGGGAGACCGGCGGCGAAACGGGCGGTG
>JAGHJD010000048.1 GCA_017886895.1 Clostridia bacterium | reverse complement strand
GGTAGCTCTCTTCCAGCCTGAAATAGTTTTCGTTGAGCTTCATGCCGTTTCTCCTTCAGGTTCTGCCGCACTTGCCCGCATACTGCACGGCGGCGCGGATAAATTCGCGGAAGAGCGGGTGCGCCGCATTGGGGCGGGATTTGAATTCGGGATGGAACTGCACCCCCACGAAGAAGGGATGCGCGGGGATCTCCACCGCCTCGACGAGGCGGCCGTCCGGCGAGGTGCCGGCGATCTTCATGCCCGCCTTTTCAAACTCTTCCCTGTACTCGTTGTTGAACTCGAAGCGGTGGCGGTGCCGCTCGGAAATATCCTTTTTGCCGTATGCCTTTTCCATCTTCGTGCCTTTGGCGATGCGGCAGGGATAGGCGCCGAGGCGCATGGTGCCGCCCATCTTCACGCCCAGCTGATCGGGCATGATGTCGATGACGGAGTGCGCGCCTTCGGGGTCGAATTCGGAGGAGTTCGCGTCGGAAAAACCGAGAACGTTCCTCGCGTATTCGATGACGGCGACCTGCATTCCGAGGCAGATGCCGAGGAAGGGCACGCCGTTTTCGCGCGCCCAGCGCACCGCCGAGATCTTGCCCTCGATGCCGCGGCCGCCGAAGCCGCCGGGCACGAGGACGCCGTCCACGCCGTCGAGGATGCGGGCGGTGTTCTCTTCGGTGAGCACTTCGCTGTCCACCCACTCGATCTCCACCTTCGAGGCGTTTTCAAAGCCCGCGTGAGTGAGCGCCTCGGCGACGGAGAGATAGGCGTCGTGCAGCTGCACGTATTTCCCGACGAGGGCGATGCGCACGTTCCCCTCGCAGCCGCCTGCGCGGGCGAGCATCGCCTCCCACTCGGAGAGGTCTATTTTGCGCGGCTCCAAACCCAGCGTGCGGCAGACGATGGCGGAGAGGTTTTCCTTTTCCAGCATCACGGGCGCCTCGTACAGGAGGGGCAGCGTGCGGTTTTCGATGACGCAGTCCGGCCTGACGTTGCAGAACATGGCGATCTTGCGCTTTATGTCTTCGGGCAGAGGCGCGTCGACGCGCGCGACGATGATGTCCGGCGTGATGCCCATGCCCTGCAATTCCTTTACGGAATGCTGCGTGGGCTTCGACTTGAATTCGCAGGAGCCGGAGATATACGGAACGAGAGTGACGTGTATGAAGCAGCAGTTTTCCCTTCCCGCCTCCATCGACACCTGCCGTATCGCCTCGATGAAGGGCTGGCTCTCTATGTCGCCGATGGTGCCGCCGATCTCCGTGATGACGACGTCCGCCCCGTTCTGCTTGCCGACGCGGTAGATGAAAGACTTGATCTCCCCCGTGATGTGCGGGATGACCTGCACCGTCTGCCCGAGGTATTCGCCGTTGCGCTCTTTGTTGAGGACGTTCCAATACACTTTGCCCGTCGTGAGGTTGGAAAACTTGTTCAGGTTTTCGTCTATGAACCGCTCGTAATGGCCGAGGTCGAGGTCTGTTTCGGCGCCGTCGTCGGTGACGAACACCTCGCCGTGCTGGTACGGGCTCATCGTGCCCGGGTCAATGTTGATGTAAGGGTCGAGCTTCTGCGACGCGACCTTATAGCCGCGCGATTTGAGCAATCTGCCCAGGCTCGCCGCCGTGATGCCCTTGCCCAATCCGGAAACGACGCCGCCCGTAACGAAGATGTACTTCATATCTCTACTTCTCCCGAAAAAACTTTTTCCGCTTCGCCCGTCATAAAGACGGTTTCTCCCACATGGATGACGAGGTCGCCCCCGCGCAGCTTCACGAGTATGTCCTGCCCCGCATCGCACTTTCCGCAGGCGCACGCCGCGGCGGCCGCCGCGCAGGCGCCGGTGCCGCAGGCCATCGTTTCGCCGCTCCCCCTTTCCCATACGCGCATTTTCAGCGCGTTTTTGCCGATGACCTTCACAAATTCCGTGTTCACCCGCTCCGGAAAGAGCGGGGCGTTTTCAAACAGCGGCCCGATCCTTTCGAGGTCTGCCCCGTCGGGGTCTTCGAACAGGACGCAGTGCGGGTTGCCCATCGAAACGCAGGTGATGCGGTGCAGCCCGCCCGCGATCTTTACGGGGCGGTCGACCGCCTCCCCTTCGAGCAGCACGGGCAGCGACTTCGGGTCGAAGTCCGCCTTTCCCATGTCCACGCGCACCCGCTTCACCTTTCCGTTCTCCGTATAGAGCCGCAGATATTTGATCCCGCTCTTCGTTTCGACGGAAAGTTCCTCTTTGCGGCATACGTTTTCGTCGTAAAGGTACTTCCCCACGCAGCGGATGGCGTTCCCGCACATATTCCCCTCGCTTCCGTCGGCGTTGAACATGCGCATCTTCGCGTCCGCTGCGTCGCTTCGGCAGATGAGCACGAGCCCGTCTCCCCCGATGCCCTTGTGCCTGTCGGAGAGGCGCACCGCCAGCGCGGGTATGTCTTCCGGTTCCCCTTCAAAACAGTCGAAATAGATGTAGTCGTTGCCCGCGCCCTGCATCTTCACAAATTTTTTCAGCATACAGCCCTCGCTTTAACTTTCGTACGCTTTGAGGATCTCCAGCGCGATCTCGCGGCGGGAGAGCCGCCTGTTCATCGCCTGTTTTTCGATAAAGCGGTGCGCGTCCGCCTCCGTCATGTTCAGATATTGGATGAGCGCGCACTTGGCGCGGTCGACGAGTTTCAGATCGCCGATGGTGCTTTTCAGACGGTCATTTTCGCTGCGCACGGCGCGCAGGCGCTCGTGCACCTTCGCCGCGCAGGCGAGGGCGGCGAAAAACGCCTTTTTCCCCTCGGAAACATCCGCAAAGGCGACGCCCAGCCCGCCGAACAGCTTTTCCGCCTCGGCGCGGCGCTCCCCGCGCAGCAGCGCGATCAGCCCCGCGCAGGTATCGAGGGACAAGGCGCGGACGGCGTCTGCCCAGTCCTGCCGCAGGGGCACGGCGAGCACCGCCGCCGAGGCATCCTCCGCCTTTTCGCGCGCCTCTGCGGGGAGCCTCGCACGCACCGTTTCGTAACTGCCCGCGAGCAGTTCCTCTATGCGCGCCGAGGCGGTATCCGATTCGCAGCAGATAAGCACCCTTTCCACCGCAGCCTCCTTTATGCGCCCGTCAGTTGGGCGTATACATCTGTTTGTAAGGGTTTGCGCTGTCCGGCGTGAGGCGGAAGCAGGGGGAAGAGAGATATCTTTCGCTCTCCTTCCCGAATGCGTCGCACCACTGCCGCACCAGCTGCGCCGCCTCCCCTTCGGGGAAGCGCTCCAGCCTCTCCGCCTTCACCTGCGGCGGGAGCGTTTTGGGCAGCGCGTCGCCGCGGATATACATCTCCCCGCCGTGCATACCCGTGCCGCAGAAATTGCCGACGGGAGAACCCTCCGCCCCGTCGCCGAGCACGACGATGATGCCGCCCGCCTGATATTCGCCGAGAAAGCTCCCCGCCTTCCCGCCGATGACGATGGCGGGCTTGTTCTCCTTATACGCCTTCATGTGTATGCCGCAGCGGTAGCCGACGTTCCCCTCGACAAAGATGCGCCCGCCGCGCATGGCGTAACCCGTGGCGTCGCCGGCGCTGCCGAACACGCAGATGCAGCCCGCGTTCATCGTGTCGCCCGTCGCCTCCTGCACGTCGCCGCGCACGGTCACGTCGCAGCCGTCGAGGTACGCCCCGAGCGCGTTGCCCGGCGTGCCGTTTACAGTGATCTTTTTGCCGGAAAGCCCGCAGGCGATGTACCTCTGCCCGATGCAGTTGTCTATCTCTATCTCCGCATCCGCACTCGAACGGACGATCTCGTTGAGCGCGGAAAAATGCATTCCTCTCGCATCTATGCGCATATGTTCATACCTCCTTTGCCAGCATCCCCGCGCGCGCCTTTGCGGAAAAAGCGCGCAGCTGCGGCGCCTTTTCGAGCAGGGCGAAATCCACTTCGGAAAGGGGCGTGCGCCTGCGGATGAGATCCGTGTAGATGCCCGCGCATTCGGATTCGTTCACGAGGATGAACCCGTTGAGGACGTTGTCGCCGATGAACAGCTTTTTATAGGTATCCCCTTCCGCTTCCGTATACTCCTCGCCGGCATAGCAGCCCGCCGTGAGCACGCGCGTGCCGAAAAAGCCGATGGCGTTCATCGCAAAAGCGGTATCGAACGCCTCGTCGCCGCCCGCCATGTCCGCGCCGGCGCACCTTCCCTGAAAGCGCGCGTTGGGCAGCAGGGCGAGGATCCTGTACTCGCCGGAAACGATATCCCTGCTCTCCGTGCAGTCACCCGCGGCGTACACGTCGGGAAGAGAGGTGCGCATATGGTCGTCTATGACGATGCCGCGCCGCACCTGCCCGCCCGCCTCTTTTACGAGCTCGGTATTCGGGCGCACGCCGACCGCGGTGACGAGCACGTCGAAGGGGACGCGCTTTCCGCTCTTCAAAAGGGCGGCATTTTCTTCAAATTCCGCGACGCTGTCGTTCAGGTAAAATTCCGCCCCGTGCGCCCCGAGGGTGCGCTGCACGACAGCGGCGCCCGCCTCGTCGAGGATGCTGGGCAGGATGTGCCCCGCCATGTCCGCTACCGCGACGCCGTTCGCCCTGTCCGCGATGCCTTCGAGGCATTTCAGCCCGATCAGCCCCGCGCCGAGGATGAACACCCGCTTCTTTTTGCCCGCGAGCGCCTTTTCGAGGGAGAGCGCGTCGTCCAGCGTCATGAAGGAGAAGCGCTTTTTCACCTTTTCAAGCCCCGCTATCGGCGGCGTGAAGGGGCGCGAACCCGTCGCGACGAGCAGTTTATCGTACTTTACCTTCTCCCCGCCCGAAAGCAAAACTTCCTTTGCCTGCGCGTCTATCTTTTCCGCGCGGGTACCGGGGCGGAACGAGAAATTGTTCTTTTCGTAAAAGTCGGGGGAACGGTAGTTCATGCGCTCCCTGTCCGTCGCGCCGAGAAGATAATAGGAGATGAGCGGCCTGCCGTAGACGGGGTATTTTTCGTCGGAGAGGATGACGACCTCCCCCTCTTTGTCCCGCGCGCGGATCTCTTCCGCCGCGGCGATGCCCGCCGCCGAATTTCCGATGATGACGTACTTCATGCTTTCACCTCTCCTCGTACACGATGGCGTTGTTCGGGCAGTGCTTCACGCAGTTCGGCTCCCCGCAGAGATTGTCTGTGCAGAGCATGCACTTCTGCGCGGCGTGCCCGTCGGGCGCGGGCATGATCGCCCCGTAGGGGCAGACCAGCACGCAGGTGAGGCAGCCGACGCACTTTTCTCTGTCTATGCGCACCATGCCGCTTTCGTCTTTGGTGAGCGCGCCCGAGATGCAGCTCTGCACGCAGAGAGCGTCTTTGCAGTGGCGGCAGCTGACGGCGAAATGTATCTCCTCCCCGTCCTCCACGCGGATCCTGGGGTGAATGGTCTTTCCTTTGAGCGCCCTGACCATATCGGTCAGCCCCGAATTGGCAAAGGCGCATTCGTACTCGCAGAGGTGACAGCCGAGGCACCACTTTTCGTTGACATAGATACGTTTCATAAAAATGACCTCCGTCCGCGAAAAAACCGCGGACGGAGGCCCTGCGCTTTTTCCGTGATCTCCCGCCGCTTTTTTTGCACGGCGGGGCCGCTCACGGAATATTCTGCTCCCGTGAGCTTACAATTCGACGTATGCGTCGCGTTCCGCCCCGACGGAGACGTAGCGGACTTTGCATTCGCACGCCTTTTCGATGAAGCGGATATAATCGAGTGCCTCTTTGGGCAGATCTTCTTTTTTGCGGCAGCCGGAAATATCGCAGTTCCAGCCCTTCACCTTCTCGAACACGGGCTTGCACTCGTCGAGAACGTCCGTGAACGGAAATTCGGTGATCCTCTCCCCGTTCAGTTCGTATGCCGTGCACACTTCGAGTTCTTCGTGCCCGGAGAGCACGTCGAGCTTGGTCAGCGCGATCTCGTCCGCGCCCTGGCAGCGGATGCCGTACTTGGACGCGACCACGTCGAACGGGCCCACCCTGCGCGGCCTGCCCGTGGCGGCGCCGTATTCCCCGCCCGCCTTGCGCAGCTTTTCCGCCTTGTCGCCGAAATATTCGGCGGTGAAGGGGCCTTCGCCCACGCAGGTGGAGTACGCCTTCATGATGCCGATCGTCTTATCCAGCTTGAGGTTGGGCACGCCCGCGCCGATGGGGCCGTAGGCGGCAATGTTGTTGGAAGAAGAGGTATACGGGTAAATGCCGTAATCTATGTCGCGCAGGGCGCCGAGCTGCGCCTCGAGCATGATCTTTTTGCCCGCCTTGTGCGCCTCGTTGAGGTAGAGGCCGACGTCGCAGATATACTCTTTGAGCGGCGCGCCGTAGGTGCGGAAATAATCGAGCATGCCCTCCACGCTCACCGGTTCCGCGCCGTATGCGTTGACGACGGTCAGGTTTTTCCAGTCCACGATGTCGGGCAGGCGCTTTTTGAGCAGCTCCGGATTGCGCAGCTCGCCCATGCGGAACGCCTTTTTCAGGTATTTGTCCGCATACACGGGCGCGATGCCGCGCTTGGTGGAGCCGAACTTTTTATCGGCGAGGCGCTCTTCCTCGAGGCAGTCCTGCTGCACGTTGTAGGGCATGGTGATGACCGCGCGGTCGGATATTTTCAGGTTCTCCGGCGAGATTTCAATGCCCGCCTCGCGCAGGCGCGCCATCTCCCCCGCCAGATGCTTTATGTCAATGACCATGCCGGGGCCCATCACGCACACGACGCCCTCGCGCAGGATGCCCGAAGGGAGCAGGTTGAGGATGAACCTGCCGCGCTCGTTGATGACGGTGTGCCCCGCGTTGTTGCCGCCCTGATAGCGGCACACCACGTCGTAATCCTTGGAGAGCAGGTCTACCATGCGGCCCTTGCCCTCGTCTCCCCAGTTGATGCCGACGATCGCTGTTAACATTGCAATTTCCTCACAAAGATATAATTTATTTTCGCCGCGCGCGGCAGGACGCCGCACTTTCCGACCCTATTATTATACCTTATTTTTTCACCCGATGACAAGCAAAAACAGAGGGAATTGCACAATTTACAGAGATTGACCCGCATAACGGATGCCCAGAACGGAAAGTTCGGTGTCCGTAAGCCCTATGCCGCGCAGCATGAGGCGGTTTCCGCGCAGCGCCTCGACGGAGTTGATGCCCATGCCGCCCATCATCTCCTGTATCTCGTGGTTCCACGCCGTGACGAGGTTGACCAGCCTCTTGTACCCGATGTCGGGGTTGAGCCTCTTTACGAGGTCGGGCCGCTGGGTGGCGATGCCCCAGTTGCATTTGCCTTCATGGCAGGAACGGCACAGGGGGCACCCGAGCGCGAGCAGCGCCGCCGTGCCGATATAACAGGCGTCCGCGCCGAGGGCAATCGCCTTCACGACGTCCGCACTCGAACGGATGGAACCGCCGACGACGATGGAAACGTCGTCGCGGATGCCCTCTTCGCGCAGGCGCGCATCGACGGAGGCGAGCGCGAGTTCGATGGGGATGCCGACGTTGTCGCGTATGCGGGTGGGCGCCGCGCCCGTGCCGCCGCGGAAGCCGTCGATGGCGATGATGTCTGCCCCGCTGCGCGCGATGCCGCTGGCGATCGCCGCCGCGTTGTGCACCGCCGCGATCTTGACGATGACGGGCTTTTTGTACTCCGTCGCCTCTTTCAGCGAATAGACGAGCTGGCGCAGATCTTCGATGGAATAGATGTCGTGGTGCGGCGCGGGCGAGATCGCGTCCACGCCGCGCGGGATCATGCGCGTCTGTGAGACGTCCTCGTTGATCTTCGCCCCCGGCAGGTGCCCGCCGATACCCGGCTTTGCGCCCTGCCCCATCTTGATCTCGATGGCGGCGGCGGTCTCGAGATACCCCTTGAACCCGCCGAACCTGCCCGACGCGACCTGTACGATCGTATTCTTGCCGTATTTATAGAAGTCCTTGTGCAGCCCGCCCTCGCCGGTGTTGTAGTAGATGCCCAGCTCTTCCGCCGCGCGCGCAAGCGATTCGTGCGCGTTGTAGCTGATCGAGCCGTAGCTCATCGCCGAGAACATGACGGGCACGCTCAGCTCGAGCTGCGGCGCGAGGGTGTTTTTGAGCCTGCCCTTTTCGTCGCGCTCGATCTTCACGGTGCGCTTGCCCAGCCACACCTTCGTCTCCATCGGCTCACGCAGCGGGTCGATGGGCGGGTTGGTGACCTGCGAGGCGTTGACGAGCATCTTGTCCCAGAACACGGGGTACGGCTTGGGGTTGCCCATCGAGGAGAGCAGCACGCCCCCCGAATTTGCCTGCTTGTACACCTCGTTGATGGTGGCATTGTTCCAGTTTGCGTTGATCTTATAGGTGTCGTCCGTTTTGACGATCTTCAGCGCGTGCGTCGGGCAGAGGCAGACGCAGCGGTGGCAGTTGACGCACTTGTCGCTGTATGCCTTCATCTTGCCCGCGGTTTCGTCGTACCAGTGCACTTCGTTGGCGCACTGCCGCTCGCAGACGCGGCAGGCGATGCACAGGTCGGGGTTGCGGACGACCTCATAGTCGCCGTGCACGAAAAGTTCCATTACGCGCGCCCTCCCCTGTCGTACAGTTCATAGATGACCGCCTCGCCGCCCGCAGGCGCATAGACGGTGTCGGGCGAAGGCTCGATCGCGCGGATCGCGCACTCTTCGCTCGCGATAAATGCAAGATCGCCCTTTTCGGCGCAGACCATGGAGCGCAGTTTCAGGCGGTCGTTGAGCGCCATCAGCCCGCCCGTGTACCCCAGAATGATGGAGAACGGGCCCGTGACGAGCAGGGACGGGAACATGCGGCGCAGCAGCGTCTCCTGCTCGCGGTCCTCTTCGGGTTTGTCCGCGATCGTCGACCAGAAGGATGCGGCAATGACGTGCGAGACCTCTTTGAGGGTCAGCCCGCACTTGCGCACGAGATAGTCGACGATATAGGTGATGACCTCGGTATCCGTCTGCAGCGTGCACTTGTAGCCGAACATCTCTATGTACCGCCTGTTCGCGTCGTACGAGGAGATCTCGCCGTTGTGCACGACGGAGAAGTCGAGCAGCCCGAAGGGGTGCGCGCCGCCCCACCAGCCCGGCGTGTTGGTCGGGTACCTGCCGTGGCAGGTCCAGGCGTAGCCCTCGTACTCGTCCAGCCCGTAGAACCTGCCGATGTCCTCGGGGAAGCCGACGCCCTTGAAGATGCCCATGTTCTTGCCGCTGGAAAAGACGTACGCGCCGTCGATCTGCACGTTGATGCGGTTGACGCAGCGCACGACGTATTCGCGCTCGTCGAGGTGGCTGTCCGCGAGCTTGCGCGGCAGCGGCGCGCAGAAATAGCGCCAGATCATCGGCTCGTCGGTGACGGACGGAAGTTTATGCGTCTGGATCTCGGAGCTGTAGGCGATCTCGAAATGTCTGCCGAGGAACGCCTCCGCCGCGCCCTTCGCCATCTTGCTGTCAAAAAAGAGGTGAAAGGCGTAAAAATCTTTGTAATGCGGATAGATGCCGTAACCGGCGAACCCGCCGCCCAGCCCGTTGGAACGGTCGTGCATGGTCGCGATGGAGCGGATCATGCACTCGCCGCTCATGCGCTTGCCGCTGCGGTCGATCACGCCCGAGACCGCGCAGCCCGAAGGATTTCTGAAAATGCCTTCCCGAATCATAAACAACTCTCCCGTTACAGAAAAAGAATGCGCCCGCATGCGAGCGCTTTCCCGTGTGAAAAAGACGCGCCTGTGCGCCGTGTTTACCTGCTGATTATACCCCGAAAGCGCCGCGCAAGTCAAGTAAAAGCCCCTTTTCGCCGCCCCATTTATTTTTAATAGGTAGTATAAGCGCAGATTAACCAAACGGCGGCGGGGAGCGGCAGAAACGGCGGGGCGCGCGTTACGGGAGCGACGGCAGAAACGGCAGCCGCCAACAAAGCGGCGCGGCAACCACGCCCGCCCCCCCTGCTGACAATGCGGGCCGGATAAAAAACGGCAGCCGCCGCGGAACGGGCACTCCCCCTGCGGCGGGGCAAAAAAACGGCAGCCGCCGCGGCAGGACTGCCGCGGCGCGCATTCTCCCCGCCCCGTCTGTTTTCGGGAGCGGTCTCTTATTTCGTTCCGAACAGCCTGTCCCCCGCGTCGCCGAGGCCGGGCAGGATATAGCCGTTCTCGTTCAGCTCCCGGTCGAGCGTGGAGACGAACACGCGCACGTCGGGGTGCTCCTTCGCGACCCGTTCGATGCCCTCGGGCGCGGCGATGATGGACATCATCCTGATATTTTTGCAGCCGCGCTTTTTGAGCGCCGCCAACGCGTCGCAGGCGGAGCCGCCCGTCGCGAGCATGGGGTCGACGAGAATGACCGTCTTGTTCTCGATGCCGTCGGGCAGCTTGCAGTAGTACTCCTGCGGTTCGAGCGTCTCCTCGTCGCGGTACATGCCGATATGCCCGACGCGCGCCGTGGGGAACACCTTGTGCACGCCGTTCACCATGCCCAGCCCTGCGCGCAGAATGGGCACGATGGCGACGCTCTCCTCGGGGATGCGGTACTGCACCGTCTTTTCGAGGGGCGTCTCCACTTCGACGGGCACGAGCGCCACGTCCTCCATGCTGACGTAGGTCATGATCTGCGTGATCTCTTCGACCAGCTCGCGGAACTCCTTCATGCCGGTGTTCTTGTCGCGCAGAATGGAGATCTTATGCTTGATGAGCGGATGATCGAATACAAATACGTTGGGATACTCTTTCATCGCCTATTCCTCCCCTTTGCCGTCCGTATTTGCGCCGTCCGCCTTTTCGCCGTCCGTCTCTGCGGCGGGAACGTCCGCGCGCTCCGCGCTCTCTTCTGCGGGCGGCAGTGCGGGATCCTGTGCGGCGCTCTCCTCTGCGGGCGCCGCCGCGGCGCTCTCTGCCCCTTCGCCGACGCTCTCCAAAGCGGCGCTCTCCGCCGCGGGAACGTCCGCGTCCGCAGCCTCCGCCTTGGCGTTCTTCTTCCTGCGGATATTCACGAGCAGGTTCGTGAGGATGCCGAGAATGAGCGCGCAGGCAATGTTCGTGAGCGTGATCTTGCCGAAGGTGAGCGCAAGGCTGCCCACGCCCGCGATGAGAATGGACGAGACGGTGAACAGGTTTCCGTTGTCGTTGAGGTCGACCTTCTGCACCATCTTCAGACCGCTGACCGCGATAAAGCCGTACAGCGCGATGCAGACGCCGCCCATGACGCAGCCCGGGATACTCGAAAGGAAGGTCATGAAGGGCGCGATAAACGAAGAGACGATGGCGAACAGCGCCGTCACGAAGATCGTGATGACGGAGGCATTCCCCGAGATGGCGACGCAGCCGATGGACTCGCCGTACGTCGTATTGGGGCAGCCGCCGAACACCGCGCCGACCATCGAGCCTACGCCGTCGCCGAGCAGCGTGCGCGAAAGCCCGGGGTCGCGCAGAAGATCCGTGCCGATGATGGAGGAAATATTCTTGTGGTCCGCGATATGCTCTGCGAACACTACGAACGCGACGGGGATGTACGCGACGGCGATCGTGCCGATATATGCGCCGATACTCCCGCCTGCGGGCAGCAGTTCACCGCCGAATATCTCCAGAAAAGTGAATCCGGGCAGCCACTCCATCGATTGGAATACGGTAAAGTCGATGATGCGCATCTCTTCCGCGCCGGGGATATAGCTGAACCCCGTAAAGATCGCGGCGAGCGCATAGCCCGAGAGGATGCCGATGATGAACGGGATCATCTTCATCATCTTTTTGCCGTACACCGAGCAGACGACGGTCACGGCAAAGGTGAACAGCGCGCAGACGAGGCAGAGAATGGAATTCGTACCCATCGTATAGCTGCCGAGGTCGTTGAGGTCGATACCGCCCACGGCGTTCTGGATGGCGCTGGACGCGAGCGAAAGCCCGATGAGCGCGACCGTAGGCCCGATGACCGCGGCGGGCATGATCTTATCGATCCACTTCACGCCCGCGAATTTGACGGCTATGGCGATGACGACGTACACCAGCCCCGCAAACACCGCGCCGATGATCAGCCCGAGCGACCCGAGCGACATGGAAACGCCGCCCGCGAACGCCGCACACATCGAGTTGATGAAGGCAAAGGAACTGCCGAGGAACACGGGGCTGCGGAACTTCGTGAACAGCAGGTACACGAGCGTGCCCGCGCCCGCGCCGAACAGCGCCGCCGAAATGGACATTTCGCTGCCCGTCGTACTGTTGACCACCATCGGGACGGTGATGGTCGCCGCCAGAATGGCAAGAAGCTGCTGCAGAGCGAACAGCACGAGCCGCCCGGGGCGCGGTCTGTCCTTGACGCCGTAGATCAGATTCATTGGTGAAAATTCTCCCCCTCATGTTGATTTTTTACGCTTTCCGCTCTCCGCAAAAAACATATCGTCTCATTATACCATTTCCCGACAGAAAACGCAAGGCAAAGGGAACGTTTCGCGCAACTTAATTTACACGCGGAAGAAACTTTTCCGCGGCACAGGCAAAGCGCGGACGGCATCGCCCGCCCCCGCACGGCATGCAAAGCGCCCCGCGCCGCAGAAGATCTGCGGCGCGGGGCGCCGTTCCGTCAAATGCTATTTCCGCCCGCGGTTCCCGCCGCACGGCAAACAGGCGCCGTGCGCCTTTGCACTGTGCGGAAAGCGGGGACGCAAAATTTATCAGAGTTTTTCCCGTGCGGCGGCGATGCACGCCTCCTGCCCGTTCACTTCCGGCTCCCCTTCTTCCCGCCCGACGGGGCGGTACACGCCGTCGGAGCAGAGGCGCATCGCCTTCACGTTGTCCGAGAGCATGAGGCGAAGATAGGAGTACACCTGTTCCTCCACTTCTCTGTCGAGCACGGGCGCGGCGATCTCCACGCGCTTGTCGGTGTTGCGCGTCATCATGTCCGCAGAGGAGATATAGGTGACGCGCTCCTCCCCCTCGCCGAAGGAGTAGATACGCGAATGTTCGAGGAACCTGCCGACGACCGAGGTGACGGCGATGTTCTCCGTCTTCCCCTCCACGCCCGGGCGCAGGCAGCAGATGCCGCGCACCAAAAGTTCGATCTGCACGCCCGCGCAGCTCGCCTCGACGAGCTTGTCGATGACCGTCTTATCGGTGAGGCTGTTCATCTTCATGGCGACGACGCCCCTGCCGCCCGCCTGCGCCTTCGCGATCTCGCCGTCGATGCGGGCGAGAATGCCCGCTTTGAGCGTTTCGGGCGCGACGAGCAGGTGTTTGTACGAAAATTCGGTGTTGCCGATGCCGATATTGCGGAAGAAGGCGACGGCGTCCTCGCCGATCTCCTCGTTCGCGGTGATGACGTTGAGGTCGGTGTACTGCTTTGCGGTGGACTCGTTGTAGTTGCCCGTGCCGAGGTGCGTTATGTAGGCGAGCTCCTGTCCCTTTTTGAGCACGATCGAGACGATCTTGGAGTGCACCTTGTAGTTGCCCATGCCGTAGATGATGTTGCAGCCCGCCTCGCGCAGCTTTTCGGCAAAGTGCAGGTTGTTCTCCTCGTCGAAACGGGCGGAGAGCTCGATGACCGCCGTGACCTCCTTGCCGTTCTCGCAGGCGCGCACGAGCGCGTCCGCAATGCGCGAATGGCTCGCAAGGCGGTAGATCGTGATCATTACCGAGAGCACGCGCTCGTCCTTCGCGCACTCTTCCAGCAGCTCCACGAGGGGAGACATGCTGTCGTACGGGTAGGAGAGGAACAGGTCACGCTCCGAAATGCAGTCGATGAGCGAGGGCACGCCCTGCAGGGAGGGTTCGACCGCCCCCTTGAAGGGCGGGTATTTGAGCGCCGCCGCCTGCTCCTTGGTCATGTACGACCCGACGCCGCCGAGGAAGGAGTAGGAGAAGAACTCCGGCTCTTCGAGCAGACACTCTTTGTCCGCGCCGACCTGCCTGAGCACGAACTCGCACAGCGGCGAAGAGAGGTCGTCCACCTCCACGCGCACCGCGCCGAGGCGGGAGCGCCGCTCGATGGTCTTGCGCATGACGTACGAAAAATCATGCCCTTCGTCCGCATCGCCGATGTCCGTGTTCACGTCCGCATTGCGGGTGACGCGCAGCATGATGCGGTGTTTCACCGTGTACCCCGTGAAAGAGAGGTGCCCGAACCTGCGCAGCAGCACTTCGAGGGGCACGACTTTCGCCTTCTTGCCGCTGCCCGCGAGGAACAGCCGCTCCGCCGCGGGATTGACGTACAGCACGCCCATCATGCGCCGCCCGTTCTTCTCCAGCTCGTAGAGCATGTAGTGCCGCATGTTCTCGAAGCGGATCATCGGGTGCTTCGCGTCCAGCACCATGAGGGAGAGGAGCGGCGTGATGTGCTCCAGAAAATATTCTTTGCACAGCTCGTTCTGCCGCGGCGTAATCTCCTCGTCGGTGAGGATGCGCACGCCCGCCTTGGAGAGGCGCTTGCGCAGCGCGTGGTACGCCGACGCGCGCTCTTTGTACTGCCTGCGCACGACCGCCATGATGCCCGCGAGCTGTTTTGCGGGGGTCAGCCCCGTCTTGTTCTCCTCCTCTTCGGGATCGGAGACGTTCTCGTTGAACAGGCTGCCCACCCGCACCATGAAGAACTCGTCGAGATTGGAGCCGAAGATGGAGAGGAATTTGCACTGTTCGAGCAGCGGGTTGGTCGGGTCGCTCGCCTGCCGCAGCACGCGGCTGTTGAATTGCAGCCAGCTGTACTCGCGGTTGATATAGATGCCGCGGATGAACCGCTTTTTTGCTTTGCTCAGCGCGTTGTCGTCCTTCATGCCTTCTCCTCGCCGTTTTCGCTGACGTTTTCGGTGCCGTTTTCGCTGACGTTTTCGGTGCCGTTTTCGGCAGCGTTTTCATCCGCCGCCTTTGCCTTGGGCGGCCTGCCCCGCCGCTTTGCGGGGGCTGCCGCTTTATCCTGCCCCTCTGCCGCAGGCTGTGCCTTCGCAGCGGGCTTTCTGCCCCGCTTTGCCGCAGGTTTTGCGGAAGGCGCCGCCTCGTTCGCGGGCGGCTGCTCTTTTGCGGAGCCGTCGCTCTCCTTTTCTTTTGCGGGCTTTGCGGGCGCGTTCTCTGCCGCATCCTGCGCCTTTGCCTTGGGAGGCCTTCCCCGCCGCTTTACGGGCGGCTGCTCTTTTGCGGAGCCGTCGCTCTCCTTTTCTTTTGCGGGCTTTGCGGGCGCCGTCTTCTTTTTTGCGGGGAGCTTCTCCTCTGCGGGCTGTACGGCTTTCTCCGCCGCAGGCGCATGCACCGCGCCCTCCCGCGAAAAATCATAATATGCGCCGCGGAAACTGCCCGAGCGCACGAGGGCAAGATACCCCTCCTTGACGCCCCTGTCGCTGACGACGATGCGCTCCGCGTCCAGGCGCTTTACGAGCGCCTGCGCGGTGATCGCCGCAAGCCCGACGGCATAGAGCTTGTCGGGCGCGACGTCTAAAATGAGCTTTGCCCGCCCCGCGCCCGAAAGCAGGTGGTCGGTGAGCTTTTTAAACTTCTTCCCGTCCATGACGCGCTCGCCGACGGTGTGCGTCTTGGTGTACTCCGCATACACGGCATACAGCGCGAGGTTGGTCGCACCCGCGAGCACCACGGTGCCGAACGCGCCTTTTTTGGGCAGCCCCGCCTTTTTGAACTTCTTTTTGAGGAATTTGCGGATATTTTCCGCCTCCTCCTCGCTCGGCTGGATCTTCTCCACAAATTTCTTGCGCAGGCTGTGGATGCCGAAATCGAGGCAGTGCAGCCCCTCCCTGTCCTCGCGGGAAAGGTCGCAGATCTCCGTGCTCGCGCCGCCGAAATCCAGCAGCACCGCGCCGCCCTCCGCCTCGCCGTAGGCGCGGTTGGCGACGTAATCGCAGTACGCCTCCGTCTCGCCGTCGATGAAGTTCAGGGGGATGCCCGTCCGCGCGTAGATCTCGCTGTGCACTTCCTCGAAATTGAGGACGGCGCGCAGCGCCGCCGTGGAGATGAGATAGAGCAGGTCTACGCCCACGCTGCGGCACTTATCCTGCATGGAGAGCACCGCATCCGTCAGCTTTTCGATGCCGCGCTGCGAGAGCGCGTGCCCGTCCAGATAGTGCAGAAGGGTCAGGCTCTCCCGCGCGCGAAAGACCGGCTCTGCCTCCTTTTCGTCCGCCACGACCAGCGAAATGCTGCTCGAACTGATGTCAATGACCGCATATTTCATAGAATGTTCCCTCCGTCCCCGCGCCCTGCGCGGGGAGCGTTATTTTTCTGTTTTGCCGCTCACCTGCCGAAGGAGACGCCCGTCTCCTCGGCGGCGCGCACGATCTCGCCGTTCGGGTCGACGAATTTGTACTTGCCCGCAATGTCCGTCAGGGCGTTGAAGGTGATCCTGTTCCCGCTGACGGCGACGGTCACGCCGAACCTGCCGCGGCGGCAAAGCTGCGCGGCGAAGCTTCCCAGCCGCGTGCACAGCACCCTGTCGTACGCGGACGGTTCGCCGCCGCGCTGGATATACCCGAGCACCGTCGCGCGCGTCTCCGCGCCCGTGCGCTCGCCGATGACCTCCGCGAGGTGGCGGGTCACCGTCGTCTCGCCCCTGTCGGCACGGACGAACACGCGCTCGCGCCGCTTGAAGGGCGCCTCGGAATCGAGCACCGCCCCCTCGCCCACGGCGATGATGCAGCAGCGCTTCCCCGCTGCGTAGCCGCGGGAGACCGCCTCGCACACCTTGTCGATACTGAACGGGATCTCGGGCAGGAGGATGACGTCCGCGCCGCCCGCGATGCCCGCGTACAGCGTCAGCCAGCCCGCCTTGTTGCCCATGACCTCGACGAGCATGGTGCGCCTGTGGCTCTCCGAAGTCGTGCGCACGCGCACGAGCGCGTCCGCCGCCACGTCCACGGCGGTATGGAACCCGAAGGTCACATCCGTTCCGTAAATGTCGTTGTCGATGGTCTTGGGGAGCCCTATGACGTTGCACCCCTCCGCGCACAGCAGCGCCGCCGTGCGGTGCGTGCCCGCGCCGCCGAGGGTGAACAGGCAGTCCAGCCCCAGCTTTTTATAGGACGCGACCATCTTCGCGAGACGGGTCGCGCCGTTCTCTTCGGGAACGGACATGAGCTTGAAAGGCGTGCGCGTCGTGCCGAGCACGGTACCGCCGACGAGCAGCAGCCCCTCAAAGTCCGCCCGCTGCATGGGCACCGCCTCGCCGCGGATCAGCCCCGCATAGCCGTCGCGGAACCCCACGATCTCCACATTTTTTTCATTTTCGTACAGATTGAGCGCGATGGCGCGCATCACGGCATTCAGCCCCGCGCAGTCCCCGCCGCTCGTCAGGATCCCGACTTTCATCTCCCATTCCTCCGCGATCGTTCCTGTTTCCTCTCTATTTTACCATCCCGCGCCCGCACCGTCAATGCGTTTTCCCGAAATAAATTGTAATATTTTTGCCGTATGCCCGCGTTTCATGGGTAAAAGGAGCGCAAAAGGGCGGGAGCGCGCGCTCCCGCCCGTCTGTTTTCCGCATTGCCGCTATGCGATGCAGACCAGCTCGCTTCCGCTGTACACCAACAGTTCGAACACCCATTCGTCGGTAACGTCGATGCTCTGCTTATAGCCGTCGGACTCGACGGAATACCACCCCTGCGTGTTAGCAAAAGCAAACTGCGCGCCTTCACAGTACTCGAACGCGCCCTCGCCGATGCGCGTAAGCGCCGCGGGGAAGGCGATCTGCGTGAGCGAAGTGCACTCTGCGAACGCGCTCTCCCCGATCTCCAGCAGGCTGCCCGGCAGCGTCACCGAACTGAGCTCTGTACAGTAATTGAACGCATCCGCCCCGATGTACCGCAGTCCCTCGGGCAGCGTCACCGAAGTAAGCCAATCGCTGTAAGCGAATACGCGGTCGGCGATGAGCACCGTTCCCTCTGCAACCTCGAACGTGCTCCCTGCCGGTTCGGGGTTTACCGCGATGAGATACCCGTCGATATACAGCGCCGCCTCGTTTTCTAAAACGTCCATAAGCTGCGTCGCCCCGAACGCCCTTGCGCCGATGCGCGTGAGCCCCGCAGGCAGGCTGACTTCGGAAAGGGAATACCAACCGACGAACGCGTCCTCCGCGATCTCCGTGACGGCATACGTCTCCCCGCCGTACGAAACGGATTCGGGGATCGTGACGGACGTCTCCTCCGAGCTCCCCTGCGCAAGGACGGTCGCCTCGCCGTCGCAGAGAGCATAGCGGATGCCGTCCACGGTCGTGTAGAGAAACCCGTCGTCCGCAACTTCGTTGTTTTCGCAGTCCCATACAACGGGGACGGGCAGGCGCAGATCGACGGCGTCCTTCCCCATGTTCCACGCCGACGACCAGCCCGCGGGCGCGCTCTCCGCCTCGCAGCACACGACGAGCAGATTACAGCCCAAAAATACGCCCCTGCCCATATACTGCACGCCCGCGGGGACGGTGATCTCCTTCATTGCGCTGTTGTACGAGAACGCACGGCTCGCGATCAGCGTCGTCCCCGCGGGAACGGCATGCTCCGCCGCGGCGTGGGAATCGAGAAGATAGGTCCCGTACACGAGCAGACCGTCGCCCGTCCAGTTCGTCAAGGTATTGTAATACGCCGTGCCCTCGAATACCCCCGCGCCGATCGCCGTGAGAGTGTCGGGCAGAACGATCTCCGCAAGTTCGGCGCAGTCCGCAAACGCATAGTCCGCAACGGAAAGCGTGTCCGCGCGCACGGTGCAGGACGTGCCCGCAACAGCGGGGTCTGCCTCGATCAGATGCCTGCCGATATACAGCAGCCCGCTCTCCCAATTCGCCGCGGTATCATAGTATGCCGTGCCTTCGAATGCGCTTTTGCCGATATATAAACCGTGATCGGGCAGCTCGATTTCGGAAAGCGCCGAGCACTCGCGGAACGCGCCCTTGCCGATATATTCCACGCTGTCGGGGACGACGACGCGCTGCAGCGTCGTGTTCCCGTAGAACACGCTCCGACCCGTTTCATAGCCGATCGCCGTAACGGGCGCTCCCATATACGTGTCGGGAATGACAAGCTCCGCATCCGTCCCGCTGTATCCGCTGACGACCCAGCCCGTCTCCGTCTCATTGAGGCCGAATTCCAGCCCCGTGCCCCATTTCGCGTACAGCGTGACGTCCTGCGTGACCGTGTACGGGAAGGAGACCTTGCTCTCCTCCGTGAATGCGGGGTCGGTGTACCAGCCTATGAGGTATGCCTGCGGGTCCATAATTTCGACCTCGGGCTCCTCTTCGAGCACGGCGGCATAGACCGTCTCGCTCAGGACGTAACCGTACCGCCCCGCGTCAAAGGTGACTTCGTGCACCTCTTCGCCGCCCGCCCAGCGCACGGCGGCGGTACTGTCCTCGTTCCAGTGCCAGAAGTTGCCCTCTTCCGTAGGCTCTTCCTCCGCATAATAATACACGGCGGGCGAGGAATAGAACGCCTTGTTCGCGATCGCCTCGTACTGCTGCTGCGTCCCTTCGAAGTAAATATATTGCAGAGAATAGGCATCCTCGAACGCATTGCCGAAGTCGTTGACGGATGCGGGGATGACGACGGTCTCCACCATGCCGTTGTAGCGATACAGGAGCCTGCCCGAGAGGGAGGTGACCGTATAGGTGACGCCGCCCGTTTCGATCTCGCCCGCGAGCACGACGTCCTTCATTTCCTGCCGCATCCGCACCGCCTGCGTCCCGTTCCCGCCCGTGGGCAGATAGTAAAAATCCTCCCCGAGGAATTCGCGGTACGCCTCGATCTGATCGGGAAATTCCACTTTGCCGACCTGCCCGACGTCGTAAACGTACATCGTCACCGTTTCGGGCATGAGCGGGGAAAGATCGTTCAGCTCGGCAGTGAGCTGATACGAGCCGTCCTCATTGAAGTCGATGGTGACGGATTCGCCGTAGGTGAACCACTGCTCCCCCGCCGCGCTGAGCACGAAACGGGTCTGCGAGCCGTCCGCAAAGGTGAAATAGCGGCTCTGGATGCTGTTGACGAGCAGCCCCGACAGCAGCCCGCCGATGTAGGCGCGCCCCGTCAGCTCCGCCGTAAAACCGGACGAGGGCGCAGGCTCCTCCTCCGAAGGGTCTTCCGGCACTTCGGCGCCGTCCTCCGAAGAGCCGCCCCCGGAAGGCACTCCCGGAATTTCGGCGGCGTCGTCCTCCGAGGCGTCGCCGGGCGGATCCGCGGGAACGCCGCCCTCGCTCAGATTCCCGTCAACGTCGGTCGTCCCCGGCTTGAACGTTCCGCCGCTTAAATCGATGAGGATATACGCGTCCTCTCCGCCCACCACGGCAGCGGCGGTCTCCCCGCTCCCGTAGGCACGCAGCAGTTCGCCGCCGCCGAGCGTGCTGTTCAGCACAATATCCTGCCCGCCGTATGTATAGGTCTCGGTGACGCGCGCGTCGCCGCACGTATAGAACAGCCACGAAAGTTCCGCATAGCGCAGGTCGAAGGCATCGAACCCCGCTTTCAGCGCCGCCTCGTCGAAGTCAAAAGAGAGCGTGTTGGTGCCGACGTTTTCGACCGCGATGCGCACCGTCACGCCGTTCCCCTGCGGGATCTGCGCAAACGTGAACACCGCGCCGCTCTCCGTCAGCGCGATCGTGCCCTGCCCGAGTTCGGAGACGGAACAGGTGCCGCCGTTCTCTTCGGCGACGGCGCTCCCTTTGATCTCCTCGTACAGCGCGGGGATGACGATCTCGCTGCCGCTGTCCCCGATCATGGAAAGGGTCATCGAGAGGAGTTCGGGCGCGGAATAGGAATACGGTGCGCCTATGTAATCCACTTCGTCCATGTAGTCGCTCTCATCACCGATATAATATGACCGCGAATACAGGAACGAATTCTCTTCGACCGCGGAATACACCTCGGTGCTCTCGCTCGTCATCTCCTCTGGCGAAAAATTGCGCCGCGTGGTATTGATGCGCAGACGGTTCTGCGCGACGGAAAAGGAGATCTCCATCTCCTCCCGCATCCCCAGTTCTTCCATGCCGACCGTCACCGTGACCTCCGCGCTGTTTTCCGCCGCCTCCATGACGGAAAAGAACTGCGCAAGCCCCTCCTCCGTCACGGGGAGCTCTTCGTTCGTCCCTTCTTCGTTGTTCTGTCCGCCGCTGTTCTGTCCGTCGTTCTCCTCCGTCACGGGGAGCTCTTCGTTCGTCCCTTCTTCGTTGTTCTGTTCGCCGTTGTTCTGTCCGCCGTTCTCCCCCGCGCCGTCACATGCCGACAAAAAGATGCAGCAGCCGAGCGCAAGGGCGAGCAAAAACACAAACAGCGAGGTCAGTGCTCTCCTTCTCATACGATCCTCCCACTTATTTCTCCGCCCCGGGCACGGAACGTACCGCTGCGGCAAGTTCAGTATATCACAAAAAAGCGAAACTGACAATAGAAATCCGCAAAAAGCGCAATAAATCGCACATTTTGTGCGATTTTACAGCAGTTGGGAAGTGCGGCGGAGCCTGCGGACGGAAAGGGCAGCGTGCAGGCGAAAAAAAAGGCAGCGTGCGCCGCGGAGAAAGTTTCTCCGCGGCGCACGCGCCCTGATACGGCACGCCGCCGATTGCCTGTTCTCTTACAGGTCGTCTGCGTCCTGCACGGGCTTGCCGCCGTCTGCGGGCACGCCCGTATAGCTGCCGTTCGGGTCGAAGGAAGAACGGATGTTCTTCCCCCTCTTCCGCGTCACTTGCAGGACTTGCTGCTGCCCGAACGGCCGCAGCCCTTCGCGCCGTTTGCGCTCTTCGCCGAACCGTGCGAACCCGCCTTGTTCTGCGTGTCCTGCGCATTCTGCGCGTTCTGCGTGCTCTGCGCGCTCTTAGACTGTGCCGAACGCGCGCTTTCGCTCTGTTTGTTCTTCATGTTTTCTTCTCCTTTCTATGACAAGGCGTGAAAAACGCCTGTGATAGCATTCGTTTACGCCGCGCGGGGCCGCCGCGCCGCCCGCACATTCCCGTACGGACATGCGCCGCCCGCGCGCCCGCTCAGCCGAAGGGCAGCGGGATCTGCACGAGTCCCTGTTTCGCCTTGCACAGCGGGCAGACTTTCCACGCCTCTTTGGTCGTGGCGCGGTAGCCGCACTCGCTGCAAACCCACAGCGTCGGCTTATCGCGCTTGTACAGCGTGCCGTCGCGCAGCGCCTCGTGCAGGTAGCGGAACACGATCTCGTGCTCCTTCTCCACGCCCGCGACCATTTCAAACAGCCGTGCGATCTCCTCAAACCCCTCGCTGCGCGCCTCTTCGGCGAACGCGGGATACACTTCCGTGAACTCGGCGCGCTCGTCCTCCGCGGCAAAGCGCAGGTTTTCGGTCAGCGTGCCGAAATGGAACGGATAGCCCGCGTCGATGTGCACGTTCTCGGTCGAGCCCGCCTCGCGCACGAGGGTGTCGAAAAAACTCTTGGCGTGGTACGTCTCGTTCTTGGCGATCGTCTTGATCGTATCGGCGAGCACGAAATACTCCTCCGCCGTCGCCTGCTTGGCGATGAGCTGATAGCGCATGCCCGCCTGGCTCTCGCCCGCAAAGGAACGCGCGAGATTGATACAGGTGTTGCTCTTACAAAATTGCATGAATCCTTCCTCCCTCGGAGAGTATGAGCGGAAGAGGGCCGCACTATACCCCGCGGACAAAAAATACCGCGGCATATGGCCGCGGCATAACAATACGCTCCGCCGTTTCCTTCGGGAAACGGCGGGGCGCCGTATGCAGAAAACCGATCAGTCGAGTTTCGTCTCTTTCCTGAACGTGATGTCCACCTCGTGGTCATAGCCCTTGTAGAAGAGCAGGAAGATGCAGCGCACGAAGTTCGCGCCCGCGCCGAGCAGGAACCAGATCGTCATGCTCGAGAATCCCGTGGCGAGCAGGAAAATGAGGAAGAACAGCAGCGCGACGATGAAGCACGACCACGCGCAGAAGGTGTGCCAGCCCTTGAACTTGACCCTGCCGCCGAGGGAGAACAGGACCGGCAGCCCGAGGATGAGCAGCACGCCGTACACGATCACGCCGTAGCGCAGAATGTACTCGCACGCCGTGGCGACCGCGTTGAACCAGAGGTTCGTGCCGTTGATGTAGGTCGCGACATATGTTTCGAAAGCGGCGCCCCTGTCGATCCCGCCGAGGGCGGCAAGTATATCGAACCCGCTGAACCCGCCGTATGAGCTCTTCACCCAATCGAAGAAGAACATGGCAACGCTCGCGGCGATCATCAGCAGCGCGACGACCGAAATAAAGATGCGGCTGCCGCAGCGCCTGATCTTCGGCGCGCGCTTTTTGCCGGGCTTGTATTTCGCGTTCTTGTCCGCCTTTGCCGCGGCCTCTCCGCCCTTCTCTTCGGCGGCGCCCGCCGAGGGCACAGCCTGCGGCACCGCGGGATAAGCCTGATAGATGACGGTGGGCTGCTGCGGGGCGGGAGAGGTCACGGGCTGGACGATCACGGGCATCTGCGGCTGCACATACCCGCCGCGCGCACCCGAAACGCGGTCCATCTCCGCCTGCATCGCACGCAGTTCGCCGCGCACCCAAGCAAGCTCCTCCTGCAAAGCGGCATCGCCCTGCGCCGTGCCCTGCACGGGCTGCACGCCCGCACCCGCGACAGGCTGCACGGGCTGTACGGACTGCGCAGGAGCCGCTACAGGCTGCTGCGGCGCGGCGAAGACCTCGTTCTTGTAGCTGTTGAGATTGTTCCTCATTTCGCGGAGCATGCTGTCCATGTCCTCTTCAAAGAGGTCGCCGCACCTCGGGCACCGAAGCTGGGCGTCGTCTGCGGCATAGCCGCAATTTTTACAGATCTTCATATTTCCACCCTTCGGGATTTTCCGTTCCCCGCGGGATCGCCCGCACGGGAACGCTGTATTCATTATACCCTCTGCAAAGAGAATTGTCAACCCTGCAACAAGATTCGCCCGCAATTTCTGCGCGGCAAAGTTTTCCGCAAACAGGAAGGCGGCTCCACCGCCGCCTTCCCGTCGCTGTTTTTGTCTATTTTTTGTTGAAATTGTCTTTCAGGGACACGATCTCGGAGAGGACGAGTTTTTCCCCTTCCGTGCACATTTTATAATAGCCCGTGCGCAGGAGCTGGAAGGGCGTTCCCTCCGCCGCCTCCGCAAGGTACGGCTCCGCCGCGCCCGCGAAGATATGCTCGCTGTTTTCGTTCATGCGCTCCGAAAAATCCTGCCCGGGGAAATCCGCGTCGCGCAGCAGGCTCTCGTACTGCCGCACTTCGGCGGGAGCACAGGTCTTGGCGTTCACCCACTGGATGACGCCCTTCGCCTTGACGCCGCTCGTATCGCTGCCGCTGCGGCTCTCGGGGAGATAGGAGCAGAGCACCTCGGTCACATTGCCGTTTTCGTCCGTGTTCCAGCCCTCGCAGCGCACGATGTACGCGTTTTTGAGGCGCACGACGCCGTCCTTTTTGAGGCGGAAATACTTGGGCGGCGGGTCGAGCGAGAAGTCCGAACGGTCGATGAGGAGGTGCTTGCCGAACTTCACCTTGCGCGTGCCCGCGCTCTCGTCCGTCGGGTTCTTGTCGAAGTCCAGCTCCTCTTCGCCCTCGTAATTTACGATCGTGAGCGGGAGCGGGTCGACGATGCCCATCGCGCGCTCCGCATGCGCGTTGAGGTATTCGCGCACGCACGCCTCGAAATAGGAGTACTCGCATTCGGACTGCGCCTTGGCAATGCCGATGCGCGCGCAGAAGTCGCGCACCGCCGCGGCGGGGATGCCGCGGCTGCGCAGCCCTGACAGCGTGGGCATGCGCGGGTCGTCCCAGCCGCGCACCTTGCCGTCCTCCACAAGTTTTTTGAGATAGCGCTTGCTCATCACCGTGTTGGTGATGTTCAGCCGCGCGAACTCGATCTGCCGCGGCTTGGGGTCGAACCCGAGGGAGATGCCCACCCAGTCGTACAGCGGGCGGTGATCCTCGAATTCGAGGGTGCACAGCGAGTGCGTGACCCCCTGCAGATAGTCGCAGATGGGGTGCGCGTAGTCGTACATGGGATAGATGCACCACTTGTCTCCCGTGCGGTGGTGCGTCGCGTGCAGAATGCGGTAGATGACGGGGTCGCGCATGTTCACGTTGGGGGACGCCATGTCGATCTTCGCGCGCAGGCACTTCTCCCCGTCCGCATATTTGCCCGCCTTCATCTCGCGGAACAGCTTCAAATTCTCCTCGGGCGTGCGGCTGCGGTACGGGCTTTCGGTGCCCGGCTCGGTGAGCGTGCCGCGCGTGTTTTTGATCTCCTCGGCGGAGAGATCGCACACGAACGCCTTCCCTTCCATGATCAGCCTTTCGGCAAATTCGTAGATGGTGTCGAAAAAGTCGGAGGCGTAGCACTCGCGCGCCCACTCATAGCCCAGCCAGTGAATGTCCGCGCGGATGGCGTCGACGAACTCCGTCTTTTCCTTGGAAGGGTTCGTGTCGTCGAAAAAGAGGTTGCACTTTCCGCCGTATCTGAGCGCCGTGCCGAAGTTGACGAACATGCTCTTTGCGTGCCCGATGTGCAGGTAGCCGTTCGGCTCGGGCGGGAAGCGCGTCTGCACCTGCTCGGGGCGCAGCTTGCCCGCGGCTATGTCCTCATTGATGATCTGTTCGATGAAGTTGGTCGCTTCGGGAGTGACGTTTTTTTCTTCCATGACTCGAATACTCCTTGCCGCCGCGCGGCACGGCGCGCCGCTTTTGTTGACAGCGCGCCCGCTTTGGTCTATACCGGTATCAAAGGCGGCGGGATGAGAGCCGCCGCAAACTATCGGGAGGTGTTTTACTGATGAAAAGGCATATCCTCTTCGCGCTCGTCTATGCCGCGCTCGCCATGGCGTGCGGCGTATTCTACCGCGAATTTACGAAGGGATACGGATTTACGGGCGACACCGCGCTCGGCAGGGTGCACACGCACCTGTTCCTGCTCGGTATGGTCGTGTTCCTGCTGTTTGCGCTGTTCGACGCAAAGCTGGACCTGCAAAAACACAGGCTGTACCTGCCCTTCATGATCGTCTATAACGCGGGCGTCGGCGTCATGAGCGTCATGCTCATCGTGCGCGGCGTATTCGACGTGACGGGCGGCATGTCCGCAGGCGCGGACGGCGCCGTTTCGGGCGTCGCGGGACTGGGGCACATCCTTGCCGCCGCGGGGATCATCCTCTTCTTTGTCATGCTGCTGCTTTCGCTGCACACGAAAAAGAAGGGAACGGACGCGGCGGAAACCGCCGGAGCCGCGCAGGGCGAAACAGAAAACAAAGAGAGCGAATAGGCTTTTCTGCCGATCGGAACGGGGCGCGGCGCACAGCCGCCGCCCTGTTTTTATTGCCGCTTTATCGTCATTTGCCCCGCCGCAAGCAAGACAAACACAGCTTGCGACGCGTATCCAAACAATTAGATGCGAAGGAAAAATCAACTGCACAAGCCGTTTCGGCTTGGAGACACGAGCAAGACGAGGCGCGCGAGGAAAACCTGAGGGAGCATATACAGACATATGTGACCGAAGGTTGCCGCAGCGCAACAAAGTATTGCGACGCGTATCCGGGGCGAAACTTCTATGACAGCCCGACGATCTCCCCCGCCGAATCAACATCGATCCTCTCCGCGGCGGGGTGCTTGCCCAGCCCGGGCATGAGCATGATGTTGCCCGCGACGGCGACGACGAACCCCGCGCCGCCCTTGACGATGATGTCGCGCACATGCACGGTAAAACCCGAAGGGCGCCCGACGAGTTTGGCGTTGTCGGAGAGGGAATACTGCGTCTTGGCGATGATGACGGGCGTCTTCCCGTACCCGCGCGCCTCCGCCTCGGCGATCTTTTCGCGCGCCGTCTCCGAAAAGGTGACGCCGTCGCCGCCGTAGACGTTTTTCACGATGTCCTCTATCTTCTTTTCTATGGGGTCGTTCAGATCGTACGCAAAGTGCAGTCCGCTCCTCTCTTCGGCGGCGGCAAACACAGCCTTTGCAAGCTCTTCGCCCCCTTCGCCGCCCTTTAAGAACACGTCGGTGAACACCGCCTTCGCGCCCGCGTGTTCCACCGCGGAGAGCACCTCCCCGATCTCGGCGGGCGTGTCGCTCGCAAAGCGGTTCATGGCGACGACGACGGGCTTGTTGTACACCTTCTTCATGTTTTCGACGTGCTTCAGAAGGTTGGGCATGCCCGCCCTGAGCGCGGGGAGATTCTCCTCGGAGAGGGACGCCTTGTCCGCCCCGCCGTGCAATTTGAGCGCCTTGACCGTCGCCACCACGACGACGCAGTCCGGCTCGATGCCCGCGATGCGGCACTTCGTGTCGAGGAACTTCTCCGCGCCGAGGTCGGCGCCGAACCCCGCCTCCGTGACCGTCCAGTCCGCGAGCGCCATCGCCGCGCGGGTCGCGAGGATGCTGTTGCAGCCGTGCGCGATATTCGCGAACGGCCCGCCGTGCACGATCGCGGGCGTGCCCTCGAGCGTCTGCACGAGGTTGGGCTTGATCGCGTCCTTCAACAGCGCGCACATGGCGCCCTCGACGCCGAGGTCGCGCGCATAGACGTATTCGCCCTTCCTGTTCTCGCCCACGATGATATTGCCCAGCCTGCGTTTGAGGTCGGCAAGGGAGGTCGCAAGGCAAAGGATCGCCATGACCTCGCTCGCGGCGGTGATCTCGAAGTGCTCTTCGCGCTCCTTCCCCTCGCCGCCCTGCCCGACGGTGATATTGCGCAGACTGCGGTCGTTCATGTCCATGCAGCGGCGGAAATAAATTTTTGCGGGGTCGATGTTCAGCTCGTTCTCGCGGAAAATATGATTGTCCGCAACGGCGCACAGCAGGTTGTTCGCCGCCGTGATCGCGTGCAGGTCGCCCGTAAAATGCAGGTTGATGTCCTCCATGGGCACGACCTGCGCGTACCCGCCGCCCGCGGCGCCGCCCTTGATGCCGAACACGGGCCCGAGCGACGGCTCGCGAAGAGCCAGGCAGACCTTTGCGCCCAGCCGCCGCATGCCGTCCGCAAGCCCGATGGAGACGGTCGTCTTCCCCTCGCCCGAGGCGGTCGGGTTGACGGCGGTCACGAGCACGAGTTTCCCGCTCTTTCCCACGGGCATGCGCGCAAGTTTCGCCTTGTACTTCC
>JAGHJD010000047.1 GCA_017886895.1 Clostridia bacterium | reverse complement strand
GCTCGGTGAAGATCTCCAGCGGGTCGCCGTCCTTGATACGGAGCGTGCTGCGGATCTCCTTGGGGATCACCACACGCCCCAGCTCGTCTATCCTGCGCACGATCCCTGTTGCTTTCATACTCTCTCCTTTTGCGGCGTCCCGCACCGTTCGCAAGGCAGTATGCGCAGCTTTGCCCCGCTTATGCGCGGAGGGCGGCGCGCGGCGAACGGAAACGCGTCACGAACGGCGGGGCAGCGAAAAACAGAGGGCATGCAAAAGGCGGGCGGGGACCCCTTCCCCGCCCGCCTTTCTGCTGCGGACAAAACGATACTCAGCGCGACTTCTGCCCCAAAATTTCGTCGAAATACGCACGAAGCGGCGCGGCGCCGCCGCGCAGCGCGAGATAAATTTTCAGGTTCGGCTCCGTCCCCGACGGGCGCACGACGACGTTTTCGCTGTCGCCGAGGTCGAAATACAGCACGTCCGACTTGGGCAGCCCCGTCTCGTCGTGCAGATAGTCCGTGCGGCGCACGATCGGTTTACCGCCGAGCGCCGCGAGCGAACCGTCCCTGAACGTGCGCATCGCCGCCGCGATGCGCTCCCGCCCGTCCGCGCCGCCGCATTCGTAGGTTAAAAGGGTGTTCGTGAGCCTGCCGTATCTCTCATACAGCGCGTCCAGCGCGTCTTTGAGCGTTCTGCCCTGCCCCGCATAGTCCTTCGCCATCTTTAAGATCGCAAGGGAGGCGACGAGCGCGTCCTTGTCGCGCACCTGCGTGCCGATGAGGTAGCCGTAGCTCTCCTCGAACCCGAGCAGGAAGCGGTCTGCCTCCCCCTTCGCCTCGAGCAGCCCGATCTGTTCGCCGATGTACTTGAACCCCGTCAGCACGTTGATGACGCCCGCGCCGTAGTCCGCCGCGATGCGCTCGGCGAGGCTGGTCGTCACGATCGTCTTGATGAGGAGCAGCCTGCCCGTGTCCGCGCCCGCGCGCTTTTTCTCTTCGAAGAGGTACTGCGCGAGCAGCAGCCCGACCTCGTTGCCCGTCAGGGTCTCGAACCTCTCCCCGCAGCGCACGGCGATGCCCACCCTGTCCGCGTCGGGGTCGGTCGCGACGAGCAGGTCGCAGCCGTTCTCCTGCGCGGTTTCCAGCCCGAGCGTGAGCGCCTCCCGCTTTTCGGGGTTGGGGTACGGGCAGGTCGTGAAGTTCTCGTCGGGCACGCACTGCACCGCGACGGGAACGACCTCCGCGCCCGCGCCGCGCAGAAGTTCGGGCACGAGCCTGTACCCCGTGCCGTTGAGCGCGGTATAGGCGACCTTCAGCCCGCGAAGGTCCGCGGGCACCGCGGCGCGGATGCCCGCAAGGTACGCCTCTTCGACGCTCTCGTCGGCATAGACGATCGCCCCCTGCCGCACAAATTCGTCGAAGGAGGGAATCTCCTCCGTAAAATACGACTCCTTTGCGATGAAGGACGCAACCTCCGCCGCCGCGCCGTCGGTGATCTGGCAGCCCGCCGCGTTGTACACCTTGTACCCGTTGTACGCCGCGGGGTTGTGGCTCGCCGTGATCATCACGCCCATGCCGCACTTTTCGCTGCGGGTGAGGAAGGAGAGGAAGGGCGTGGGCATCAGTTCGCGCACGATGACGACGCGGATGCCGCTCTCCGCAAAGATGCGCGCCGCCGTCTGCGCGAAGAGCTGCGACTTCCTGCGGCTGTCGTAGCTGACGGCGATCTTTGTGAGCGCGTGCGCGCGCATGTACGCCGCAAGCCCCCTGCTCGCCCGCCCGACGGTGTACACGTTCATGCACGCCGTGCCCATGCCGACGATGCCGCGCAGCCCGCCCGTGCCGAATTTCAGCTCGCTGCCGAACCGCTCGCGCAGCGCGTTCCCGTCCGCCGCGAGCGCCTCCATCTCCGCGCGGTCCTCGCCGCGCACCTTCTCCAGCCATTCCTCTGCGATCGCATCCATTGCTTTCACCGTCATAAAAAAATTTTCCGCCCCTGCTCCGTTCGGAGCAGGAGCGGATCCGTCTACGATTTTAGCAGATTTTAACCGTTTCTGCAAGAATTTAAAACCGTCTTTTCCCGACTATCGTTTAAACAAACGCCGCCGCGCCCTATGAAAAGCGGACGGGGTTGTTCTGGTACAGCGTGCCGAGGAAGCTCCCTTCGAGCGACGCGGAAATATCCCCGCCGAACGCCTGAATGAGCGCAAAGACGAGCAGCGTCAATAAGAGCACCGCCGCGACCATGAGCGCCATGCCTAAGACGCGGTTGATGATGCGCATCGGCAGCACGTCGATGGAGAAGATGCCCGCGACGAACTTGACGACGAGGATGCGCACGATCTGCACCACGACGAAGAACACGATATAGAAGATGACCGTCGCAAAATGGATGGTCTCAAAAAAGCTCCACGCCTCGCCGAGCGAGGCGTTCAGCCCCGCCAGCCAGTCCGCAACGGCGGGGATCCCCTGGATCATGCCGCCGAACGTCACGCACACAAAAATGGAGAGGATGATGCCGAAGATGCCCTTCGTGAAAAATTTGAGCGTCCTCCCGAACCCGAGGACGAGCCCGAGCGCCGCTAAAAGGACGGCGACGATGATGGTCACCGCGTCGATCGTTCCCATGCTTTTGCTCCCTGCGGCAACTCTTGCCGCCATGCGGCTATTCTACCACATCCGCGCGCCTTTGGCAAGGGTTTCCCCGCCCCGCAAGCCCCGCAGATCGCGGCGAAAAAGCACGAACCGCCCCGAACGCGCGGCTTTTTGCAAAACAGACCGTTCTCCCCGCCCCGAACGCGCAAGACGGACGCGCCGCGGCAGACCTGCCGCGGCGCGGATCAACAAACATTTCAGCGGGCGCCGTTTACTCGCAGAGTTTTGCGATCGCCTTGGAGAGCGCCTTGATGTCGGTGTGCGTCGTGTTGACGCACACGTCGAAGTTGAGCGGGTCGCCCCACTTCTTCCCCGTATAGAAGAAGTAGTAGTGCGCGCGCTCGGCGTCGATCTTCTTGATCATGCGGGCGAGCTTTTTGTCGGAGAGGTGCTCCTGCTCGGGCGCCTTTTTGCGGCAGCGGGCGATCTTGCTCTCCATGTCCGCATACACAAACAGGCGCAGCGGCTTGCTCTCGCGCAGGATATAGTCCGCGCATCTTCCCACGATGACGCAGTCTGACTTATCCGCCATTTCGCGGATGATCTCGTGCTGCTGCGCGTAGACCGCGGAGCTTCTCTCCGCAGCCGCGTCCAGCGCGGGATAAAAACTCCTGCCCACGTGGATGGGGTACAGCACGACGGGCTTGCGCTCCACCACGCTCTGCACATACTGTTCGGAAAGCTCGGTGCGCCTGGCGATCTCAGTCACGATCTCCTTGTCGTAATAGGCGATCCCCAGCTCTTCCGCGAGCCGCCGCCCCAGCTCCCTGCCGCCGCTGCCGAACTCTCTGCCGACCGTCACGATCTTATTCATCTTATCTCCCCCCTTCGCGCACGCGTGCGCGTTTCTGCACTTTCATTATACCACGCGGCAGCGTGTTTTTCAATCCCTTCCCCGAAAAAACCGTCTGTAAAAAATTCGCCGAAAAAACTGTCCGAAAAAAACATCCGCAAAAAAAAGAAAACGGCGCGCGGCGGGAACCCCGCCGCGCGCTGCCTGTCTGTTCTCTCAATAGCCGCTCCTGCCCACAAGTTCGTCCAAACTGACGCCGAAAAAATCCGCAAGCCGTATGCACATTTCTAAACTCGGCTGCGTTTTCCCGCTCTCCCAACGATAGATATTCTGATGATTCACCCCGATCGCCTTTGCCAACTCGTGCGGCGTCATGCCGCGCTCTTCCCTGTTCTGCCGGAGCGATTCTGCCGTATCCATATTACAATTAT
>JAGHJD010000046.1 GCA_017886895.1 Clostridia bacterium | reverse complement strand
TCCTTACCCCGTACGTATTGCTACATACGGTTTGGGCTCCTCCGATTTCGCTCGCCACTACTTTCGGAATCGTTCTTACTTTCTTTTCCTCCGGGTACTAAGATGTTTCAGTTCCCCGGGTTCCCCTCATTTACTTATTTATTCCGTAAATGATACTGCAACGTTACTTGCAGTGCGTTCCCGCATTCGGACATCCGCGGATCTTTGCTCATTTGCAGCTCCCCGCGGCTTTTCGCAGCTTGTCACGTCCTTCCTCGGCGCCATGTACCACAGGCATCCTCCGTATGCTCTTCGTAGCTTGATCTTTTTCTTCCTCGTCTACTCGTCCTTACACATACAAAAATCCTAAGATTTCAACTCGGCCAATCCGTCTCCAGCTACACAAGGTCACTTCCCTTGCTCATTGTATATTCCTAATATACGTTACTCGCTCTTAACCGATCAGCTCTACTTACTCTCTTTGCCTTTCGTACTAATCTCTTCTCTTCTTCGCTATGCAGTTGTCAATCTTCGGAATATCTTCGACAGAAGATAAAGGAAAGCTGCCTCAATCGACAGCTTAGCTATGATAGCACTTTTATCGGTTTCTGTCAAGCATTTTTTAAAAATTCGCGGAAAAATCTTTTCCGCCCCTTTTCCGCAAAAAAAGGCGCCGCGCCGCCCGCGGGCGGCGCGGCGGAAACCGCTCCCATTCGCGCCTTTTTACTCCTTCATGAACGCCTCGAACGCCGTCTGCAGTTTCGCAAACGCCTTCTCCGCAGCCTCCTCGTCCTTCGCGCGCACCGAATAATAAATTTTGAGCTTCGGCTCGGTGCCGCTGGGGCGCACGCAGATGAACCCGCCGTTCTCCAGCTCGTAGTACACGGCGTTGGTCTTGGGGATGTTCAGCGTCTCCTCCGTCCCGTCCGCGGCGCGGCGCACGGATGCGGAATAATCGCGCACGGCGGCGACGTTGTAGATGTCGAACTTCTCCGCCTTCTTCGTCTTGAGCGAATCGACGACGGCGTTCATCTCCTTCATCGCGTTCAAACCGCCGAACTTGATGCTGACGTTGCGGTCGAGCACATACTGGTACTTGTCGTAGATCTCCATCAGTCTGCCGTAGACGGACTGTTTGATATAGGTATAGTAGCAGACCATCTCCGCGCAGAGCAGGCTTGCCACGACCGCGTCCTTATCGCGGCTGCCCTCGGTGCCGCGCAGGTAGCCGCAGCTCTCTTCAAAGCCGAAGAGGAAGGTCTTTTCGCCGGAGCGCTCGTACTCCTTGATCTTCTCGCCGATGAATTTGAACCCGACGGGGACGTCGACCAGCTCCACGTCGAAGTTGTCGCAGATCGCCTTCGCCATGCCCGTCGTCACGAAACTCTTGACGACGACGCCGTTGGCGGGGAGCTTGTTCTCCTCCTTGAGGCGGGTGAGGATATAGTCGAGCAGCAGGATGCCGACCTGGTTGCCCGAGAGCGCGACGAACTCGCCCTTGTCGTTCTTGATGGCAACGCCCAAACGGTCGGAGTCGGGGTCGGTGCCGAACACGACGTCCGCATGGATCTTTTCGGCGAGCGCGATGCCCATCGAAAGCGTCTCCTTGAACTCGGGGTTTGGCACCTCGACGGTGGAGAACTCCGTATCCTTTTTAACCTGTTCGGGCACGACGGTCACGTTGATCTTCATCTTTTTGAGGATGGTCGTGACGGGCACGTAGCCGCTGCCGTGCACGGGGGTGTAGACGAGTTTGAGCGTCTTGCCCTCCTTCTTCACCGCCTCGGGCGAGAGGGTGAGCTTGGTCAGCTTTTTATAATAGCTCTTGTCGACGGAGGCGGGCACCTTTTTGATGAGCTTGCTGCCCTGCGCCTCCCTGACGGAGAAATAATCGGTGATCTTCTGAATGTACCCGACGACTTCGGCGGTCGGCTCGGGGGACATCTGCGCGCCGTCCTCGCCGTAGACCTTATAGCCGTTGTACTCCTTGGGGTTGTGGCTCGCCGTGATCATGATGCCCGCGACGGTGCCCAGCCTGCGCACCGCGTAAGAGAGCATGGGGACGGGATGCACGTCCGGGAAGAGCCACGCGACGATGCCGTTCGCGGCGAGCACGCCCGCAGCCGCCCTCGCGAACTCGTCCGATTTGCGGCGCGTGTCGTAGGAGATGACGACGCCCTGTTTCATCGCGGCGGCGCCGAGCGACTTGACGTATTCCGCAAGCCCCTGCGTCGCCCTGCGCACGGTGAACACGTTCATCATGTTCGTGCCGTAGCCGATGATGCCGCGCATGCCCGCGGTGCCGAATTCGAGCTCCGCGCCGAACCGGTATTCGATCTCCTTTTCGTCGGCGGAGACGCTCTCCAGCTCGCGCCTGCCCTCTTCGCCGAGGGCGGGGTTCTTCAGCCACTCGCCGTAAACCGCTTTATAGTCCATAGATCTTTTTCCTCCCTTGCATTAGGTATCATAATACTATAAGCCGCTCCCCGCAAAAATATGCGGGAAAGCCGCCGCGAGGCGTATTACACCTCGTCGAAGTCGTCATAAAAGTTCTCGTGCGTCTTCTCCTCTTTCGGGGAGATGACGGTATCCTCCGAGAGGAAGTACTTCCTCTTTTCAAACGTATAATAGCCGACGAACTGCACGCACAGCATGATGAGATAGGAGACGGGCACCGTGATAAAGAGCGCCGCGCCGAAGGTCGCGAGCGCGCAGAGCACGTTCACGCACATGATGAGGATCACCGTCACGAGATAGGTCGAAAACAGCGGGCCGAACCGTTTCTGCCCTTTGAAAGCAAAACTCTTTGCGAACGCCCTGCGCAGCCCCTGCCCGTCCGTGACCATCGCGGGCACGGCGTGCGAAAACAGGGTGAGCTTGACCGCCTGCGACGCGAGGAAGAGCGCGACCGAGAGCATGAGCGCCACGGCGGACGCGATCGCGCGCACGGCGATGATGTGCAAAAGCGCCGCGAAGAACAGGTAGCAGATTGCCAGCACGAGCAGATCGTAGACAAAGGTCAGGGGCACATACACGACGTGCCACAGCGCCGCCCTGCCGAGGTTGCGGATATACACGCCCGAAAAGGAGAGCTTGGCGTTGCTGGACATCTTCCTGTCGATGAGGCTGCCGAACGCGAAATTCCCCAGCCCGAAGAGAAAGCGGACGACGATCCCGATTGCCGCGACCGCGACCGCGAGTTTGACGACGGAGGAGACGTTCTCCGCCAGGAAGGGGCCGAGATCGCGCAGCGCCGCCTGCATCGGCTCGGAAAAAGAGCCGAAAAAGGTGCCGTTCCCCGAAAAGGCGGCGCCGAAAAACTCTCCCGCAAGGTCGAGAGACAGCACCGAGGAAAACTCCTCGCTCGAAAGCAGGAGATCCAGCGTGGGATAGACGAACGCAGCCGACAGCGCGAGAGCGACCGCCAGCACGATGATCATATACAGCAGAAATTTAAAGACGAGACCGAAGTTGCCGATCAGCAGATGGATCGCATTTTTGAAGATCAAAGCCTGCCCCCCGATGCGTAATTTTTTACGGTGTCCTGCCTCTCCTCTCCCGAGGCGGCAAAATACGCCGCGAACATGAGCGCCGCATAATAGAGCAGGAGCAGCAGAAAGACCAGTTCGCGCACGAGAAAATCAAGAACTTCCAGCCGCGCGGGGATGAGCAGCAGGCAGACGAGCTGCACCGCAAGCCCCGCAACTGCGGGAACCGCCACCGCGAGGAACATCTTCCCCCGCACGGGAACATACAGCGCGTTCGCGCAGGAGAGCGCGTCCATGAACGTGTACCCCGTGATCTGCAGCGACGGCAGCCACAGGAGAGCAACGGACGCAAGATAGCACACGAGCGCGACCATGCCGAGAAAGGTGACGGCGACCGCGGCGGTGCGCGCCAGCCCGCCCAAAAGCAGCGTTTCCGCATACAGCAGCCCCGCCGTGAGCAGCGCCCACAGCTCGTACACCGCCACAAAGATGAACAGCAGAACGAGCGTGGAGACGAAATTGTGGTTGAACCTGCCCCGCAGCCCGCGCAGGGAGCGGATGCCGATGCGCATGTGCTTTTCGATGAAACCCGTCAGCATGGGCAGGCATACGGAGGCGAGCACAAAGGCGGCAACGGCATACGGCCAGCAATGCGCGTTGAAGGGCGAGAGGAAGAAAAAGAGCGAACCGAAGGTCACCTCTCCCCCGCCGGACAGCGCCGCAAACAGCATGCGCGCGTTCTCCGCGTCCGTCGACATCGCCAGAAAATAGGACGGCAGCAGCGCGAAACAAAACAAAAAGATAAAGTTTTTGAACGCATAACGGAATGCGCCGCCCGCAAAGTTCACTTTTCCGCTCCGCCGACCGTTTCTTTTCTTATTATATACCAAAAAACGGTGCTTGTAAAGCCTTTCCCCGATTTTCCGCGCAAAAAATGCGCGCACGGCGGGCGCGCGGCGCACGCCCCCCGCCCGCCCCACCCCCCAAAACCCCCGCCCATCCCCCCCCCACGGGG
>JAGHJD010000045.1 GCA_017886895.1 Clostridia bacterium | reverse complement strand
AGTCGAGATAGGTGACCGTGTTCCCGTCCGCGTCCGTATAGGCGTTGCCGCTGCTCAGGTCGTTCGAGGTCGTCATGCCCTGCGCGAGCTGGGAGAGGAAGGAGTTGACGTATACCTTATCTTCGATTTTATCCAGCTCGAGGTTGGAGGTCGACCCGCTCATAAAGCTGGACATCGCCGCCGTCAGGTCCATCGACGTTTCCGTGACCTGTACGGGGTAATAGGAGAGCATATCCTCCTCCGTCTGCCGTATGTACGCGGAGAACCCGTTGGAGAGCGCGAGCACGAGGCAGACGCTGATGATGCCGATGCTGCCCGCGATCGCCGTGACGAGCGTACGCGCCTTTTTTGTGAGCAGGTTGCGCCCGCTAAGCAAAAACGCCGTCCAGAAGGACATGCTCGTCTTCTGCTTTTTCTCCTTTCTGCCGCGCGGCGCCGCGGGCGCGGCGGCGGGAGTCTCTTCAAAGAGCGCGTCTTCCTCCCCCTCTTCGGGGACGAGCGGGTCGGTGTCGTCCGTCACCTGCCCATCGAGGAGGCGCACGATGCGCGTGGAATAGCGCTCTGCAAGCTCGGGGTTGTGCGTGACCATGATGACCAGCCGCTCGCCCGCGATCTCCTTGATGAGTTCCATGATCTGCACGCTCGTCTCGGTGTCGAGCGCGCCCGTCGGCTCGTCCGCGAGCAGGATCTCGGGGTTGTTGACGAGCGCGCGCGCAATGGCGACGCGCTGCATCTGCCCGCCCGAGAGCTGGTTCGGCTTTTTATCGAGCTGTTCCCCCAGCCCCACGCGCTCGAGCGCCTGTTTCGCGCGCGCCTTCCGCTCTGCCGCGGAGACGCCCGAGAGGGTCAGCGCAAGTTCCACGTTGCCGAGAACGGTCTGGTGCGGGATGAGGTTGTAGCTCTGGAACACGAACCCGATGGAGTGGTTGCGGTAGGCGTCCCAGTCCCTGTCCTTATAATTTTTTGTCGAAACGCCCTTGATGACGAGGTCGCCGTCCGTATATTGGTCCAGCCCGCCGATGATGTTCAGAAGGGTCGTCTTTCCGCAACCAGAAGGACCGAGAATGGAGACGAACTCTTTTTTACGGAACGCGAGCGAAACGCCCTTGAGCGCGTGCACGGTGGAATCCGCGACCTTGTAATCCTTTACGATGCCGTCAAGTTTTAAAATTGCCTGTTCCATCTTTCCTTATGCCTCTTTCTGCTCCGCAGCCTCCGCTTCCTGCCGTTCCATCTCCCTCGTCAGCTCCGCGGAATCGATGGAAGGAAAGGAAGACTGCACTTCTTTGAAAATATCGATGAATTTGTTCATGCCGTCGATAAAGCAGCGGATCTCGTCATACCCCACGCGGTCCACGATCTGCTGCACAAAGGCGTTCATGTACTCCTTGATGCACCTGTATGCCGCACGCGCGCCCGGCGACAGGATAACGTGCGCGCTCTTTTTATCGTCTTCCGACGGCTGGCGGACGACCACGTTTTTGTCCTCCAGCTTTTTCACCATCTGCGAGACGGCGGAGCGCGTGATCCCGATCGACCGCGCTATATCGCTGGAGATGACCTTCTCCCCTGCCTCTTCCGCAAGGGCGATCACCTTCATCATCTGCAATTCCGTATTATTGAAAGGCAGTACGTTATGAAAGACCTTGATCTCATCCAGCTTTCTCGCTATGTTGAAGATCTCCTGCATGAGCTGTTCCGCTTCCATATGATTCCTCCTCCGCAAAAAATGTGCGCGCCGCAGGGCGCGTCTCCTGTTAAGCTCTTAATTGTTAACATTATAGATGATGACTTAACAAAAGTCAATGATTTTACGGGCGTGTAAAAAAATTCATACACTCACCATACCGCCGCCGTCAAAACAAGCCGGCCTCCGCCGAGGGCAAGACCTGCGTGCGCCGCAAAGAAACAGCGGGGAACAAGCGCTCCTTTGCGCCGTTCCCCGCGATTTCTGAGACTGTATTCCGCGTTTTTGCGGAATTTATTTTTTGCTGCGGACGAGGTACATCGTCGTCCCGTCCGCCTCCGTGCACTGCGCATAGCGCTTGAGGTAGGGCAGCAGCTTTTCCATGAGTTTTTTGAAGGAGTTGCACCCGAAATTTTTGGGAACGAAGTCGGAGTACTTCTGCTTCATCTCCACGGAGATCTGCGCATAGTACGCCTTGCCACTGTTGTCGATGAGGCGGTCGATGATATTGAACAGGTCGCTGCGCCGCTTGTTGTCGATAAGTTCGGGCTCGGCGGGTTTCTCCTGCGCGGGCGCCGCCTGCGCCTTCGCCCTGCCCCTGCCCCGTTTTTTGGCGGCGCGCGGCGCTTCCTCCGCGCCCTCGCCCGCGTCGAGGTAGATAAATTCGTTGAACGCGTTCACAAAACTCTGGTTGACGTTGCGCGCGCCCAGCCCGATGACCGTCTTGTTCCGCTCGCGCAGTTCGCGCACGAGGCGGGTATAGTCCGAGTCGCCCGCGGCGATGCAGAACACGTCCACGTCCTTTTCAAAGAGGATGATGAGCGCCTGGATGATGAGCGCGATGTCGATGGTATTTTTGCGCGGCTGCACTTCGAACTGCTGCACGGCGGTCATCGAATTGCGGTTGACCTCGTCCTTCCAGCCCTTGACGCTCGCCTTCGACCAGTCCGCAAAGATGCGCTTGACGACGATATTCCCGTAGTTGGACGCCTCGTCGAAGATCTGTTTCGCATACGTCGCGGGTACGTTCTCCGCGTCGATGAGCACCGCCACGTTTTTTGAAGTTTCCATAGTCCCCTGCCCTGCTTTTTCTCTATTATAAAACTTCGGGCGGGGACTTGTCAACGATTTGCGGCGCGCGCGGAAGAGCGCGGAAAGCAGCGGCGCGCAAAAGGTCATTGCCCGCAAAAAACGGCACGCGGCACCCTTGCGTGCACAGAGAGGGCGTCGGTCCCCCGACGCCCTCCGCAAAACGGTTTCTCTTATTTTTTCCGCTTTCTGACCAACACGGCAATGACGATCACAACGGCGACCGCCGCGACGCAGCCGCAGACGATGCCCGCGATCTCACCGCCCGTCAGCCCGCCGCCCTCTTCGGGCGTTTCGGTGTTCCCGCCGGGCGTTTCGGGCTCTTCGTCCGTCTCTCCGCCCGGGGTCTCGGGCGTCTCTGCGCCGTAGTCCGCGTTCAGGTCGGCATAGTTGCCGTAATCAAAGCTGTCCACCTCGATCGTGCCCGACGCGTAGTCGCGGAACATGACCTGTATGTCGCTGATCTGCGCGCGCAGCTGCGCAAGCTCCTCGGCCGTCGCGCCCTCCGCGGAGGTCGGGTTCAGGCTGAAATAAAACACTTCGTACCCGTCCGAATTTGCGCCCGCAGCCGCATTGCCGCCGAGGTTTTCCGCCTCCCAGCTCTGCCCGCTTGCAAGCGTCACCCGCACCGATACAGAGACGTCCCTCCCCTGCGTGTTGCGCACTTTGAAGGAGAGCGTGTCGTAGTCGGCAAGCTGCTCGAACCGCCCGTCCGTCTTATTCTGCCCTAAAACGGGCGAGATCCAAAACTCCTCCCTGCCGCGCAGCGTGTAGGAGAGCTTCAGCGCGTTGCCGTAATCGCCGTCCTGCGTCACCGCAAGCGAGAGATTGCTGCTTACCGTATAGCCGTCGCGGAATTTCGCCTGTTCTGGGTCCTTCCCGCTGCCGTAGGAGACGAAGTACTGCGTCGCGTCGCAGAGCTGCCAGTCCTTGGGGTGGTAGTATGTGGACGCGACTTTATCCGTGCGGAAAGGCGCGATCGGGTACCCCTCGTCCGAGCACACGTTGGCGCGCATGATCATCTCCGAGAACCCGTACGCCGCCGCGACGGGCTCCTTCACCCAGCGGCTGGAAAGCGTCACGCTCCCGTCCGCGTTCAGCACCGCGTCCGCGGGATAGAAGATCCTGTTCGCACCGCACAGCGTAAAGCCTACGGGGTCCAGCCCGTCCGTGGTCTGCAAAGCATCCGCATTTTTGAATGTCAGCGTCGCCTTCCCGTTTTCAAACGCCGCCGTGTCGAGCACGGGCGAGGAGAGGGCGCCCGTCCCGCCGTAAAAGCGGTTGTACGCGAACGCCGCGAACCGCTGCCCCACGGGCTGTTTGACGAGCGTGTGCCCGGGCGTGCGGTACGGAAAGTCCTCGTTGTACCAGTCGAGCGGCACGTCATAGATGGTCGCCATCGAAATGTAGTCGGGGCATTCGCTGTATGCCTGCGCCATGCCCTCCCACATATACGCGAGCGCCTCGCCCTCGTACCCGTAGTTCTGCGGCGCGACCTGCGTGAAGATGAGCGTCAGCTCCTCTTTCCCCTCGTTGAACCAGCGGCTCCAGTCCTGCCGCAAAAGCTGCAATGCCTGCGCATAGTACTGCCCCGCGATCTCGTTGCCCACGTTGTTCTCGCCCTGATACCACAAAATGCCCTTGACGTACAGGTTCGTGACCTGCGCGATCTTGGAGTTGAACATTGCGGAGACCTGGTTGAAGTTCTGCGAGCCCTTTGTGTTGAACTCCTCCTCCGAAAGCAGCCTGCCGCGTTCGGAGAGATAGTCGTAGACAACGCCGTACTTTTCATCGCCCTGCCGCGCCTCGATCACATCGCGCGCGATCCACGCCTCGATGCTCGTGGAGCCTTTGGAGACGTTGAGGAACCCCACGGGCACCTCCGCGCCGCCTGTGTTCAGCCTGTCAAAGAGATCGAGCGCGAAGTTGTACGCGACGGCGCTCGCCCCTTCGATGGTCGTGGCGCGGTCGCCGCGCGCCCACCAGCCGCCCGGCGAGCCGTCCGGCCGCCACCAGGCAGCGGGGCGGTACGCCATCATGGACGCGCTGGGGATCTCGGGCGAAAGATAGACGCGGATATACGGATTGTCCGCATTGTCCAAAATTTCGTCCGCATTGGAGCAGTAGCGCACGTTCACGCCCATGTTGGACTGCCCGCTCGCCGCATACAGTTCGCCGAAGAGAATATTGCGCGCCGTGACCGTCGTCACGCCGTCCTCCGCCGTCAGCGTGTACTGCGTATAGGACGCCTCCACGCCGTCGAGGTAGGTCTCGAAATACCCCTCGCTGTCCGCCTGCACCGTCGCCTGCCGCACCTCGTCGCCGCTCTCCTGCTCGGAGAGGGTGACGGTGACGCTGCTGCCCGCGGGAGCAAACCCCCAGACGGCGACGGGTTTCCCCTGCTGATAGAGCATGTCGTCACAGATGACGTCCGCAAAGGCGAGCGTCTGCGTCGGCGCGCCCGACTTGTCGAGCACGGCGTCGCCCGCCGCCGCATGCGTCTGCTGCGCGCAGAGCGCGCAGCAGAGGGCGGCAGCGAATGCCGCCAGGCATGCAACAAGCAGGGTGAGCAGCGTCTTGCGCCGCGCCATCAGTTTTTATCGTCCCCGTGCTTTTCGGACGTTTCGTCTTTGCCCTTGCCGCCCTTTTTGTTTTTCTTCAGAAGCACGGCAATGAGCACTGCCGCCGCGACCGCGACGACGCAGACCGCAACGATCGCGCCGATCTCGCCGCCCGTCAGCCCGCCGCCCTCTGCGGGCGTATCGGTGTTTCCGCCCGGGGTTTCGGGCGTCGTGACGGTGACGGAGCAGTTGCGCGTGTAGCCGTTATAGGTCGCGCCGATGTAACAGAACCCCGTCCCGACCGCCGTGACGCTGCCGTTTTCGTCCACCGTGGCGACGTCCGCGTTGGAGGTCGACCAGGTGACGCCCTCGAGCGCGGTGCCCGCAAAATCGGTCGCCGCGAGCGAGAAGGTGCCGCCGGGGTTCAGCGTCTGTTCGTAGGCGTTGAGGCAGATGAGCTCGGACTTCTTGTCGTCGTCCAGCACGGGCGAAACGTAGATCGTCGCCTCGGGGAACGCCTCCATGATACTCGCCATCTGCTCGTCGGAGAGGAAGTTGCGCGAGAGGTCCATCCGCTCGATCGCGGAGAGCGACAAAACGGGCGAAAAGTCCTCGATGTAGTTGTTCTCGACCGTGAGCTGCGTCAGCGCCGTCATGTTCCGCACGACGGAGATGTCCTGCAACAGGTTGTTGCCGAGCGCGAGCACCTTGAGCGAGGTCAGCCCCGCGAGCGGCGTCACGTCATAGACCGCGTTGAAAGGCAGGTACAGGCTCTCCAGCGAGGTCAGCCCCGACAGGAAAGAGACGTCGTCCAGCTTGCAGATGCTCAGGTTCAGATAGGTGAGTTTTTTGAAGTTGCTCACGACGCTGTAATCGGTCACGTTTTCATTGCCGATCGAGGAAAAACTTTTGAGGTTTGTCAGCCCCGAAAGGCAGGAGATGTCCGTGATGCCGCTCGTGCCCGTCGTCGCGCCGTTGTTGTAGGAGATATTCAGCGATTCGAGGCTCGTAAGTCCTTGCAGCGGCGTTAAGTCGGTGATCTTGTTGTAGTCGAGGTTGAGTTCGCGCAGGTTTGTCGCGTACTCCAGCCCCGTAAGGTCGGTGATCATGCTCGCGGGGTCGTTGTTCGGCGTCTCGAGCACGGTGAGCTGGCGCATGTCCGCCTCCGTGACCGTGCTCGAAGACAGCTCAAGCGTGTCGATGATCTGCGCCTTCAGCGTCGCGTCGGGGATGACCACCTCGTCGGCGTCGGCGGCGAGCGCCGTCACGCCGAGCGCGGAGACCGTCCCCAACAGGCAGACGGCGAGGAATACCGCCAAAATCTTTCTCTTCAGTTTCATGCCTGTGCACCTCCCGTCAGATAGTCATAGATGCGGATCATCAGCTCCTGCAAGTCGCCGCCGTCCAGCGGGAAACTTGCAAGATCCGCCGTCGAAGTCGCAAAGAAACTGTACCAGTATGTGCGCGTCTCGGAAGGGTTCTCAAAACTGTCATCGTCACTGAACGTGAAATCGCGAGCATATTTGCTAAGACCCGTTTCTATAGTCCCCGCCGTCAATCCGGCTGAACCAGTAACCTTGCGGAATGCGCGGACGAGCATGTTTTTGACTTCACTCTTGCTCGATGGTGTCTTCCCTGCCTGCGCTTCAGCTTTCACTGTATCTCTGTTATAGTCATCAGTGATGATTCCCTGCTCCACGAAGTAATCGAGCACTTCGTCGGGGAGCACGGAGATCTCGCCGCCGCTCTCGTCCACCGCTTTGATGCGCACGGTTGCGTTGCGGACCAGCGTCGGCAGGTTTTCGACCTGCCACGTCTCCCCGGAGGTGTTGAGTACGGTGAGCCAGAAGTCTGCGCCGCTTGTCACGCCCGACGAAACAAATTCGTCTGCAATGCTCTGCGCATTCTCCTGCGAGACGCTGCCGTCCGTATCCATCGCCGCGGCGAGTTTGTAGAGCAGCGTCTTGACCTGCGCCAGATTTGCCGTCCTGCCCGTGTTGCCGCTGCGCACAAAGTACACAGCCTCTTCCGCCGTGATATGCCCGTTCTCCGCAAGGTAGCGGTAGTCCTCGAGCGTGCCCGACGCAAAGGTGCAGGCGATGTTCACGATCGTCAGGCAGTCGCTGCCGAACACGGCAGTACCCTCGCCCGCAAAGCTGTCCTTCCAGCTCTGCGCATTGCTGATCGCGTTGATGTCCGCGAGCAGGTCGATCGCCGTGTTTATATCCGTCACCGTTTCGGGGTCGGCGTCGTCGATGTACTGCGCCAGCCCGATAAAGAGTTTCTGCGCAAGTTCTTTGGGCACGAACCCGAAGGTAGAGACCAAGCCGAGCGCGTCATCCGCCGAGGCAATGTTGTTCTGCGTGAGGAACGTCACGTTCTCCGAAGACAGCCCCGCGTTGTTCTCCTCCACATACTCCGCGACCGAGCGGATGATGGAATTCGCCATGGCGCCGTCGAGCGTGCCGGACATTGCGGCAAGCGCGTCGCGCTGCACTTCGGAAATGGCGCCCGCCGTGAACAGCTTCTCCGCATACGTCGAACCGGAGACGGTCAGACGGCTGGAGATCTTGCTGAGGAAGTCGCCGAACGCCGTCGCGTCGACAGCGGAACCCGTCACGGCATCCGCAATATAGCCCTCTGTCTCGGTGGTCGTGAGAATGCCGAGCGTCTCGAACACCTGCATGTCGCTCTCGGTGAGAGGCCGCGTGACGGGCGTCGTTTCGATCGCGTCCGCGAGCGCCGCCAAAAAGCTGCGCATCGCCGCGCCTTACGCCGCCGTGCCGCTCATGACGCCCGCAACACCCGCTGTGTCGACATCGACGCCCGCAAGCACTTCGAGCGCGTCCGTCTCCGTCGCCGCGGGATCGAAATATTTCGCGCCGTTCACGATGACCGCTTTCGCCGTGTCCGCCGCAACGGTCGAGCCGTCGCGCGTGCCCGAAAGCAGCGCGCTGTACGCATCGGTGTCCGCTTCGTCGAGCACGCCCTTTTCAACGAGATAGTCGAGGACGGCGGTGCCGATCCTGCCCTGCCACCTGCTCTCGTTGGAGGAAAGGTAATTGTACGCGCGGCTGAGCAGCGTATTCAGGTTCGAGCCGCTCGCCTGTGCAGCCGTGCCGTCGAAGATGCCCGTCCACTGCGCGGTGTTTCCGATCATGCCCGTGCTCACATAAATTTGCAGGGCGCTGTCGCCATCGCTGACGCTCGGCTCGATGGTGCGCGCGATTGCGATGAGCAGCGCGCGCGTCTCCTGCGTATCGCAGGTCCCGCCCTTGATGGCGTGGTCGTCGAAGTAGTCGCGCATCTCGGCGTCGATGATGCCGTTGTCATGGAAGTAGTTCACCCACTGCGTGATATAGCTGGTGGGGATGCCCTGCGCGAACAGGTTCGTGACAAGGTTGAAAATGGAGATGACGTCCGATTTGGCGAGGGACGCGGGCAGTTCGCCCGAGAACAGCGCCTCCCAATTCGAAGTGTTGAAGGAGAGCCCGCCCTTGGTGAGCACTTCCAGCGTGTCCGCAAGCTGCGCCTCGGGGTCGATCTTCTTCGCCGCGTTGTACAGCACGGTCTGCACCGCCCCCACGCTCTCGGGCGTATTGAACGCGCCCTCTTCCGAAACCGCCGTGTACAGCACGTCTGCATTCACGCCGTCGAGCAGGTCGTACATGCTGAGTTTGAGCACGGCGAGCTCGCTGTCGGTCAGTTCGCCTTCGTCGACCACGATGTCGCCGAGGAGCTGCCCGTTCATCGCAAGTTTCGCCGCAAGATCGGCATAGCTGAGATCCTGCACGCAGAAATCGGCGTTGCTCTCCATCTCCTGCACGCTCATCGCCGCGGCGGTGCCTGCGGACTCTGCCACGATCATGTACGTCGTCTCCATGCGGATGGAGCCGTACGCCGCATGCGTAGCGGAGAGGCAGACGGGCACGTACAGGTTGACGCACTCCTCTTTCTTCGGGCGGATGGACTCATACGAGATGGGATAATCCCTGCGGGACTGCCAGAAGTTGCCGTCCGTCTGATACCCGTAGGAGACGCCGCTGCCCGAATTGTACTCGATCAGGAAGTAGGAGACGCGGTGCGAATCGAACCAATAGAACCCCTGCCCGACCGAATGCGGCGCGGTCGTCTTCTGAATGGAGCCGGGGATAGACGCCGAAATGACGTCGCTCTGGCTCATCACATAGTTGCTGACCATGCGCCTGCCCTCGCGCAGGTAGATCTGCACGGGGAAGTTGCCGTTCTCGGTAAATTCGTCCTTGGCAAGCCCGTAGGTGCGCATCTCCTCGCGGATGGAAAGCGGCACGCGCTCGTCATAGGCATAGAAGTACAGCAGCCCGAGCACGTAGTCCCTGTGGTCGTCCTCTATGTTCTTGCGGCTGAGGTAGTCGCCGTCCGCATACTCGTAGCTCATGCCGACGAAGTCCGCATGGTTGGTATCCGTCTTGTTGTTGGGCATCTTGCTCAGCGTCAGCTCGTTTCCCGCATCGGGGTTCGCCTGCAGAATGCGGGCGCGCGTCTCGTACCACTCGGGGTGGTAGTTTTCGGGCTTGGTGATGGGCACCATGTTGTCGGGGTCGGTGCTGAGCGTAAAGCGGAAGCAGTACGCCTGCACGCGGCTGTCCGCAGAGCCCGTCGCGCCGAGCGAGCCGTCCTCGATGAAGGGCAGCAGCCCGCTGTTCGGGTCGCCCTCGACGATGAAGGGGCTTGCCGTCTCCACTTCGCCGTTGTTGGGCAGGATGCCGTTCATCGTCTCGCCGTACTCGCTGTTCGCCTCGCGCCCGACGACGTACGTCACGCCCGCCTCCGCCATGAGGTCGCCCTCATAGGAGCAGTCGATGAACACCTTCGCGCCGAACTCTTTGCCGCTCTCGGTGACGATCTTCTGAATGCGCGTGCCGTCCATGACGACGCCCGTATCGAGGTCGATCCTCTCGTTGAAGATGACGGGCACGCCGTAGTCTGCGAGCATCTCGCGGAAGATCTGTTCCGCCACGTGCGGCTCGAACACCCACTGCATGCGCAGCCCGTCGTCCTTGCCGCTGTAAATATTCACGCCGAGCGCCTCAAAGTACTCTTCGCGCGTCTGCGAAGTCCACGCCGCATCGTCGAGATAGTACTCGTACATGCGGTTGTAGAACTCGTACGAAAGCCCGCCGACGACCTTCTCGTTCGCCATATCGGTCGCGCCGAGCCCGGAGCTCGTAAGCCCGCCGATGAGGTCGGTCTGGGCGATGAGCAGCACGCTCACGCCCTCCTTCTTTGCCGCGATGGCGGCGGTGACGCCCGCGCTCGTCGCACCGTAGACGACGACGTCGTAGTCACCCCCCTCCGTCACGACGGTCAGCTCTGCCGCGTCTGCCTGTTCCGACCACATGCCGCATGCCGCGAACACGACGGGGACCGCCAGACACAGCGACAGCAAAATCGCTATGATCTTCTTCATCTGTTCCTCCTTATAAATTTACATTGTTCCGTGCTTTCGACCATGCCGACCGCACGCCTGCGGCACTTTTCTCCGCCAAAGAACTTTGTTGCGTATTCCATACGCAACAAAGCGGTACCGCTTTGCGAAACGATTTTTATGGCCCTGCAACGGTTTCTCCGTTTTTTATTGCGCCGCTCCGCGCGGCGGAAAGTTCCGCCGCGCGGCGGCGCGCCGCCGTTTGTTTGCCGCCGATTTTTTACGACGCCGTCCACGCGGACGGCTTTTCCGCCTCTGCCGACGCCGAATCCTGCAGCATCGCCTGCCTGAAATAGTTATAGGTGTACGTCTTTACGCCGTCGGGACGGAGCAGCCAGAACCCGTTCAGATCGCCGGGCGCAAAGGTATATCCGCGCAGTTCGGCGGGGGAAAGGCGGTTGATCGCGGATGCGTTGTCGCCGATGACCTCGTTGTCGCAGAGCTGCCAGTACACGAGGTACTGCAGCCCCAGCTCCTCTGCCGCGAGCAGGTGTCCTTCGGCGACCATCTTCTGCCATTCTCCCTTATAGCCGTCCGCGTAGTCGGGATAGCCGAACTCGGTGACGGCGAGCCGCCTGTCGCCGAAATACACGGGCTGCGGATAATTCTCCTCCGCGGGGAGCTGCGACGCGTAGTACCTGAGCGCCTCCGAGAGCTGATCGCACACGTCCTGCGCGGAACTCACGACGCCCCTGTCCTTATATTCGTAGCTCGAATAGGTATAGAGGTCGCAGTAGGTATTCGGCACGACGTAATCGACCGCCTTCGGGCGGGTGTACGAATCGCTCAGCTTGTTGACCTCGATCGCGCCGAACACGTACACGTTCTTTTCCTTGCTCATGACGAACTCGTCGCGCGCGCGGTTGATGCCGTCCTGCCGCGCGTTGAAGTAGTCCGCATAGCTGTACAGCAGCAGGTAGTCGTCCTCCGAGCCGTTCATCGAATAGGAGAGCGCGTTGTCCGTCTCCCAATTCTGCAAAATGAAGGTCTTGCCGCTGCCCTTATACGTTTCGAGGAGGTACTTGGTCATCCGATAGAACTCCTCTTCGACGTACGCCTCCTCCTCTTTGCTCACGCCGTCGCGGAAGTTGATGGCTTTGCGCTCGGGAACGCTGATGAAAAAGGTCTTGAAGTCCATTTCAAAGAGCTTGCGGAACACGTCGTGGCGGAACACGTCGACGCTGCGCTCGAAGGTCACGCCCGACCAGTCGTCCAGCGGGTACTGCGCGGAGAGGTCGCCGCAGGCGAGCTTGATGACCTTGCCGCCCGCCTCGAGGATATACTCCGCGCCGCGCAGCAGGCTGTTTTCCTCCGCGCCGAGGTCGGGCATGTAGCGGCACCCCCAGCAGGTGATGCCCAGCCGCTCGGCGATCGGGTTTTGCGAATTGTCAAACACGGTGATGCCGGTCTCCTCCCCTCCGCCGGGCGTATCGTCCTGCTCCGTTCCGTTCCCGCCGCCCGTATCGGCTGCGCCGTCATCGGCGCAGCCGACCAGTGCAAACCCTGCAAGCAGGGCAAGCAGCGAGGCAAGCAAAATACAGATCAATTTCCTCATGAATGTTTCCGCCGCAGAATGATGATGACTGCCGCCGCCGCGCCTATGACGATGACGCCGCCGACCACGCCGCAGACGATGTAGACAGTATTGTCGCCGCCGCCTGCCGCACTGCCCGCGCCGTTGCCCGATACGGTGACGTCGAAGGACGCGCTGAGCGAAACTTCGCCTTCATTGAATGTGACGCTGACGGTATAGGTGCCGTCCTTTTTCACATTGACGGCGCTTGCGTCGACGGTGTACTGTTCCGCCGTGAGGGGCACCGCGACCTCGCCGCGTCCGCTGACGGATGAGACGATGCTGACCTCCAGCCCTTCGGCGGAGAACGTTTCGCCCGCCGCGATCTCGAGGTCGAGCGCGGAGGTATCCAGCGAGAGCGCATCCGGTTCGGAGACCTGCACATTGAACGAGTCGCTGTAATCACCCTTCGTGACATTGATCGCGTAGATGCCCGGGTCATACGGGATAAGGCGCTGCTGTCCACCGTGAAGGAGGAGGTATCCGCATTCTCCTCGCGGATGCCGCCGTTATACACGTCGTAGAGCACAAGGCCTTCCGCGCTGAACGCCTCGCCGTACGCGTAGTAGCGCTTCATGTTCGCGGGATCCGCGTCGATGCCCGTCTGCTGCAGCTCTTCAAACCCGCCCGTATACTCGGTATCGAGAGTCAGGTGGACGCCCGTGACGAACAGCGAATCGGACGCGGCGCGGGGGAAATCCTGATACACGTCCGCCTCGAGATCGCCCGTCGCAGAGGGCTTGATCGTCTCGCGGATATAGTTCGCGCCGATACGGATCTTCGCCGCCTCGGCGGGGATATTGGAGATCTTGACCGTCACGTCGTACATTTTGTCCGCGCCGACGTACTCCGCGGAGGTGATGTCATAGTTTCCGGATTCCGTATCGAGGCTCATGGGGATCCATGTATCGGGCGCCTCCGCCGTCGCATACTCGAGGTTGATCATCGGGTAGAGATACCCGTTCTGCAGGAGCGTCATGCCGTCTTCGTCATAGACGCCCTGCACCTCGTCGGGAACGGTGAACGCGCGCAGATTCGTGCCCGCATCGGAGACCGCATCCTGCGGAATGAAGCTGAACTTCGGGTCGGCGATATAGCCGTACCACTTGCCGTCATTGTAATGGATGAACGGCCGCCCCTCCTCGCTCAGATACATGGGATAGATCAGATCGAGGTTGATGTTGTTGATATTGTTCAGCGGAACGCCCGCGGCATCCTCTGTCACGCCGAGCGAAACGCCCCAGCCGTGATAGGAGCCGAAGTTGGACTCCGCGACGAGCGCGCTGACCTCCGCCTCCGTGACGCCGTCCACGTCATAGGTGATATAGCCCCTGTTCTCGTCCGCGCCGTCCTCGCCCGCCGCCTTGAGGCGCGCGGCGAACCCGTAGCGCGAATAGCCCGAAAGCTCGTTGTTCAGCTCCGTGCGCTCCATGTTTTCGGAGAGCGTCCGCGCAAGCGGCGCCGCGCCGAATTCGTCGCGCAGGGTGTACGTCTGTCCGTCTGCCGCCGCTGCGGGGACCGCCGCGATGCAGGAGACCGTCAGCAGTGCCGCAAGCACTGCGACCGCAAATTTTTTCATCTGTCTTCCTCCTTTTTTTAGCTCTCTTGTATTTTTCCGCCGCCTCCGCGGAGGCGGCGGTTCGCTCCGTTTTATGCCTTTATTTCACGAACAGCACGCGGCAGACCAGCGGATCCCACGAGTTCCCCGCCTTCGTGTTCGTGAACACCACGCGCACGCTCGTATAGCCGACGGGCACGACGGTCGTGACGTACAGATAGCCGTACTCGCCCGCCTTGTCCATGACGTACACCGATTCGAGCGTCTCCCAGGTGGTGCCGTTCGTCGTGCCGTCCACGCGCAGGATAGACTTGGGCGTCGGGTCGTACAAAAATCCCTGGATGAGGAACTTGCCCTCCGCGTCCGCAGAGGCGCGCACGACTTCATACTGGATGTACTCCTCCTCGGGGTTGTTCTCCTGTTTCTGCACGACCGTGAACCCGATCTCGGGGGTCAGCCCGTACTTTTCGAAATAGCGCGAGAGTTTCGGCTGGTCGGCGGCGCGCACATGGTCGTACTGCAGACCGTCCGAATGGTCCTCCCACTTCTCGTTGAGCTCGAGAGCGGGATTCCCGTCGAGGTCTACGTCGTCGAAGTTGTCATAGAAGAGAATATCGCTCTCGTTCTCGGGGAAGGGAATTGCCTCCGCCTGCTCTGCGGGCAGGCGCAGCACGAGCGCGGGCTTTTCCACCTCTCCGGAGACGCCGTCGCCCGCGAGGAAGTTCTTGTCCTCCAAAAGCCCCTTAAAGTACCAGAACGTCTTTGTGATCGTGCCGTCGGGCTTGATGAGCCAGAAGCCCTCCATATCCGAATTGACGGGGCGGGAGGTGGACGCCTCCGTGCGCTCGTTGCACATGAGCGTCCAGTAGCAGACCCAGCGCACGCCCGCGTTGACGGCGATCTTCGCCGTCTCGACGGCGTAGGAGAACTGGTTCTCCTCCCCTGCGGTGCTCTCCTTCCTGCCGTATTCGCCGAGGTAGATGTCGTTCATCGTCGCGGCGTTTTCGCCCTGCCTGTCCTCGTTCTCGTTGATCTTGCTTAAATAATACGCGAGGTCTTTGGCAAGGTTCGCATTGCTCGTGGACCAGTCGGAGAAGGAGAAGAGATCCGCATCCGAATGGGGCACGACGTAGTCGACGAGCTTTTTCTCGGGCGCGTCATAGGAGATATAGTTGATCTCCAGCGCGCCGTACACGTTGATATTCGCATAGCTGCCCGTTGCGAACAGCGCCTCGCGCGCCGCGGTGATGCCCGCCTGCCGCGCGTTGTTGTAGGCGATATAGTTGTCGATGATCGTCTGCTCCGTCGTCTCGTCCGTCGTCTTGGCGAGCGCTTCGCGCAGCTCGTTGTCGCCCTCCCAATTCTGCAGCACGAAGGTCTTGCCCGTGTCGTTGTAGGCGCGGATGAGGTGCGTCGTCAGGTCGGAAAATTCCTTCTGCACGCGTTCAAGCTCGCTCTGCGAAACGGCAGCGGTACTGTCCCACTGCAGGCGGTCCATCTCGTAGGTGACGATGATATAAGTATTGAGGTCCGCGCGGCTGAACACGGCGTCGATCTCGTCTTCCTGCACGAGGTCCGCAAGGCTGTCATGGCTGCCCCACGTCTCGTTGAAGGAGTACTGGTCGGCGATGTCGCTGCCCAAAAACAGCTTGATGACGTGCGAACCGATGTCGCGCGCGATGAGGTTGGCGCCCTCGGTGAGGTAGGGCTGTTCGGTGAAGTTGTACTGCCCGCCCGCATGCACGAACCCGAGCACGTCGGCAGGATCCCTGTCGCCGAATTCGAACGCCGTCGAGGAATGCACGTCCTCGAAGGCGGGAAGGTCGGCGTATCCGTCGATATAGGCGTTGATGCCGTTGTACGTCGTACCCGTGTCGGTCACGGTGACAAGGTCTACGTAGCGGTTGCCGTTCCCGTCGTATTCGGGGAGTTCCTCTTCCTCGTCGCCCGTATTCGGGGTCTCCGGGTCGGAAGGCCCGCCGGGATCCTTTTCTTCGCCGCAGGCGGCGAAAATGCCCAGCGCAAGCAGCAGCGCAAAGATGACTGAAAGCACTCTAAATTTTTTCATGATGCAGCTCCTTTACAGAATTTCTTTCGACGATCGTCGTATTGAGTTCGAGACTGACGGAATTGCTCCGCCTGTTTTCGAGGCGGTCCATGAGAAGGCGCACCGCCTGTATGCCCAGCTCCGTTTTGGGAATGTCGACGGAGGTCACGTCATTGTCCTCCGAGCACTGCACGTTGTCGATGCTGATGAGGGAGATGTCCTCGGGGACGCGGATGCCCCGCTTCTTGAAGATGCACAGCACGCGGCGCAGGATGCTGTCGTTGAAACAGACAACCGCAGTGACCTTCTCCCCGCCGTCGAGAAAGCGGCACAGCGCCGCGTCGTTGCACAGGTCGCTCTCGTCGTCCTGATACACGCCGTCGATAAGGTGCGTCTTTTCGCAGTCCGCGATCTTGTGGCAGACGATCTTTTCGCCTACGCGCTGCGCGCGCTTGACCATCTTCGCGCAGCCGTAGAACCGCTGCAAAAAGGAGTAGCTGTACTCCGTGTTCCCGAAGAGCAGGATCTCGCGGTGCCCCTTGTCGAGCAGGTAGCGCACCGCCTGCATGCCCGCATTGAAGTTGTTCGCCATGACCTGGTCGGACGGGATGTCGAGCGGATTGATCATGTCCACGAACACGACGGGCAGCCCGAGGCGGTCGATCTTCTCCACCACGGCGGGCTGGCACTGGTTGAGCACGATGACGCCGCTGCACTTCTCGTCCATCAGGCTGACCGAAAAGTCCTCGCTTCCCTTGATGCTCATCCAGCCGAGGATGGAGAAGGAGAGCTTTTCGCGGTTGCACTCCGACTCGATGCCGAGGATGCACCGCCGCCAGAAATCCTCGTTGAGGATGCCCATGTTCTTGACAAGCAGTTTTATGTTCCGCTTCTGCCCCTTTGCCGCATTCTTGAATTCGTAGCCCAGCTCGATGGACTTCAAAACGATCTTCGAGCGCATCTCCTCGCTCACGCCGTACTTGTCGCGCATGGCGAGGGAGACGAGCCCCTTGGATACGCCGAGGGAATCGGCGATCGTCTGAAACGTCACTTTCTTCATGGCACCTATCCTTTCAGCGCACCCGCCGCCATGCCTTCGATGATGTACCTTTGCAGGAACACATACAGGATGATGACGGGCAGTGCGACCGAGAACGTCGCCGCGGCGAGCCCCGGCCAGTTGGACGAGAACTGCCCGCGGAAGGCGAACAGACCCGTCGAGATCGTCATGAACCTGTCCTCGATCAGGTAGATGTACGGCGTGAGGAAGTCGTTCCACGCGCCGACGAGCTTTAAGATGAACACCGTGGAGAGGATGGGCAGGCTCAGACGGATGACGAACTGGAAGATGTAGCGGAAGTAGCCGCAGCCGTCGATGAACGCCGCCTCGTCGAGGTCTTTGGGCAGTTCCGAGATGAACTGCATGGTCATGAAGATATACACCGTCAGCCCGCCGAACCCCCAGAAGATGATGAGCACGACGGGATTGTTGTACAGCCCGAGGTTCTGCACGAGGAAGATATTCGCGACAAGGCTGCCCGGTAAGAACATGGAGATGAGGATGAACCCGAACACCTTGCCCGAACCCTTGAAGTGGTTGCGCGCGAGCGGGTACGCCACCAGCGTGACCACGACGCAGGAGATGAGCGCGGAGCCGACCGTCATCGCCACGGTGTACAGCAGCCTGCCGAAGATATTCATGCGCTCGAAGGCGTAGGAATAGTTGGAGAACAGCTCCCCTATCGGCTTCCAGTCGAAGATGCCCGAAGGGTTCTGGTTGAACTCCGTCTGCGTCTTTAAAGAGACGTTCAGGACGAGCAGCAGCGGGAAGACCATGACGAGCGCCATGAGGATGAGCGCTGCCGTGCACAGGATCGTCACCCAGACCGGCTCTTTGCGCAGTTTTTTTACTTTGACGGCACCCTCTTTCATGCCTTCACCTCCTTTTCCTTTCTGCGGAACAGGAAGTTGAAAATGAGCATGACCGCGGTGACGAAGACGGAGAAGTAGATATACAGCACCGCCGCCTGCCCCTGGTTGGAGGAGCTGTTCGTCGCCAGCTTGAAGATATACAGCGCGAGCGTCGTCGTGCCCGCGGCGCCGTTGGTCAGCACGTAGATGATGTCGTACATGGAGAGCGTGCCCGAAATGGAGATCCAGAAGTTGATGGCGAGCGTGCTCTTGAGCAGCGGCAGCGTCACGTACCAGAACAGCTTGAAGGAACCCGCGCCGTCGAGCTGCGCCGCCTCGCGCACGTCCTCCGAAATGTTGGACAGCCCCGCGATATAGATGACCATCGCATAGCCGAAGTTCGCCCAGATCGCCACGATGATGACGAGCGCCATGCTCAGCCCCTCCTCGCCCAGAAGCGCGGAGGACGTACCGAACCGCGAAAGCAGGGTCGCGATCGGGCCCGAAACGGGGTCGAACATGAGCTGCCAGGTAAAGCCGACGACGGAGACGCCGAGAATGGTCGGCATGAAGTACAGTGCGCGGAAGAAGGAGCGCCCCTTGAACTTGCGGTTGACGATGAGCGCCATGCCCAGCGAGAGGGGCTGCTGGATCAGCACCACGCACACCGAAAAGACGAGGGTGTTGAGCAGCGAATCCCACACGCCGACCGCGGCGTTCTGCACCTGAAAGACGCGGACAAAGTTCTCAAACCCGACGAACTCGAAGGGCTGCCCCACGCCGTGATAGTCGGTAAAGCTGATCGCAAGGTTGATGACCGCGGGCAGCATCGCCAGCACAAAGATGCTGAGGAGCGCGGGCAGCGTCGCCGCAATCGCCACATACGGGTTGACCAGCGGCGTCGTCTTCAGCCTGCTCTTTCTCATGGTCCGCATCCCGCCGCTCTCTTGTTTGATCGTCCTCAATGCGCCTCCCTCCTCAGCTCTTCGTGTGCGAAAGCTGCGTGTATTCCTGCCAGTCGACTTTGTTCAGCTCCACCTGGTTCTGCAGGGTGTCCGCCACCGTCTGCGCCGTAATCTGCCCCTTCATGAGCGCAACGACCTCGGACGCGGAGACGAGCGGGAAATAACGCGGCATGCGCGAATCGTACGCCTCGACGAAGGTATATTTGTTCTCGTCGAAGATGCTGTTCACGAGCGTGTCCGTTTGTTCGACCGTCTCCTTGACGGAGGGCGTCTTTGCAAAGTCCACGAACTTCTGATAGATCTCGTCGCGGAAAAAGATCTCAATGTAATCCTGCGCGGCGTCCTTCTTGTTGGAGCGGTTGAACACGGAGAGGGTCGCGCCCGTCTTGACGGAGAGGTTCTTCTTTCCCTCGGCGTTGGTCGGGTCGCTGACGGCGGGCAGCGCGAACGCGCCCACTTCGAACTCCGCCGTGATCTGCGAATTGACCCACGTGCCGTCGATCATCATCGGATACCACGAGTTGTTCGTCGTGTTGCCGATCGAGAAATAGGTCGCGGCAAAGGAATAATCCAGCCCGTAGATGTCGCTGTCAACGTAGTCGGTCCCGATTTGCTGCGTCTTTTCAAAGACCTCGACCCAGTTGGCGTTGTTGAAGCGGATATTTGTATTCGTGTCGTAATTGACGATCTCGTCGAAGAAGTCGGGCTGGTTGATGCCGATGACGTCCGCCACGACGGAGTTTAAAATAGCCATTGCGGGCCACTCGGAGCGCGCGCCGAAGATGATGGGAGACTCGATCCTGCTCTTGCCCGCAACGGGATATTTAGTGGCGTCGCTGAACGTCTGGCAGACCGAGCAGAACTCTTCCCACGTCGTGGGTTCGCTGAGCCCGTACTCCTCGAAAATGTCCTTGTTGTAGTAGACGACGTTCGCCACCCGCTCGATGGGCATGGTCAGAAGCTCCGCCTCCCCGCCTTCGGAGGGGTCGTAAAAACTGCCGAGCGTGAGGTATTCGTCCTTCACGTCGTCCATGTAGTCCCTGTGTTCGAGCGGCTCCATGTAGTTGTTCGAGCCCTGCATCATGTAGGTGACTTCGGAGGTGAACACGTCGAGGTACCCGCTCTGGATGCGGGAGGTGAACACGGAGTTGTAGTTGTTCGTATCCACCGTGCGGTAGTCGACGGAGCTCATCTCGGGGTGCTCGTCCAGAAAGATCTGGTTCACCTCTTCAAAGATCTCGTCGTATTCGGGCTTGAACGAGAGAACGTACAGCACGTCCGACGCGGCGCCGCCGCAGGCGGCAAACGCGCCCAGCGGCAGGATCGCCGCCAGAAGCGCGCACAGAATTTTTGCAAATCTTTTCATCGCCTTTCCTCCTTATCTTTTGCAGTTCACGGTGAGATAGTCCAAAAGCTCATCGAAATCGCAGGTCGCGACGCAGATATTCTTGTCCGCCGCGCCGTAGTACACATACAGCGTCCCGTCCACGACCGCGTTGCCCGTCGGGAACACGCACCCGTTGTAGAAGCCCTGCGTCTCGAAGTCGAATTCGGGCTCCATAAGGAAGTCCTTCGTCCGCGCGAGCACCTTCGTCGGGTCGTCGAGGTCGAGGAGCACCGCGCCGACGCGGTACGCACCGTCGCTGTTTGCCACGCCGTGATAGATGAAGAACCAGCCCTTCTCCGTTCTGATGGGCGGGCAGCTCCCGCCGATCTTCTTGTCCTCCCAGGGCTGCTCGCCCTGCATGAGGAGGGTGTAGTTGTCCCACTCCATCATGTCGTCCGAAAAGCTGATCCAGATCGCGGGATTTTTGTTCGGATACCCCTCGCCGCAGCGCTCCATGCCGCGCGAGAGTTTCACCCATTTGCCGTTTACCTTTTCGGGGAAGAGGATGACGTCTCTATCGTCAAAACGGGAATCGGTGATGCGCCCGAGTTTCTTCCAGTGCCGCAGGTCGCGGCTGATCGCAAGGCTGGTGAGCGAAGAATTTTCGCAGAGGAACCGCGGGCCGCCTTCGGGCGGGTCGCCGAGGAACTTCCAGCCCGCCTTCCAGTACTGTCCCGGCGCGTATGCGCGGGAGGCGTAGGTCAGGTAGTACCACTCCCCGATCTTGATCAGGCGCGGATCCTCGATGCAGCCCGAATCGTAGTTGTCGGGCGTGGGCGAGAGCACGGGGGAATCGCTCATGCGCTCAAAGTGAAAACCGTCCTCCGACTCCGCGAGCCCGAGATGGATGTAATGCGTCTCGTCGTTCCCCGCCGCGCGGTAAAGCATCTTGAACTTGCCGTCGTCGTCATAGATGACGGCGGGGTTCAGGACGCACAGGCTCTCCCAATCGTTCGCCTCGTTTTTAACAAGAATGGGATTTTTTTCATACTTTTTGAAAAACACGTTGCCACCTCTTTTTTAAAGATTTTCTTTCCAAATCTATGATAGCATAAGAAAATTTTTTGTAAATACCGTAAAATCTAAACAAAAATAGCTATTCTCTAAACATTTCCTAAAAGATTTAGAAACTTTTCTTAAACTTTCCATCGCGCAGCGGCGGCGCGGCAATCCTACGTTTTAGCAATCGTTTGCGCCCCTCCGCGCTGCCGCGCGGAGGGGCGCACGTCAAAAGCAAAGAAAAAGAAGGGCGGCAACGCCCTCCCCTCCCGCCCGCAAAACGGGCGGCTCCATACCGCGCAAAAACAAAAAAAAGCGGCGCTTCCGCGCCGCCCGTCCGAAAAAACACATAAAAATAAGCCGCCGATCGTAAAGATCGGCGGCGCCTCCGCACAAAAATTCAGTTTTCCGTAACATCGTGCGCGGCTGTACGAGAAGCTGCGTCACAAACCGCGGCTGTACGAGAAGCTGCGTCACAAACCGCACCCGCATGGGATTTCAATGATATATCTTTCTTAATAACGGATAGGCCCCGTAAGCTTTCCGACGGGGCGACGGAACAAACGGTCCGTCCGTACAGGTCTTGCGCGGACTTGGCTGCCGCATTCCGAAAAATGCCGCACCGCCGTCACAGCTTTCCGCCCGCCGCTTCGTCCGCGATGAGGGTACAGTCGGGGTGCAGTTGTAACACGGACGCGGGGACTTTCTCCGTCACTTCTCCCTTTACCATTTTGTATACAGCCTCCGCCTTGTTCGCGCCGCTTGCTAAGATAAGTACCTTTTTCGCCTGCATGATCTGCCTTATCCCCATCGTGAAAGCCTTGCGCGGCACTTCGGAGATGTCTTTAAACAGCCGTGCGTTGTCCTTCACTGTGCTCTCCGCAAGCGCCACGACGTGCGTGCCGCTCCCGAACGGCGTTCCCGGCTCGTTGAACGCTATGTGCCCGTTGCTCCCCAAGCCCAAAAGCTGGATATCCCGCGGGAGCGCTTCGAGCAGCGCGTCGTACCGCGCGCACTCCTGCTTTGCATCCTCCGCCGTGCCGTCCTCTATGTTCGTCTGTCCGGGTGTTATGCCTAAACCCTCGAACAGGTTCTTTCGCATAAAATACGCATAGCTCTGCCCGTGCATTTCGGGCAAGCCCTTGTACTCGTCCAGATTCACCGTGCGGATCTGCGAATAATCCGTGCCGTTCTCCCTGTGGTCGGCGATCATTCTGGCATACAGCCCCAGCGGCGTCGTGCCCGTCGCAAGCCCGAGCACCGCCCGCGGGTTCTGCTCCACCACGCCCAGCAGGACCTCCGCTGCCTTTGCGGAGAGTTCTTCATAGTCCTTTGTAATGATAATTTTCATTTGGCTTTCCCCTATAAAAACTTCCGCAGCGTCTCCGTGACAGACCGTCTGAACCGATCGATATAGCCCGTGATATATTCCTCTATATCCGTCCTTTCGTCCATGAGCGGCGTTAAGTCCATGGCGTAGTTAAGTGCCGAATAGGTATCGCACGCATGGCTCGCGCTGAACGTCGCGTTGGCGAGCCGCCTCCCCTCCGCCGCGAGGTCGTACCGCTTGCCACCGACGATCTGGCTGTCGAACACCGCCGACAAGCACCGCATGAGGTTCGGGTGCAGGCTGCAGTCGAGGTACACTTTCTCGTCATCGCACATCCAATCGAGGTCGCGCCACACTTCGCAGCCATACACCTTTTCGGGACGTTCTTCGGGTTTTAACGCGCGCAGTGCCGCGAGCACTTTCAATGCCGTCGCGACGTGCGTCTCGTGCTTGTCCGCAAGGTTGTGCGTATAAAGAAACTTCGGCTTTGCCGAACGTATGATCTCCGCAAGCTCCTCCGCGATCGCCGTGTTCTGCGGGTCTTTAACTTCCTTCGAGGGGTGCCCGAGCATGGCGAGAAAGCCGTACTCGCCCACACAAGCCGCCTTCTTCTGCTCGGCGATGCGGACTTCTTTCATCTCCTCGTCGGTGTAGTCGGCGTACAATCCGCTGCGCGGGCTCCCCGCGCCGTCCGTCACCACCACGCCCGAAAACCACTTGTCCGCCTGCCCGAAGCACGCCGCGATGGGCGCGTATGCCATGAACTCGATGTCATCCTGGTGCGCAGAGATCGCCAGGTGCGTCGTGCGCGCCATCGCCGCGCGCTCCCCGACCCCATCGTCGGGGATATACAGAACAGCTCTTCCGCTCCTTGCCATTTTTCCGCTCCTTTGCGCCGGATGCCCGCCGCTATCTCTCGATCTGCCCGCCGCTGCCGCTGCAGAGGGCAGCGATCTCCTCTGCCGAGGCGAAACAGACGTCGCCCTCCACCGAATGTTTGAAGCAGCTCGCAGCTTCGGCGAAGTCCACCGCCTTCTGCGGTTCAAACCCGTGCCCGAGCGCATAGAGGAGCCCCGCCGCGAACGCATCGCCCCCGCCGATGCGGTCGATCATCTCCATCTCGTAGCGGCGGCTCAGCACCCGCTCCCCGCCCGCGTACAAGCTGCCCCAGATGCTGTTGTGCAGCGCGTCCTGCGTCCTGCGGTAGGTGAACGCCACGCACGCAAAATTATACCGCTCCGCGAGCGTGCGCTCGTCCGAGCACCCGAACAGCTCTCTTGCGTGGTTTTCGTTGACGATGCACACGTCCACATACGCGAACAGTTTTTCCAGCGCCTTCGCCGCCCGCTCCTTCCCCCACAGCTTGCTGCGGTAGTTCACGTCGAGCGAGACGGCGGCACCGTGCTCCTTCGCCGCCTTGCAGGCGGCAAGCGCGACCGCCTCCGCGTTCCTGCCCAGCGCGGGCGTGATACCCGTGATATGGAAGCGGCCCGCACCTTCGAAGATGCCGTCCCAATCGTATTCCTCCGCGCGGGAGAGCGCGAACGCGGAATCTGCCCTGTCGTACACGACCTTGCCCGTGCGCCTGTCCGCGCCGCGCTCCGCGTAGTACAGCCCCAGCCGCTCCCCGCCGCGCAGCACATGGCGCGTGTCCACGCCCGCCGCGCGCAGCGAATTGACTGCCGCCTGCCCGAGCTCGTTTGCGGGCACCTTTCTCACAAACACGGCCTCTTCGCCCCAGTTCGCGAGCGCCGCCGCGACGTTCGCCTCCGCGCCGCCGTACCGCGCTTCAAACTCCCCAGCCTGCACCAGCCGCGCAAAACCGCGCGGCGTCAGCCGCAGCATGATCTCTCCGAGCGTCACTACTTTCATTTTCGGCTCTCCTTTCCCTTCCGCTGAAAACCGTCACACCCCGCTGTATGCGGCGAACCCGCCGTCCACGGGGATGACCGTACCCGTCACAAACCCGCTCGCCCTGTCGTCCGCAAGCCACAGGAGCGCGCCTAAAAGGTCGCCGATCTCCCCGAACTTTTTCATCGGCGTCGCGGCTAAAATTTTGCCCGTCCGCGCCGTCGGCGTGCCGTCCTCGTTGTACAAAAGCGCGCGGTTTTGGTTGGTCACGAAAAACCCCGGCGCGATCGCGTTCACGCGGATATTGCACGGCGCAAAGTGCACCGCCAACCACTGCGTGAAGTTCGAGATACCCGCCTTCGCCGCAGAATATGCGGGGATCTTTGTGAGCGGGCGGAACGCGTTCATCGAGCTTATGTTGATGATATTCCCGCCCGTCCTGACCATGTCCTCCGCGAACACCTGCGTGACGAGGAACGCCGTCGTGATGTTCAGGTCGAACACGAACTTAATGCCGCTCTCTTCGAGCTTGAAGAAGTCCTTTACCCCCTGCGTGTCCGCGGTCATCGTCTCGTTGTCCGTCGTAGCCCTCGGGTTGTTCCCGCCGGCGCCGTTGATGAGGAAATTCACCTTGCCGAACGCCTCTTCAATGTTCTCCTTTGCGGCAATGATGCTGTCCTTATTCAGACAATCGCAGCGCACTGTGATGGCTTTGTCGCCGATCTCGTCCGCGATCTTCTTCGCCGCGTCGAAATTGATATCAAGGAGCGCGACCTTCGCGCCGCACGCCGCGAGAGCGCGCGCAAATTCGCCGCAGATGACCCCGCCCGCACCCGTGACCGCGATCACCTTTTTGCTCAGATCTACTTTGAACGGAAGTTTCATTTCTCCTCTCCTTTCGCGGCAAGCACCGCCGCGCGCGTTTTTTCCGCTATCTCCTCTCTGCTCCCCTGCATCATCCAACTGCCGCCGCAGGCGAAGATCTTGGGGAAGGAAAGGTATTCGTTCATGTTTGCAAGGTTCACCCCGCCCGTGGGCAGAAACCGCACCTGCGGGAACGCCGCCGACAGCGCCTTTATGGTGTTCAGCCCGCCGAAACTGCCTGCGGGGAAGAATTTGAGATACGTCAAATTCAGCGAAAGCGCCTGCATGATCTCCGTGGGCGTAACGACCCCGGGAAGGTACGGCACATTCTTTTCCCTGCAAACTTTGGCGACTTCTTCGGACAGCCCGGGCGAGACGATGAACTTCGCCCCCGCCCCGATCGCACGCTCGCACTGCTCTTTGTTTATCACCGTGCCCGCCCCTACGAGCATTTCGGGGTATTTTTTCACCGCCAGCCTTATCGCCGCTTCCGCGTAGTCGGTGCGGAAGCAGATCTCCGCCGCAGGCAACCCGCCCGCGACCAATGCGCCGAGCATCTCTTCCGCGTCCTCGATTTTTTGTATCGTCACCACGGGAACGAGCTTGACCTGTTCTATTTTCTGCAACACGTCTTTCATTTCCTGTCCTTCTCCACCGCCTCGAACATGCCGTTCAGATACGCCGCGCCGAGCGCGCGGTCATATAAGCCGTACCCGGGCTTTCCGTCCTCGCCCCAGATGTTCCTGCCGTGGTCGGGGCGGACGTACCCGTCAAACCCGTTCTCCACAAGCGCCTTTACGATGGCATAGATATCCACGCTCCCACAGTTCGTCTGATGCCCGTTCTCGTAGAAGTCCGTTTCGTTCACGAATTTGAGTTGCCGCAGGTGGGCGAAGTAGATTCTATCCGCATACTTTGCCGCCATCTTCGGCAGGTCGTTGAACCTGCCCGCGCCCAGGCTCCCCGTGCAGAAGGTGATGCCGTTGTGCTTATTCGGTACGGCGGCGAACAGCCTGTCGTAGTCCGCTTCCCGCCCCACGATGCGCGGCAGCCCGAAGATGTCCCACGGCGGATCGTCCGGGTGGATCGCCATGTTGATCCCCGTCTCGTCGCACGCGGGCAGGACGCCCTTTAAGAAATACACGAGGTTCTCAAAGAGCTGTTCGTGCGTCATGCCCTCGTATTCTTTGAGCAATCCGCTCAGCTGTTCGGGCGTGTAGCTCTCGTCCCAGCCGGGCAGGCGCAGGTTGCGCTTGTCCAGCTTCCGGAAGTCCGCCTCCTTGTACGCGAGGCACTCCGCGCCGTTTGCCTGCACATAGTGCAGGTCTGTGCGGAACCAGTCGAACACGGGCATGAAGTTGTAGCAGATGCACTTCACCCCGAACTTGCCGAGGTTCCGTATCGTCTGCGCGTAGTTCGCGATGAGTTTATCGCGGAAAGGTTTGCCCAGTTTGATATCCTCATGCACGGGCACCGACTCGATGACTTCCATCTCCAACCCCGCCTTGTCGCAGAGGCTTTTCAGGCGGGCGATCTTGCTCTCCTCCCACACCCCGCCCACGGGCGTGTCGTACACCGCCGTCACTACCCCCGACATGTTCGGGATCTGCTTTATGTATTGCAGGGAGATGCTGTCGCCCTCCCCGTACCAGCGAAAGGTCATTTTCATAAGCCGAGCCTTCTCTTTATATTGAAATAGCACACGTCCAGCGCGGTCTCGATCGCCGCCGTCCTGTCATACTCGCCGCGCTCGACGAGGTCACCCAAATAGTCCGACAAAATAATGAAATACTGTCGTTCTCCATTGCACCACCGAAAGGTCATTATCTATAAACCCCCTCGTTTTCAAAAAGAAGTTTGGAAATACATCCAAACTTCTTTTGTGTTACTCTTTTACAGCTCCGACAAAACTACCTTTTACAATATATTTCAATGAAAACGGGTAACTTATTATAATTGGAATGACTGATAAAACAATAAGCGCCGCCTCTATATTGTCTTTGTGGTTAGCCTTTTCGATATCTCCGACATAGTCATTGATAGCGCTGCCATTAATGAAGTTCAAAATAAACATCGATAGCGGATAATACTCTGTTCTGGTCGGCAAGTAATACAACGCAAGCTGATAATTATTCCAATACCCCACCAACGTATACAAAGCAACCGTTAAAATAATGGGAACAGCCATCGGCATAATGATATACCAAAGCAACGTTAGTTTCCCGGCGCCGTCTACACATGCCGCATCTTCGATACTTTGTGGGAGATTCTCCAAATATGTTGTCATCAACATAATATAATAGAATTGGACCGCCATGGGAAGAATCAAGATAATCGGTGTATCAACGAGTCCGATGATCCTATACCACAAAAAATTCGGTATGATACCGCCCGAAAACAACATTATGATCACAAAAAAGCAGTTGAAAAATCTACGGAACGGTAAATCGCGCTTTGAAAGAGCATAGGCCGCCAAAAAATTAACCAATACAGAAAGCAAAGTACCGACAACCGCAACCATCAAAGACATTCCAAAAGCCTGAAAAAAGCCACTGTCTTCAAAAACAACATTATAGGAGTATAAAGTTACACCCTGCGGAATAAGCCCAATCGCATAACCCGCGCCGGAAAAAGAAAGAGCAATGACATGAATAAACGGCAAAACACAAAGCAAGATAAACACCGTCATAAAAATATGCACAAAAATCGAAAAACCCAATCCTTCGTGTTTTCTTACTCGCAACAAGTTACTTCTTCTGCTCGCATATTTCATTCAAATCACTCCTTTCCCGGAAATCTTTTTGGCTACAAAATTCCCTACAAGGATCATAATCAATGCAACAACTGAATTGAATAACCCGACTGCAGTACTGAAACTATAATTCCCTTGCTGCAGACCCTTTTCGTATATGTACGTACCAATGATCTGCCATACCGGTCTTGTTGCCGCATTATGCATGGTATAAATCTGATCGAATCCGGCATCCATAATATAGCAGATGCGCATAATTAGCATTGTTACGATAACATTTTTTATCAACGGTAAGGTAATGTACCAAATTTGGCTGAGTTTCCCTGCACCATCCAAACGCGATGCCTCGTAATACTCCGGGCTGATTGCATTGATTGCCGCAATATATACGATACTGCTCCAACCTATTCCCTTCCATCCGTCGGTAAACAAAACCAAAAAAACAAATTTTGATGGATCCGTATACCAATTCACCGCCTCACTTGCATCCATCCCAAACAAAATAAGAACGTTATTTACCAAGCCGTCTGTCGCGAATACACTCATGAAAATACCCGTGATAATCGACCATGACAGAAAGTGCGGTAAATACATCAATGATTGGTACATACGGGATGCGCGAATATTTTTTACTTCTGTAAGCAGAAGGGAAACAATAATCGGTAGCGGAAATAATACAACGATTTTCAAAACGCTGATATATAAGGTATTCCAAAGAACGCCTAAGAACTCTTCGCCTGCAAAAATGATCTGAAAATTTTCCAGTGTCCATTCCGCATTCAAGAATGCAGTAAATGGCTCATAGATGTACAAATTCAGATTTGTCTTAAATGCCATTAAAATACCGACCATCGGTACATACGAAAAAACAACACCCAGTACGACCGCAGGCAATAGCAGCAAAAGCGTTGACCAATGTTTTTTTAACCTGAATTTCAGCGCATGTTGATTTTTCATTATTCTACCTTAACTTTCCCTTCCCAATTATCCTTTGCCCAGGCAGCAAGTTCCTGCTTCCCCGTTCTGCCACCGGCATTCAACCAAGTATTCAGCGCTGCAGTAAGCCCATCAGAACTTTTTTGCGTAAAAATCATATTGAGGCATGCATCACAAGCATCTTGCTCGACTACACCTTTTACCTGATCGTATGTGGGCAATTCCGAAGTAAAATTCATCGGATTATAGGTACCTTCGGCATCTGAATTTTCATTCAAAGTCATCAGGAAAGGAAGATACTCTTTATTATAGACACGGCAACGCCATAGCGGAGGGCTTGCCTTAGGATTTGTACCCGTACAAAATCCGGCTGCCGAATTCAATTCATCGAATTTTCCCTCAATCGGTCTGTAAATCAAATCGCCGTCAGGTCCGCTGGTAACCGTATAGTGCACGCCTTCTTCACCAATATAGTACCTCTTGAAATTTTCTTCAATGATCTTTTTATTGATGTGATCGATCGTGTACCCGGCTTCCTCATACATATATTTCGGTATGACTGTCACATAGGAGTAACCGCCCGTATGATATGTATGCACCTCGCCGTTTGAGTCTTCAAACCCGCCAACAACGCTCAGCACTTCTTCGGAGTCCTTATCGCTTGCAATGATGCCGCTGTTTATCAGCGTGCTCAATATGGCATCGACTTCGTATACGCTTACTGCCACCGCGACAGCCTTCCCCTCCCCGAAATTGCGCACAGCATCCGCCTTATCGTAGATCAGCGAATCGGGGTTCAGCAATCCCTGATTGTTCAGGCTAATCATATAATCCAAATAGGACTTCATGTTCTGATCTTCCAGATAGAAATGGTAATCCCCGTTATCCCCCTGCCATTCCTGATAAATGTCAAAGGCAACTGCAATGGTGGGCACCAATGCCTTTTCATCCGTCATGACAAACGGGTACTGGATTCCCTGTTCAGTTTTTGCATATCGCAAAAGTTCTTCAAATTCTTCTGTTGTTTCGGGAACATGCTTCTGCCAGGAATCCAAAAGATCCTTCCTGAAAATAATACAGTCTATAACATTTGTCTGTCCTTTGATGGGAGGACCTCCTTCCGGAATACCGTAAATCCCGCCGTCTTTACTTACAATGCTCCACGAATAATCATAATAAGCATCATAAATATCCTGCCCGAATTTATCCAATGCCGGTTTAATGTTCAAGAGGGCTCCCTGCGCAACAAGCCTGTTATATTGCTCTTTTGTCACTTTGATCGCATGGTACTGCGACCTGTTGATCAGAGCAAGATCCAGCGCCTCCGTGTCCCCCGTTGCGGGAAGCTGCGAATAACGCACGTTATAATCCGTGATCTCGCTGATCACTTTTGCCGCATATTGCTGGTTCAGCTCCGCCTCCGAATATCCGGATGCCTGCAAATGAATATTCAGGGTGGGCTTTTCATCTGCCGAGGCCTCGGTGTTTATATCCAACGGGATAACGGGATCCGACTCGACTCCCTGCGAACAGGCAACCAAGGAAAAGACAAACAGAATGCCCAAAAAAACCATAACGATTCGTTTCATTGCTTTCATGTTTCATTCCTCCTTTTCTTTTTATTCAATACAACGATGCAACCTGCAAGTGCTGCATTTAAGATGACCATACCGGCAAGCGCAATGCCGAAAGCCGTCCAATCCTCCGTTTCTTCGGGAGTACTCTGCTGTGTTTGCCAAACAATACGATTTGCCTGCCCTTCTGACAATATCGGTCTTGCGAGGTTGACCGACGGGTTCCATTGCCCGCTTTCCACAAGCGCCCGACCAACCTTGATGTTAAGGTTCGATGACAACAGATTCAAATCGGAACGGAGCCTGCTTTCTGCGTAGAACGAGACATAATCGTCTACGTTGCTGATAAGGTTTTGCACCCTTTCGTAGATCGCATAAAGCTCTTTCGCCGTCGTGTCCGGCATCGCCTGGATATCGGCAAATACTGCAGCCAAACTATCATACTGCGTTTGCGTCATGCTATTATTAGGCAGATAATACTTGTCCGCTTTTTCGAGGATCGAAGTAAAAAATGCATCCAGGATCACGGAGGTCGCCGCATGAGGAACAACGGCTTCATTCTTGTTTGCCGTCTGCGTTACAAGTGCTACAGCATCCGGATCTGTTAACACCTGCTCCGAACTGAAAAGAGCATACCCCATTGCTCCTGCCGACTGCGCGGCACTGATCTGATTTACCCATTCATTCGGAGCAAGTTTCAGGTACGGTCCCAGCCCGACGTAATTATAAGCGAGATTGTTGATTATGGTGATTTCCTGCCCCGCGATATTTTCAACTACATCGGCATCCGTATAATATGCCATCGGCGTGCAGAGATCAATAATGCCGCTTCTGACCCATTGTCCCCAATCCTGGTATAAATTGTTCTTTGACTCATCGGGGGAAGGCCCTGTCGCAATAGAGACAAGCCCGCCCGGCTTTACGGCACGCATCGCATCACGCAGGTCCACCACCATCTGCGTGACCAGTGACCGGCGGAAATTATCCCACTGCGCATCGATCGTTGCGTCCGAGGATATAAATTTATCGAAATCTGCACGCAGCTGCGCCTCATCCGGGTTATCATCGCCGCGGAATGTATACCCGTATGTATCCAGGAATTTTTGCACGGATGTCATTGTGTAACCGAACTCGCGCCCTGCCGATGACTTATCCGGATAGCGGATATAATCGAGATTGATGCCGTCCACCTCTGGATACAACGTGAACAATTCTGTTACATAATTCACCAACATGTCATGGTATGCATCATTGGCGGGGTCTGCAAAAATGGCCTGATGACCATCACTGGTGGCTGTATAGCCCTCATTGGAAACATTGACCCACTCAGGATGAACAGTCGCAAGCCGGTCAGGCTCATCAACCCAACGATCTGTTCTGCTCATATAATACACAGTAATGGAAACGTGCACTTCAAAACCCCGTTTTTTTGCCTCTGTCACAAATGCTTTGAAATAATCGTTCCCGTATTGTTCGTCCGCCTCCGTGCCGCTGTAATCATATGCTTTTGTATAGGGATTCTGCGGTACATATTGGCTCACAGAGTGCGTGTATCCTGCATAATACCCTTCCAGGAAAATCATGTTCAGGTTCATGTTTTCAAACACATCCAGCACACCGCGGATTCCTGCAAGAGAAGTTTCTGTTCCGTCAACGTTCGGAACATGCCATACGCCCCTGCCTTCAACGACACGACTTTCGACAGACGAAACAGACATATTTACTTTGATCGCCTCGAACTCATCGCGCAGATTGCGAAGTTCGATCTGCTGTTCAAGAAGTTCTTCCCCTGCAAGATCAGGATATGCTTGGATATAGTCTATTACCTCGACCATTCGCTCCCCCGTCTCGGTCAGTTCTTCCAAATAAGATTCCAGATTCGTCGTATCCAAATCATACAGGCCGTTTTTGTAGACCTCCACTTCTGTCCTGTATGTGCTCAGATCCGTTTCCAACTGGCTCTTCATTGCATTGAGCGTATAATTTACCGTGAATGTTTTGTTCTGCTCGTTATATGTTACCGTTGCACCCATTTTGAAGTACGTACGTGCCCAGTCACGAAGCAGACCCTGTGCCGAAACGACAAAACCTCCTTCCGGGATATCGATAACGTTTACAGCGATTTTGACGATCACCCCGTTTTGATCGACTGCCGCTTCAAATCCGTATTCATTCGTTTTTAACTCACTGGAACCGTCTTCCACGGAGTGCGTATAAATCATCATCTGCTCTGCACCCCGATTCTCCGGATACCCTTGTCCCAATACATTTTCAGGCCCCGGATTCAGATAGTCATAACTGTGCGTAACTTCATATTCGAAATCAAAGAACTGCTTTCCGGAAAGCTCTACAAGATCGCCCAGCGAAAAAGCAACATCCCTGTTGAGCATGCCGAATACTGCATGGACATACGGATCATCATAATCTTCCACATTCGCCGCAATCAGGGCAAACCCGGGATCCGGAATGGGAAAATCTCTGTTCCAAGCCACATCACTCGATTCACCGTTCACCCATTCCTGCCGCGTATCCGCTAAAAGCTGACGGTATTCTGTCACTCGGAATTTTCCCACATCATCGCCTGTGGTAAGGAGCGAAAAGCCGACTTCACGGTTATAGCTATTCTGCCCCGTTACGTCACCATAATCGTTTCCATAGTACACCGACCCGGCATAAGTATTGGTCGCCGCATTCAGATTTTGAATTTCAACGCGGACACGCTTGGTCAGGTTATCGACCGTTTGTGAAACAGACGGGATATCCCCTGCATTGGAAATGGTGATGATATCGCCTTCTGCAAAATCGCAGCTCTCTGCTTTTGATGCCGGGATACTGAGCAGATATCCGGGAACAGGGATTTCGTTCCCCTGTTCGGCGCCTTGCGCAATGGGTTCATATTTTGTAACGATCTGGTGCCCTTGTTCTGTAATCGCTACCGCATATTCTACCGCACCCGTACGGACATAGGAATCCATATAGTAGAACCTGCCCGTATAAACAATCACTTTATCGGCTATTTCATCAGAACTTGCCGTTTCAATAATAAGGGTCCGGTCCTGATCTGTGTCAGAAGCCCTTTCGCCGCGGGTCAGCGTGATCGGATCGATCAGGTCTGCCGTGACCGTATTTGTTTCCGCCGCCACGACCACAACCATAAAGCCGGCCATCAGACAAAAAAGTGCCGCAACCAACAATATAAAAATTAATTTTTTCCTCACTGCTTATTTCCCCTACGTTTTTTGGTAAAATACATGGAAAGTCCGACTATAATTCCTACCCCGGCGAGCGCCCCGCCGATAATCAGAACTATCTGCCACGCGGGCATAGTACCGCTATCTTCGGGCGGCTGCTCTTCTGCCGAGCCTTCTAAATCGAAAAGAATTGTATATTCAGCAGAGAGCCCGTAATTTGTGACTGTAATAACGGCACGGTTTCTTGTACCTCCCGCCTGAACGATCGAAATGTGAGCCGAAAGATCGGTACCTGTCGCGGAAACCACGGGATACATCTCTGTTCCCGCAGGAATCGGAACTGTATATTCACGTTCGCCGGAAAGGGTAAGTGCTTCGCCGTCCAAAAGGATCTCTGAAAGTGAAAGATCCACTTCCACAAATTCGATGACGTATTCTTTGATGTATGCAGTATCCTCTGCTACAACACGGATCACCGCGCGCAAAGTAGATTCACTTGCCTGCTCGCATGTAACCGTTGCAAATTCAGAAGTTGCAACAGCACTGATATCGGGAATGGGTTCCCCTTTCTCAATATAATAATAGTTCGGTTCTGCCGCAGGATCAAAACTGCTCCACACCGATCCTCCGACCGTGACAGAAGCCAATCCCATATCCCTGCTGTAATTATACAACAGTTCAATCGTATACGTGAATACGGTTGCCTCGTCCTCAGCCGTTACCGTGATCACACAATTACCCGGCAACGACGCGGGCATTTGCACCGAAACCTGCGCATTTGCATTCGATGCCGTATAAGTTACCTCCGGCACTGCGGCTCCCTTTTCGAGATATACATAATAGTGGTACCGCGAAGGAGTAAAATTTTCCACCGCATCGGAATTGACGGAAAGCGAGGCAAGCGTTGCATCCGTTTCCCCATGAATATTGTAGAACTCTAACGTGTCGCCGACCGAGAATGTGTTCAGCTCCGCACAGCCCGCCGTCGCCCCGTTTGCCGTGAGAACAAACCCTCCCGCGGGGATCGTAACAGGCTCTACCGCACTGCCATAAGCATGCGTGCCCGTGATCATCCCCTCGGCATTTACGATCACACGCTGGCGCCATGCCTTAGCGGGATCTGCAGCACCGAACGTTTCGTCGTAATAAACGATGAACCCGGAGTAGTCAGGATCGATGTTCATTCCGCTGAGTTCGATCCGTATATTTTTCGTAACATTATCAAGAACATATTCCGGAAGCCGGAAAGCTGAATCGCTCCCTGCAAGCGTAAGTTCTTCCCCGACCTGCAATCCTGTCAGCTCGATATATCCTGTCGCCGCGGCGGGGATACTGATAATATATCCGTCATACGGGATCTTTGCCGCCTCGGAACCGTCGGTGATTGCCGCAACGATATGCTTATAACCGGACTGCGTTTTTTGCATCCGAACACTGATATTTTTAACGCCCGCCTCCGAACGCGCATATGTCATCACCCTATACGGGGCATTTATCTCGCTACCGTATTCTGCGTCGCGCTCGCGCATCTCCGTGGATGTGTAGACGATGATCTTTCCATCCATATTATAGCCGGCACTTGCGGGATTGATCCCGTCCACCACATAACCGTTGATAGTCAAATCAACAGCAGGAAGTTGCTCCCTCTGCGGTTCGTATCCATCATATGTAATGACGGTACCCGCAACCGCATTCAGAACGGCAGGACGGCTATAATTAAATTTGTCTGCAAGAGTTGTATCTTGTACGAGAAGAATTGAATTGGACGGAACGGTCATGCTGCTGCCGGTCCCCTTACCGCATTCGGAAACGATGTAAACATTCTTCTCAAAATCATATGCTGCCAAGATATAGCCGTCTTTTTCCGTCAGCGACACATCTGTCCCCGAATAAACACTGAAATTTCCGCCCCTTACATTCAATTTCTCCGGGATATCCAGTACATAATAGCCGTTATCGCTTTGCAGCGTTGCCGTGCTGTAATCGTTCCCTTTCCTTTCAAAAAGCCCGCTCAAAGTATCGCCGCCGTTTACTGCCTTAAGTGTATCGCATTCAAAACCCCGCGCAAACAACACATACCCGTCTTCAGGAATAGTGAGCTCATAATTGCTGCTGTCACTGTTTGAAGGGACAACGGATGCGGCTGCGGTATATTGATTCTCTCCATTAGGGCTTGCGACAAGCGCAACAATATTTTTCCCTGCGCCATTGCGGATCTCTAAATTGCCGTCAGGCAAAACCGTCCTGTCAATATAAACAACGGAATGGTTGGGAATATTGCCTATGCACGAACTATTACCGGAATCTTTATAAAAATCATTATAGAAGTAGACGGGAATAACCGAGCTTTGCGTCGTGTTACGGATATACCTTGCCACGCCGCTCCTTTCCGGAATCTCTATACTGATCGTATCGCCTGCTTTCGTTGCCTGCATGAAAGGATTTGCATAACTATATGTAGAACCCGCCTGTATCTCGCCCGATGAAACCAAAACAATCCCCCCGGAGGGGACGATGATATCCTGCGCCGAACTGCTGCTTGCATACATTCTTTTGCTTGTTACAATATAGTCATCACTTTCCGTATCGGCAACGGCTGTCACAATGCTGTAAGCAGTTCCGGAAACTGTCGAAAAATATCCTTCCGTATATACGGTCGTCTTTCCGTCTCTGAGTTCATTCGTCCCTCTGACGGCGACTGCCTGCTTCAATTCATTGTTCCATGCCGTAACGGTACCGTCCGCCTTCTGTAACGCACTGACTGTATCACCAACTTTAAGTTTTTGCAGTTCGGTACTCCATTTGTCGCCTTTGGCAAACAGGATATACCCGTCCTGCGGAATATCGACTGTCCCGCCATTGCCCGTGGACGTTCCAACCGCTGTAAATCCAGACCCACTTTGGGTCACCTTATAAGTGTCATCTTCTTTCTCAATGCACACTGCCCATTTGATACTATTGACGCGCCCGCTCGTTGTAAACGTCAAACTCGCTCCGATATCCCTGTCAAGCGCTATGATGACATTGCCGGGAAGATTCCCTTCCTTATAGCAATCGTTATAATAATCAACCTCTACAGTTTCATTATCTGTTTGGTCCGTGATGAAATAATCGGAACCTCCTCCTACTGCCAGCACAGATTTTATGCTGAAATGAAAACAGAGTGCCAGGGCAATGCTGAGCACAATGCAAAAAATAAGCATAACCAGGATGCCCTGTTTTGTCTTTACATTCATCAATAAATTCCTCCTTATTTGCAGCCGTTTTGTTGTAATTTCAATTCGGGAATTACTTGCTTCCCTGTATCCATTGAATCCTTTATTGCATTTACAAGCACCGTGTAACGATACAAATTTATAGGCGTATTCTGCGGTGTGCCTGTACGGATTGCATGCATGAAGTCCTTTACGCCCAACTCCGCCAAATTATCCGTGTCGATCTTAAACATCTCCGTCTTATCCGGCTCAATTATATAACAGGCATATTTTTTGGATGATAAGAAAGACAGGACTATATTTTTGTCCTCATATTCAAAAATCGCGGTGATGCCGTCCTTTTTTTGTTGCGCATATACGCTCTGAACAGCAAACCCGAAAATCTCCGTCGCCATTTCGACCAAATGTGAGGCATAAAAATGGATGCCGCTGTATTCGCTGTTCAGCATGACGGGAAAATTAATCATCGCCGTCAACGGAACGATCTCGCCGGATTGTACCTTGTTGCGGACAGCGACAACATCAGGCGTCCATTTGCAGCAGGAGCCTCCGCTCAGCGGCACCCCGGTCTGCTTTGCCATCTCAACCAGTTGCAGCGCTTCCTGAGGATCGATCGCGATCGGTTTATCTACCCAAGTGGGTTTCCTCCTGCGGATGGATTCAGCGGCATAACGGTAATGATACTTTCCGTCGCGAAACACAATCATCACGGCGTCGCTCTCCTCGATCAAGCGGATCGGGTCGTTCATTACATTCCTGATGTCCGCCGCCTGCGCTACCCTTTCCGCCTGCTGCCTGTCAAACGCATAGATATGCGTTACGCGGACATCCGGAAATGGATAGCCGCTTTCGCCCGGCAGGTTCAGATATTTTGCAAAGTTTAGCGCATGTGAGTTTTCTGCACCTAAAATGCCTATGTTCATACTCCCCTCCTCAATTTAATACTTGCACGGCAACGGGCTCAGCGCATGTGCCGTCTCAATAATTCCAATGATCTGTGCCGCATATTCAGGCGTGATCATCATTTTTCTTCCCTGCGTAATCGCAAAGTACAGATCTTCGTAGAGCAGGCTCGTTCCCACATCAAAGGGCGTACCTTCAAATTTCCCGCTCTCTTCATGCTTGATAAGGGTCTCCGAACAATAGCAGGGATCGCCGTTTTCTTTGCGAAGCGTGCCCTCAACATAAGGGCGCGGCGGATTTTCCCCGTCTATAATATAGGTATATTTGTAATCAGACTGCGTAGAAACATAGGTGCCCTTGCCACCCTTTATTTTCACTGCATAATCGGCATAGGCATCGTCCGACAAAACCTCTACGTCGATAAGCGGTTTCGCGGGAGCGGTAAACAGCACTTTGGCATAGTCGTCACCGTCACCGCTTGTCAACGCAGTACAGGCGCACTTCGCATACAAAACGGAAATATTCTCGTCAAACCCAAGAAAGCCGAGCCCCAGCCCGATCGGATGCGGGCCGTTATTGTATAGTCCGCCGCCCAACCGATTTTGCAGCGTCTGCCAGTCCCATCTGCGGGAGAATCCGTTGTAACGGATACTGATCTGTTCTATTTTGCCCAAAATGCCGGAAGCGAGAACAGCCTGCGCCTTTTGATAAATCGGCGCATAAAACGTCTGCTGAAACACGGCAAGCACCGCATTATTCGCTTTCGCCGTTTTGATCAGCGTCTCGCACTCATTGCGGCTCTTTGCAAAGGGTTTCTCCGTCAGCACGTTCAACCCGTGCTGCAACAGATCCAACGTAATAGGATAATGTTGATTGGAAAAAGATGCGTTCACCACAACATCGATATCTTTACAATCGAACAATGCCCGATAGTCCGCAAATACAGTACAACCGGGATACAGAGTGCGCGCAAGCTCACGGCGGTAGTCATCTTCGTCAACAACATATTTGACCGTATAATACTTGTTGCTTTCAGAACGGTAATATACGCCGTGAATGCCCTTGCCGCTTCTGCCTTGCCCTATGATCGCTAAATTTAACTTTTTCATGTTGACGTTCTCCTAAATTTACTTACCTATATTTTAAAATAAAACAATCTTAATGTCCATATGAAAAAACAACTTTATATTAACAAAAATAACCAATACTTGACGAATGAAGTGAAATCATATATAATAGCTATAAAGGAGCAAGCAATGCTATGGAACATACTTTTCTTACACAAAGCCAGCAATTGACCTACAACCATATTGCCTACCATTCCCTGAAAGAGCGGTTTACTTCGCATATGCACAATGCCTTTGAACTGATCCTATACGTTCACGGTGATGTTTCGTATATCGTAGAAAACAGACGTTATGACCTGCAAAAATACGATCTGGTCATCACGCACCCTGCTGAGTTGCACTTCATGCAAATCAATTCCAATACCGATTATGAACGCTATAACCTGTTAATACCGCTAAATCACCCTTTAACTCGCCTTCTTTTTAAAATCCCAAGGAACCTGGATGTTTTAAACTGTTCTAACCATACGATAATCAAGGAAAATTTCAAACGGATGCCCTTCTATGAAAAAATATTTCCGAAAGATGAGTTCCAAGATCTGCTTTCTGCATTGCTGACAGAAATTTTGTACAATATCCTTGCACTCGATGATAACTTCAACCAACAACAGAATGTTGTGTCTCCATTGATCCAAAAGGCACTGGCATACATCAATGAACACTTATTCACAATCAAAAATATCGGCGAAATAAGCAACGCCCTGTTCGTTGCGCAAAATTATTTCTTTCGCCTGTTCAAGGAAACGTTGAATATTTCTCCCAAAAAATACATCACGACCAAGCGCCTGCTGCACGCGCAATCTTTACTCAGAGCAGGGAAAAAACCAACACAGATTTATGAGCAGATCGGCTTTTCAAACTACGTTTCATTTTATCAACAATATGTAGCGCTGTTCGGCTACTCGCCATCGTCTGAACGCGTTATCGTTTGAAACAAGAAAGTCATGCCAAACTTTATTGCAGCGGCTTGATCATCGCCGTATTGTGCCAGCGGTTAAAATTAATATATTGCCCTTTTTCCAATGTTTGATCGAAAGGCAAGATATCTTCGTTCAACATATTAATGTCTTTGCGCTTGCCCCGGCAATACTCTTCAATCTGCTTGCGGCAATGCTCTGTGCGGAAAATCAGCCCGCCAAAACGAATGTCGTGCTTTTCAAAGCCATTCGGCTTGCACTCCTTGTCCCACTGAGCGCGAAACAAGCGGTAAAACTTTTTCAGCCTGCGGATCAGTACTGTATATTCCTCTTGCATATGCTCCAACGCCGCACGATCACCCGCTCTGTATGCCTGCCGCGTTCTATTACCCAGCGAATATTTGATCTCCAATACGCCGCACAAGGCAGATAGCGTCCGGAAAATGTACCCATATCTCTTGTTTTTCGCAACCATATCCAGCCGCTCTTTTAATTCTGTAAATTTTTCCGCGTCCGTTTCTTTCACAAAGCAGTCGAAAATACCTAAAAATAAATCATTATATAACATATATTTTGACGGATTCCGTGCTGCAGTATCGTCACTCAAATTTACATCATCCGCCAATAAATAGTCGTCAAAGGCAATCCCCGTGATTGCTTTGAATTTGGTGCTGATTTTCCCGATATCGTAATTTCCGCGCGCGTATTCAGCAAAACAGAGCATGGCGGGCAATGTCGCAAAAAGAGAACATTCTGCGCCGTCATCTTTCCAACTCGTTACAAAAACATCCTGCACGTCATTCTCTGCGCAAGCATGTAACGCTTCATAGTTTGCGCGCATACTGAACCGGTTTGCCGGAGCAAATCCGCTCCATGACCAGGCGCCTCCCGCAAAAACAATTCTGTTGCGAAACTGTTTATGCGCCGCCAGCATTGTTTTGTAATGTTCCCGCTCTATGCTGTAATAATCCCAATATATCAGTTCAACGCCCTCAGGAACGGCATTGATAATTTCCTGCGGGATAGTTTTGTTACAATAATACTCTCCTTTTGCCGCGAGCCTGAAAAACATATCCGACCACATCATAGGGCGGAACCCGTAGCGGGAAGCTATTTCAAGCACCCGATGCAAGTGTTTCAGTAAAATGCTGTATCGATCCTGATATCCGTGCCGGTCCAAATACTTTCCAAGCCCGACCATATGCGCTTCATCCATACCGATATTGATTCGCCTGGAAGTAAAAGACGAAGCACAAGCCGCAAACATTTTTTCGATCAAGATATAGGTACGCTCATCCTCTGCCAGCAGGATATCCCCCGTATCTGTAAAATCTTTATATGCATTCCAGCGCGTAATGCCTCCAAGATGTGCAAGCGTTTGAATGCATGGGATCAGCTCGATTCCGCTGTTTTTGGCAAATTCATCTATCTCGCGCAATTCGTTTTTAGTATATTTACCACGCAGATACCCAAAATATGGTTCCCCTTCCAATTCATAGACATCTTCCATGTACAATAACAGCGCATTGTACCCCATTGCCGCAAGCACCTTTATATACTCTTTCAGGGTTTCAACAGTATACACGGCATCTCTGGAACAATCAATCATTACCCCAAGTGTTCTAAGCATCTTATAAATTCTCCATTGTCTGCATTTTTCCGTCCACAAACACATTGCGGACGGTTATTTTATCGTCAAAGACGACAATATCGGCATCGAACCCCCTTTCGAGGCGCCCCTTTTTCACGTTCAGGATGCGCGCGGGCACCTCCGCCATCATTTTCACCGCGTCGCAGACGGAAACTCCGCAATCGTACACAAGCACGCGCACGAGGCGGTCGGCCGTCGCCACGCTCCCCGCAAACGCCGAGCGGTCTTTGAGTTTGCACACGCCGTCTTCCACGATAAATTCCGTGCCGCTCATCACTCCCTCTTTTATATCCGTGCCCGCGATGGCAAGGCTGTCGGTAACGAGGACAACGCGCTCCTTTCCCTTGACCTTCAGAATCATTTCGATCAGTTCGGGCGGAAGGTGCTTTCCGTCCGCAATGATCTCAACGAACAGCTCATCGCGAAGGAATGCGCTCTCGATCACTCCGAGACTGCGGAACCCATGCGAGCGGGTGACGGTAGACGTACAGGAATACAGGTGCGTTACGAGGCTGCAGCCGTTTTCGATCGCAGTTTTCATCGCCGGATACGTCGCATCGGTATGCCCCGCGGACGCGACCGCGCCGCGACCGACGACAAACCGGCAGAACTCCCCCTCAGGGTCGTTTTCGGGCGCATACGTCCACCGCGCGATGCTGTGCGGAAATTCCGAAAAGAGCGATTCATACTCTTCCCGCTTCGGCGGCGTAATAAAATCGGGGCACTGCGCGCCGCACTGCTTTGCCGAAAGGTACGGCCCTTCGAGGTGCGCGCCGAAGATATGCCCCTTTGCCCTGCCCGAACGCATGGCGGCGTCGATGTCTTTCACCGCATCGCGCATGGCGGAAAAAGTCCCCGCCGAAACGGTGGGCAGGATCGTCGTCGTGCCGTGCGAGAGATGAAAATCGCAGCCCGCCAATACCTCGTCCGCACTGCTGTCCATAAAGGCATGCCCGCCCCCTCCGTGCGTGTGCAGGTCGATAAACCCGGGGGAAACGTACAGCCCCGTAAAGTCATATGTTTCGCCGCAGGGCGCCTCCTTGGCGGAAATTTCTGCGATCTTTCCGCCCTCGGCATAGATATAACCGTCGAAAAGTCCCTCCGGCGTTATGATTTTATCGCTCTTGACCCGAATCATACTCTCCTCTTATAACAGCGACGCGCTGGCTTTATCCAGATACAGAACAGCATGCTCCTGCAAACGCAGAATGCTTGCGGGGCAATGTTCGCCGATCTCGCCCGTAAGGCACTCCTTTACGGCGTTCGCCTTCGTCTTTGCGGGAACGATGCAGAACAGCCAGGGCGCGGACACGAGCGTCGGCACCGTAAGCGTGATGGCATACTTCGGCACTTCTTCCAGCCGGGCAAAACACCCGTCGTGCACCTGCTGATTGCGGCAAACCTCGTCCAGTTTGACCACTTTTGCGCCATGCGTATCCTTAAAATCAGCAACGGGCGGGTCGTTGAACGCGATGTGCCCGTTTTCGCCGATGCCCATCACCACGATGTCGGGCGGGTTTTCGCGCAGGAGCGTTTCATAGCGCGCCGCCTCTTTTTCGGGATCGGCGGCGGTACAATCGATGTAGTGCACGCTCCTGAACGGCGCCCTGCCGAAGATATGGTCTTTTAGGAAATTGCCGAACCCCTGCGGCGCATCGGCGGAAAGTCCGATATATTCGTCCATGTGATAGGCATTGACGCGGTTCCATTCGATCTCTTTGTCTTCTGCAAGCGATGCGAGCACCTCGTTCTGCGAGGGCGCCGCCGCAAAAATCATGTTGATCTCTCCCTTTTCCGCCAGAAGCTGCGCGATCTTCGCCTTGATGTCCCGCGCGGCGGCGGTCCCCATTTCCGCTCGGGTATCGTAAATTTCCACCTTTAATTTGTCTTTCTGAAACTCTTTCATAATAATCCGCGCAGGCAGCGCACCGCGTCTGCAAACGCCTCCTCCTGATTTTCGTATTTATACGGGTTTTCAAAGCTCTTGCCGACGAGCGCGTTTAAGCCCGCGAACGTCTGCAAGTGCGGTTCGAGCGTGATAAACGTATCCTTTTTGCCGTTTATCCTGTAATCGTGCAAAATGTCCGCAATGCGCGCTTCCCCCTTCCCCGCAGGCACTACGGCGCCCGCGGCAAGGGAATCTTTGACGTGAAAGTACTCGATATGCTCTTCCAACAGCTTATACGCATTCCAGGCATCGTACCCGTCCAGCACGAAGTTGCCCATGTCGAGCACGCAGCCGAGTTTCCCTCCGAAATATTGCAGCAGTTCAAGGCAGCGCTGCGGGCTTTCTCCGTAAATTTTCGCCTCGTTTTCGTGGCAGGGAAGGATCCCGTGCCGCTCGCCCGCCGCCACGATCCTTTCCATCCCTGCGAGCACTTCGCCGCGGCACCTTTCGGGCGCCGCGCCTTCGGGAAGGTAAAAGCTGAACACGCGCACGTACTTCGCCCCGAGAATCTCCGCCGTTTCAAACACCCGCTCTATCTGCTCCGTGCTCGCCTCGGAAGGAAGCGTTTTGCCGAGCGGAGAGCCGACAGCCGACACGCCGATACCGAACGCGTCCAGCGTTTTGCGGATCCTTTTCGCCTCACACTCGGTAAACTCGGAAACGTTTTTGCCGTCGGCGCAGCGGATCTCCATATACTTTATACCGAACCGTACAAGCGCTTCGCACTGCTTTTCCAGTTCCTCCGCATATTCGTCTGAAAATGCGGATAAAATCAACGTATGCAAATTCACGCCTCCTCAATTGTAACTTCTTTTCCTTCTGACCGATACAACGCCAATATTAACTTTACGACTTTTTTCGCCTCATAAAAATCAATGGGGAATTTACGCCCTTCGCGCAGGCAGGCGTAATACTCCCGCACGAGATTGATATGTCCGACGCCCCACTCTTCCTTGCCGAACATAGGCAACCCGTCGCTCTTCGTTACAAACTTACCGTTTACAACCATATGATCGCCGATCAATACAGCCTCCGTTTCTACACTTCTGAACATGAGCGTGATCGGGAAACTGTGCGTGCAGGCATTTGTCGCTGTAATGATAAATCGCCCCCCGTTTTTCAGCTTGAAAATACCGAGTTGACTCTCCTCCACATCGATAATTCCCTGCAAAGTATCGTTGCTGTTGTGTGCAATGACCGACTTCGGCATCCCGCAAAACCATTGCAGCAAGTCGAGCGTATGCAAAGCTTGATTGATCATAACGCCGCCGCCTTCCTGTAAACGCGTTCCGCGCCACTTTGCAGAATTATAATAGGAGGCATCGCGTTGCCAGCAAAGATTCCCGCTTGCAGCTACAATTTCCTGATCTTTGAACAGATCTTTTAAAAACCGAACCGAGGCGTTGAATCGATTTTGTTGACTAACGGCAAGTTGCGCATTGGAACGTATAACGCTCCTTTCGATCTGCTCCAATTGCAGTTCGCTGATCGCCAAAGGCTTCTCGCATAGTACGTTAATGTTTCCATCCAAACATGCACAAATCATTTCCGCATGCAGATAGTGCGGCGTGCAGATATGTACAACATCCGGTTTTTCTTCTGCAAGCATCTGCCTATAATCATCATAGGTCCTGCAAGAACATTCTTTTCCGGCTTTTTCCAAGCGCGTAGTATCAATATCACAAACGGCAGTGAGTTCGCCACCCGCCGCACGGATCGCATTGACATGCAACGGTGAAATTGCGCCAAATCCTATTATTGCTACTTTCATTATTTTTTACTTCTCCCTTACAAATATATGCGGATTTCGTTTTTGTCCTCTTTCAATTGTTCTGTTGGCAGATAAAAAGCTGATGTAAAGTATTCCTGCCCTTGCCAAACGAATTTTTTTTCATTTGATGATGTTCCGTAAAATATATTTATCGTTAGCGGCATGCCTTTGACCTGTATAATCGCAGTAGCCTTCTGAAAAGGAGCAATTTTTGCAGGATCAAACCAAACGCCGTTAGCATCCGGCTTGATTCCGAAAATTTCATCATAAAATATCTTCAATAAAACGCACCCACTCCCGGTAAACCAATCACTGATCGATTGCCCGTCCAACCCGAGCTCCGGATTATATGCATATGAATTTGACATCACAAACGGGGAAGTTGATAAACTCTTATGCGTAAATGGCAGTATTTTGTACAATTGCTCCCATGCAAACGAATATTCTTTCAGCTTAAACAATGATAAAATCCCAAACAATGTTGCATGAATATACGTTGCACCGTTTTCCGCCGTCCCTTTCGGCAAACGTCCGATTCTGCCGACCTCTGTAAAGGATTCCGGGAAATATGGCTCAAACGTCTTTAAGCCGTATTTACTATCCAACCGCCGATAAGCAGAACAAATATCCTCTGTAGAAATTGCGCTTGTTTCAAAAAATAAATCGCTCAACACCCAAAACGCATACGATGTTAATCCATCACGGCAAGCCCCGTCGCCATCGCAGTCGCTCCCCACATAATAGGATCGATCGTCCCCCCAGCCATGTAAGATTTTTTTGCTTCCGTTCGCACTTTTGATCACTGCGTTTTGAATCAGTCCCTTTTTGAGCCGCTCTCTGACAGACTGATATGCTGCAAATTTTTCTGAATATTTCCCTTCGTGCTTAAAAATCGCGCAAAGCTGCTCTAAATTCTGATACAGTTGCAGTGATGCCATAACGGACACCCCGTTACCGAACGGCTGCTGCTTATCGGTTTTTCCCAGCCCGTCCAATGCATCGTTCCAATCGCCATATAATGCACACAGACAGTCTGTTGCCGGATCTATATTCGCAACGAGATAATCTGCAACAGAGACCAAATGCGAGAGAACATCGTCCCTTCGTTTTGAAAATTTGACATCCCTTCCTTCAAATTTATAATACCCGCACTCCTCGTACAAAAACATCCAATCGTCCGTATATTGCAAATACGTATACACCGTTGCAATAATCCAAACGCCTTGGTCTATGAATTCGCGCAAATCCATTGCAGGCAGCGCTCCCTCGGCCTGCCCGTAAGAATATTGCCTCGGTACTCGGCCGTCTTCTCCGATATAGCTCAATGCCTCAAGCATTTTTTTTCGACAATATTGCGGCATAGTCGGAATAGAACCTTGAATTTGCTGGAAAATATCCCGCATACCGATCATATGTCCGGCATAGTTTTTTGAAAGCGTACAAAAAGCTACTTGTCGCACCACATTGTTTAAAAACGGCGTAAACACTTCAGCATACGGCGCAAATGCATCGACGGCCCCTTTCACACTGAACGTATTATCTGCATTGACGTATCCCGTGACGGAAACATTCTGTATAAACGCACGATCAGCATTTATGCAATTCGTTTTTACATTCAAAGGCGCCACATCTTGCGTGATGCTAAACTTATAATGAAACGTTTTTTCCTCCCCCGCAGCCAAAGCAAAGGGGCGCAGTTCTCCGAAAACCGCCGTTTCCGAAAATGCCGTAACTTTTTTATCCCCTTGCCATGCCCCCGTTTGCAAAGGTATTGAAGCAGAAAGTTGTCTGTTAACACCTCCCATAAATTGTGTACGAGAAGTCGTTTTACATTCCTCACCCGCATCACTTTCTAACACCGCATAATGGTTGACACGATTACCGGACAAGTATTCTTTTGTTTCCAATAAAAAACCATGTTCTGTCACCTTCCCCGTCCGATAACACTTATCCCAAAAACCTTCGACAGCCCCATGCGTTAGTAAAGGGTTGAAAAATGCTGCCAAATATGTGTTGTGCTCTTTAGCAGTGATGTTTTTTATATAAACCGAAAAGTAGGTGTTCTTTTGCTTGTCCATAAAAATACGCAAAACAACCATATCTTTTTTCGTCAATGTACAATAAAATGCTGCTTCGGGCGTAAACACTACAAATCGCTCCACAGCATCACACAGCCCGCTCGCCGCTCCCGTTACGGAAACAGGCACATAGTGTCCGCATGCTTCGTCGCCGATAAAAAAAGCACACACAGGCTCTTGTCCTCGCGTCGTATCAGGGAAAATTGTAAACAAACCCTCTTGCATTACAATATCTCCCGAAGAATATGCCCACAATGTACGCCCGTCACAGGAATACGGATAGCGTGAATTCCCCGATTCTTGCGGGTATGCCAAAATAATATTATCTGTTAAATAAGCGCAACCGCTCGGTAATTTACACCATTCACTCTTCTCTTTTTTAAGTTGAAGAATCTTCGCCACCTGCTCAACAAAATTTAATTCGCTCATCGCACGCTCGCTCTTATATTTCGTCATAAAAAGTTTCTCCGCAATATATTTTTCTTTATTATAACTGACAGAAATTAGAAAGTAAATATATAAATATAACCAAAATATTAATAAAACAAACCTCATTGAAACATGACTACATTGCTTAGCTTATAATATTAAACAAAATAGAAAGAATGATCCCGTCAAACACCTTCAAAATTATTTATTGAAAAAGACAAAACAACGTGTATTACCTATACCATAAAAAAACGGAGCACCCATTTCGTGCTCCGTCCGCCGTCGACCATGTTACCGTGCGCCCGATCTGTGCCATGCCGTGCGATCCTTTACAGTAAACTGTATAACGATCATAAGGCGGGCTGAAAATCGACCCGCCTTATTTTTTGCTCCTTTTTATCAACCAACCCCTCTCACAAAGGATATTCCTTTTCTATGTCGATCTTTGGAACACAGCGGATGCCCTCTGCCAGGTGCTGCAAACATTCAAAACACTCTGTATAGGCGACTTTCTCCCCATACCGAAAAGCTCCCGCTTCCGTATCGCTGCTCTCACCCAGTTCCTCGATCCGTTCAAGCAGATAGTCCGCCAGAGACCGCAATACTGTTTCTGCTTTTTTCTTTCGCATACCTTTTCAGCCTATATCGTTTTTCAGAATATCTTCATACGGCACGAGTCGTTTATATATACAGCATTCATACACTTTGCTGATAAACCGTTCCTTCGTCAACTGGAATTTTGTATGCTCTACGGGGCTGTCCACCTGGATCGCCAATCCCTTGCGGCCATTTCGGATATCTTTTATAAACTCTTTCAGCCACGGCGTCCGTTCGCTCTCGATGATATCGTCGAAAATTTCAAATACCGCAAGCACCTCGCCGTCGATGACAAAATGCTCCTTCCGCTTGCTGAGCCAATACTCCGCCTCGGTCTTCCCCTCCGCCTGCATTTTCCGATAATACTGTATCCGCTTTATGATATATTGTACTTTCTCTTTCGTCAATACCGTGTTCTCATACTCTGTTTCTCCTCCCTATCATAGCAGATATTCTCTTGGCAAAAGTCCGTACTTTTGCCAAATTTTGGCAAACAACATACGGCATTTACCGTCCATTTTTGTCACCTCCTTTTTTGTTCCCTTTCCCGATTCTATTATACCATATCTTTCCGATCCATAAAATAGGGAAAGTAAAATTTGCCTTCATTTTTTTATCTGCTACCCCTGCACAGCCAAAAGCCGCGGCACAGCTTATGCCGGACCGCGGCTTTTAGCAAACTTGTACAAAAAATATTATTACTACTTCTTTGTTTTGATTTGAACTATTCACCAATGCCCCTGACAGGGCTTGCGCCTGCGGCGCAAAGTTCGGCGCGCGCGGCTTTCGCCACTGCACACCTCACCGAACGTCGTTTCTCCCCAATTGTCAGGGGCAGCCACGAAAAAAGAACCGCTTCCGCGGTTCCTTCACCTTGCTTTTCAACATACACAACTTGCCCCTGACAGGGCTTGCGCCTGCGGCGCAAAGCTCTCCGCTTTCGCTCCGAGCACGAACGTCATTTCTCCTCAATTGTCAGGGGCAGCCACGAAAAAAGAGAGGTAAAAACCTCTCTTTCCCGTGGCAAGCATGTACAAAAAAGATATTTTTCCTCATTTCTTGTACAGACTCAAACTTTTCACTTCTTATGTATATTATAGCATATTTCGCAAAAAAACACAAGCGTTTTTCAATATTTGCGCTTACGT
>JAGHJD010000044.1 GCA_017886895.1 Clostridia bacterium | reverse complement strand
CGGCGCCGCCGCTTCTTCACGCTCTTGACAGTTGCTTTGCTCGTTTGTTCACCGCTTTTCCGGAGATTCGTTTGACCGCATATTTAAAATTCCACAGTCAGCCCGTCGTAGGCGGCGATAAAACCGCGCGCGCGGGCAGCTTCTCTGATCCGATCGCGAAAAGGGGCGTTACTGTGCGAAAAATGCGTGACATAGTACTTCGTATCTGCCTTGACTATGCCGTATTTTACCAATTTTTCGCGCACGACTTCATTTTCGGCAAAACCCATATGCCTCCCCGAGGAGCTCGGCTCGCCGTCCGCCTGCGTGCAGTCCATGCTGACGAGATCGGCGCGGACGCCCCGTTCGGCGAGAAAGGTGTAGAACTCTTCGCGCGGCAGCCCCGTGTCATTCATGTACAGGAGCGTCCTGCCCTCCCGCGTGACGGCGTACAGCAGCGCATCCTCTTTGGGCGTGTGCGCGGCGGGGAGCGCGAGAACGTCGTAGCCCGCGGCGCTGAACGCACTGAAAGAGGACACCGTATGGAACCGCAGCCCCTGCGCCACGTCCTCCCGCAGTTCGCGGCGGGTCCCCTCCTCAAACACCGCGCGCACCTCTGCATTTCCGTACAGTTCGAGCAGCGGCTCTTTCATCTCCCGCGCAAACTTATAGCCGCGGTTGACGAACTCCTGCGCGTAAAAATGGTCGGTGTGCGAATGGGTGACGAGCAGCGCGCGCACGGCGGAGAGGTCGATGCCGAAGGCGAGCGCATGCAGGTATGTATCGGGCGGGAAATCGATGAGCAGTTTCCCGTCAATGAGCGCCTGCGAGCGGGTGCGTCTCTCCCGCACAAGGTCCGCCCGCGCCGCCCTGCAATGGGCGCAGTTACAGAATACGGCGGGGAACCCCTCCGCCGCCGCAGTGCCTAAGTATTGTATCTTCATATGCAAGCCTCAACATTCGTAGATGATCGTGACGGGCCCGTCGTTGCCCTGTTCGATGCGCATGTCCGCGCCGAACACGCCCGTCTTTACAGGCACGCCGAGCTTTGCAAGAAGCTGCGCCGTGCGCTGATACAGCGGCGCGGCAATTTCGGGGCGCGCGGCGCCGGTAAAGCTCGGGCGATTGCCGTGCGAGCAGTCGCCGTACAGCGTGAACTGCGAGACGAGCAGCACCTCGCCGCCGACGTCGCGCACGCTGAGATTCATCTTGCCCGCGCCGTCCGAAAAGATGCGCAGCGCCGCGAGCTTTTTCGCCATCGCCGCGGCGTTCTCCTCCGTATCGGTCGGCGCTATGCCGAGGTATACCGCGAGCCCCTGCCCGATCGCCGAGACGGGCGCGCCGCCCACGGACAGCTCCGCATGCGCCACGCGCTGTATGACCGCTCTCATATCCCTGCCCCTTAAAAGAGAGCCGCGCAAATTTTGCGCGGCTCCGCTCTTTTCTTACTTCACGCGTTCCATGTACTCGCCCGTGCGGGTGTCGACGCGGATGATCTCTCCCTCTTCGACGAACATGGGGACCTGGATCTTCGCGCCCGTCTCGAGCGTCGCCGTCTTGGTCGCGTTGGTCGCGGTGTTGCCCTTGACGCCCGGCTCCGCCTCGATGATCTTCAGTTCGACGAAGTTCTCGCACTCGACGGAGAACGCCGCGCCCTTATAGAAGCGCACCGTGACGGGGTCGTTCTCCTTGATGAAACGGAGCGCGTCCTCGACCTGGTCGTGGTTGAGCGGGGTCAGGTTGAACTCCTCGTCCATGAACCAATACAGTTCTCCGTCGTTGTAGGAATAGGTCATCTTCTTGGTCTCGATGTGCGCGTTCTCCAGCTTTTCGGAGGGGTTGAACGTCTGCTCGAGCACCGCGCCCGTGACGACGTTTTTCAGCCTCGTGCGCACGAACGCCGCGCCCTTGCCCGGCTTGACGTGCTGGAAATCCACTACCACATAGACGTTCCCGTTGTATTCGATCGTGACGCCCTTCCTGACGTCGCCTGCCATAACCATATCTCGTACTCTCCTTCAAAAATTTTCCCGCCGAACGCTCACAGAACGGTCAGCTTTTTATCCGTTTTCATAAAACTCACGGCGCCCTGCGCGGTGAGCTGCACCGAATCCTCGATGCGGATGCCGAACCTGCCCTCGAAGTACACGCCCGGCTCGATGGAAAAGACCATGCCCTCGCGCAGCACGCGCGTGCCCGAAGGTCCCAGCGTCGGGCTCTCGTGGATATTCACGCCGATCCCGTGCCCGAGCGAATGGGTAAAGAACTTGTCCAGCCCGCGCCCGCGCAGAACGCCGCGCGCAAGCTCGTCCGCTTCGCGCCCCGTCATGCCCGCACGGACCTTGCCGAGCGCGCGCTCGTGCGCCTCCAAAACGGCGGCATATGCGTCCGCGAACCCGTCCGCCCCGTCCTTCCCGAAGAGGAAGGTGCGCGTGATGTCCGAACAGTACCCGCCGACTTTACAGCCGAAATCGAGGAGCACGGGCATTCCCTTTTTCAGCCTCGTCTCCCCCGCGGCATGGTGCGGGACGGAAGTATTCGCGCCGAACGCCGCGATCGTCTCGAACGAGCGGTCCTCCGCGCCGCAGCGCCGCATCTCGTATTCGAGCAGCGCCGCCGTCTCGTTCTCCGTCATGCCCTCACGAAGCTGCCCCAGAAGGCGGATATACGCCTCTTCCGCGGCGTTTGCGGCACGCGCGATGAAAGCGCGCTCTTCCCCGCTCTTGACTTCCATCGCGTCCGTAAAGGCGGGCATGCTGTCGACGAGCTTAAAGCCGCGTTTGCGCAGCGAAAGCATCTGCGGGAAAGCCGTCCGTTCAAAGGGAACGGCAAGTTTTTTGATCTTTTTGCTCTTTATATAATCGAGAACGGTGTCCTCCGACCGCGCGATCTCCACGCCGATGCGCTGCCCCCGCATGGCGGCTTTCGCGCTCTCTGCATAGCGCGGGTCGGTGAACAGGATGCTCTCCTGCGCGTCCGTATAGACGAACCCGAACGAGCTCGGGTAGCCCGTCAGGTACAGGCGCAGATCGGCACTCTCCGTGAGCATCGCGTCCGCACCGACTTCCCGAAAAACCTTTTTCGTAAAGTCCATAGAATTATTTTAACAGATTTTGCGGCGCAAGTCAATTTATCTCCGTATGTTTTGCGCGCAAACGCCGCTTTTTCATGCGGAAACGCGGCAAGGCGTTAAAAAACGCGCAAACCGCCGCGGGAGCAGCATTGCCGCCCCCGCACGCAGAGAGTGCGGCGGCGAAACTACTCCCCCGCCGCGCGCAGCGCCTCCCCGTACATGCGTTTCATGGCGAGCGCGTCCTCCGCCTGCGTGCCCGCAGACTCGCTGACGATGTACGGCTCGAGCTTCAGCTTTACGAGCGCGGACGCGAGCGGCGCAAATTCGGGGCCGTACTGCGTATCTTCAAAGGTAAGGTGCCGTATCTCTCCCTTGCCGCCGTACTGGACCTTGGAAAAGTGCACGTGAAAGTGCTTTACGCGCTCATAGCCGAGCTCGGCGATCATGTATTCGAGGCGGGAGAGGTAGTCCTCCTCCGTGCGGAGGCTCCCCTGCTCGCGCGCGTTCAGGTGCCCGAAATCCACGGCGGGCAGAAAGACCTTGTCGATCCTGCAAAAGCGCACGATCTCCTCGAGGGTGCCGATCTGCGCGATCTTGCCCATCGTTTCGGGGCAGAACAGGAGGTTCTCCAGCCCCGCCGCATAGATGCGCTCACAGAGCACTTTCAGCCGTTCTTCGGTGAGTGTAACCGCCTCTTCGCGCGAAAGTTTCCCCTGCGTGGCGGGGTGGAACACGCACCGCCGCCCGCCCATCTGTGCCAGCACCCTGCCGCTGTCGAGCACGTATCCGTACGAGCTTTCCGCGCTCTCCTCCGAAGGGTTGGCAAAGTTGATGTAGTACGGCGCGTGCACGCTGATCTCCACGCCCTGTGCCCCGAACGCCGCGCCGATGGAGCGCGCCTTTGCCTCCGTCATGCGCACGCCGCGCCCGAAGGAATATTCAAAGCAATCCAAGCCGCGTTCTCTGACGAACGCGGCAGACTGTTCCGTGTGCGAATAACCCGCCGCGTAGAAACTCTCGCTGTTGCCGCTCGGTCCGAATTTGATCATCGTATCCTCTCCAGATCGCGGGAAAGCTGCGCCGCAAGCTCTTCCGCACTTTCAAATTTCCGCACGGGGCGGATGTAAAAGTCAAAAAATACAGTCAGTTCCCTGCCGTACAGGTCGCCCTCGAATCCGTCGAAATAGCTCTCGAGCACGAGGCGCGCATCGCCGAAGGTCGGGCGTGCGCCGTAGTTGGCGATGCCGCGGTACGCTCTGCCGCCGATTGCGGCATGCACCGCATAGACGCCCACGCGCAAAGGGACCTTTTCGGGGCTTACGTGCAGGTTCGCCGTCGGAAAGCCCAGCCGCCTGCCGACGTGCCGCCCCTCCGTCGCGACCGTGCCCGAAATAAAATACTTCCCGCCGAGGAGCGCCGCAAGAGCGGGCATGTCCCCTGCACCGAGGTACTCCTTCGCGCGCGTCGCCGCCGCCTTTTCGCCGCCGACGGCAACGAGCGGGAGCACCTCCGCCTGCAGACCGTTCTCTGCCGCGAATGCGCGCAGCTCCGCTGCGCCGCACGCCGCGCCCCTGCCGTAAGTATAGTCCTCGCCGCAGACGAAGGCACACACGGGCAGCGCCGCGCAGACGTGCCGCAGGAACGCCCCGCCCTCCGTCGCGCGGAACGCGCCGTCGAAGTGCGCGGCGTACACGAAGTCGATGCCCAGTTCCGCAAAGATGCGGCAGCGCTCGGCAAAGGTATAGATCTGCCCGCCGTTCTTTCCGTCATAAAAGGTCGTCACGCCGACGGCAAGCCCCCCGCGCGCCGCGAGTTCCTTTGCCGCCGCGATCAGCGCCCTGTGCCCGATATGCACGCCGTCGAAGTAGCCGAGCAGCAGCACGCACGGCTCCGCGAAAGTGCCGCCGTCATAGTCGATGATGCGCATGCCCGCCTCCCTACACAAGTTTTGTCTTTGCGCGCACCCTGCCGTCCGCCGCCTGCGCCACGCCGTAGAAGGCGCCGTCGAGATACAGCTTATACGCCCCGTCCGCCGTCTCGCAGGAGACGGGCACGCCGTTTTTCAGCCGTGCCGCCGCCGCGCCCGCAAATTCAAGCCGCGGCAGATCGAGCACCGCGTCGGGCGGGAGCAGAAAGCCGCGCCAGTTCTCCTTTGTGAGCGTGTCGGGGGGAATGCTCTCCGCGAGCGCGAAGGGGCCGCTCCTCTCCCGCACGAGCGCCGCCATGTAGCCGCACGTGCCGCACGCCGCCGCGACGTCGCGCGCGAGCGAACGGATATAGGTGCCGCCGCCGCAGACGATGCGCACCGCAAAGACGCCTTCGCCCTCTTTCCCGAGAAGTTCCAGAGAGTCCACGCGCACGCGCTTGGGCGCGAGCGCGACCTCCTTCCCCTGCCGCGCGAGGTCATAGGCGCGCACGCCGTTCACGTTCTTCGCGCTGTACGCGGGCGGGAGCTGGTCGTACTCGCCGACAAAAGAGGCGAGCGCCGCGGCGACCTCGTCCGCGGCGGGGACGCGCCCGCCGCTCTTTGTCACCCTGCCCGCGCGGTCAAGCGTGTCCGTCTCGGTGCCGAACGCGAACAGCGCGCGGTAGACCTTCTGCTTTTGCAGCAGGTAGTCAAAGAGCCGCGTCGCGTTCCCGACGGCGACGGGCAGCACGCCCGACGCGAGCGGGTCGAGCGTGCCCATGTGCCCGCACGCAAGCCCCGTCGCCCGCCTGACGAAAGAGACGGCGCGCGCGCTGGACATGCCCTCGGGCTTATTCAGATTGAGAACGCCGCTCTCCATACCGCCTCCGCAAAACTTTTGCCGCACCAAAGAACGGGCGCCGAAACGCCCGCTTTTTTACTCCTCGATATGCTGCCTGATCGCATAGCACAGCTTGTCGATCACCTCTTCGAGACAGCCGTGCAGCATGCAGCCGCTCGCCAGGATATGCCCGCCGCCGCCGAACGTTGCCGCGACCGCGTTCACGTCCGCGCGCCCGCTCGAGCGCAGGGAGATCTTGAACCGCTCGTCGCCCGTCTCCAACAGGCAGACGGCGACTTCCACCCCCACGACGGAGAGCGGAAAGTCGATGAACCCCTCCGTCATGTCGGGCGTGGCGCCCGTCTCGGCGAGCATCTTGCGCGTGACGCTGACGACGGCGATCTTCCCCTCCTCGAAGTAGCGGATCGCGGACATCGCCCTCCCGAACAGCGCGGCGCGCTCCGCGCGCTGGCGCTTGAACATGTTGTACTGGATCGTATGGATGTCCGCCCCGCGGGAGACGAGCTTCGCCGCCGCAAGAAAGGTGGATTCCGTCACGTTGGAATGCGCGAAATTGCCCGTATCCGAACTCAGCCCGAGCAGCAGATAGTTTGCGGCAAGCGGCGTGAGCGGCGGGAAGTACTGCGCGAGCTCCGTCATGATCTCGCAGGTCGCGGCGCGGTCCTCGACATAAAAGAAGTCGCCAAACCGCGTATTGGAAATGTGATGATCGATATTGAATTTGCGTTTTTTTGCGCGGCAGAAGGCGTCGCACAGCGAGCCGAGCCTGCGCTCGTCGCTGCAATCGACGGCGATATACGCCTCCGCACTCTCGTCCGGCTGCGCGCCGATCTCCTTCATCCCCTCTAAGAACCAGAACTTTTCGGGAACAGGCCCCTCGCACACGACGCGGCAGGAGACGCCGACGCCCGCAAGCAGACAGCAAAGCCCCATCGCCGCGCCCAGCGTGTCGCCGTCGGGACGCATGTGGCAGAAGATAACGGCGCTCTTTTGCGCCTTCAGTTTTTCCGCCATCTCCGCAAGAGACAGCGCCGTACCGCCGCTATGCAAGCCTTACTTCTCCTCGCCTTCGTGCAACTGTTTGATCAGACGGTCGATCTTATCGCCGTACTCCATCGTATCGTCCCAAAAAAAGTGCAGTTCGGGGACGGTGCGCGAGCGCATGATCTGCGCCAGCTCGTGGCGGATAAACCCCGCGTGGCCGCGGATCACGGAAAACGTCTCCTGCGCCTGCGCGTCGTTTTTTGCGAGCACGCTGACATACAGTTTCGCGTTTTTGAGATCGGGCGAAACGTCCGCCTTGGTGATGCTGACAAGCCCCGCGATCCCGCCGACTTTATCTTTGAGTTTTGTGGCGATGATCTCCGAGACCGCCCGCTGATATTCTGCGGACAGCCGCTCGCCCCGTAGCCCTTTCATGATACTCTCCTAAAAGACTCTGCAAAAAATTCTGTTACGCGTTTCAAAATGTGAGTTTGAATAAGTATTTTTTAATAATTTCCTGCGCGTCCGAAAACCACGCTTTTCGGAAAGCGCACCCAATTTGCCGTAAACTTACGGCTCTTAGGAAAAGGGGTGTACGCACGCGATTTCTATAATACGTAGCCCTAAACTATCGCGTGCGGAGGGGAAAACGCCATCTCGCAAGAGTGGCGGTTGCCCCTCAAAATCACGGCATAGCGGCGGCTGCGCCGCCGTCAACTTCGCCGATTTTGCATAAATGTCTGCAAGCAGCCGCTTCGCAAAATCGGCTTCGTTAGCCGCAGCACCTTTGTGCGAGAAACGCGTGAACCTTTTAAGCCGGGATTTCCTCCGTGATATAACACTCGATCACATCCCCCACTTTGATGCCGTCAAAGCCGTCGATGCTGACGCCGCACTCAAAGCCGCCGGAAACTTCCTTCACGTCGTCTTTGAACCGCTTGAGCTGCCGCACGGCGCCTTCGACGATCATGATATCGTCGCGGTAGATGCGCAGTTTGCCGTTACGCACAAGCTTGCCCTCGGTGACGTAACAGCCCGCGACCATGCCGACGCCCGTGATGCGGAAGGTCTGCAGAACGTCGCACTTGCCTGTCATGACCTCGCGGTACTTCGGCGCGAGCATGCCCTTGAGCGCCGCCTGGATGTCGTCGAGCAGCTCGTAGATGATGCGGTAGGTGCGCACGTCCACCTTGCTGCGCTCCGCAAGCGCCTTCGCCTTGGTGTCGGGACGCACATTGAACCCGACGACGATCGCGTTGGAGGAATCCGCCAGCATGATGTCGGACTCGGTGATCGCGCCCGCGCCGCTGTGCAGCACGTTGACGCGCACCTCGTCGTTGGAAAGCTTGAGGAGAGACTGTTTGACCGCCTCGACGGAGCCCTGCACGTCGCCCTTGACGATGATGTTCAGCCCCTTGATCTTGCCCTCGGCGATCTTGCCGAACACGTCATCCAGCGTCACGCGCGTCTGCGCCTTGACCATGGACTCGCTCTCCTTGCGCTTGCGCTCGTCGGCGACCTGTTTCATCAGCTTATCCTGTTCGACGGCGATGATGGAGTCGCCCGCGTTGGGGACTTCTTCCAGCCCGAGGATGGAGACCGCCATGGAGGGGCCTGCAGACTTGACCGTCCTGCCCTTGTCGTCGATCATGGCGCGCACTCTGCCGATGGTCGTGCCCGAAATGACATTGTCGCCCGTGTGCAGCGTGCCGTTCTGAATGAGCACGGACGCCATGGGACCCTTGCCCTTGTCGAGTTTCGCCTCGATGATCGTGCCGCGCGCGGCAGTATCGGGGTTCGCCGTAAGCTCTTTCACTTCGGCAACGAGGTTGATCGTCTCGAGCAGTTTGTCAATGCCCTCGCCCGTCTTTGCGGAGACGGGCACGATGATCGTGTCGCCGCCCCACTCCTCGGGGGTGAGCCCGCTGTTGACGAGCTCGCGCCTGACGCGCTCGACGTCCGCCTCGGGCTTGTCGATCTTGTTGACGGCGACGATAATGGGCACGTCTGCCGCCTTGGAATGATTGATCGCCTCGACGGTCTGCGGCATGATGCCGTCGTCCGCCGCGACGACGAGCACGACGATGTCCGTGACGGACGCGCCGCGCGCGCGCATTGCGGTGAACGCCTCGTGCCCCGGGGTGTCGAGGAAGGTGATCGTCTTGCCGCCGACGGTGACGGAGTACGCGCCGATGTGCTGCGTGATGCCGCCCGCCTCGCCCGCGGTGACGTTCGTGCTGCGGATCTTGTCGAGCAGAGAGGTCTTGCCGTGGTCGACGTGTCCCATGACGGTGACGACGGGCGGACGGGTGACCAGCTTGCCGCCCTCTGCCGTCTCGCTCTTATAGATCTCGCCGAGCAGTTCCTCCGCCGTCTTTTCGGGCTTATACTCCAGCTCGATGCCGAGGTCGGAGGCGATATACGCCGCCGTGTCGTAATCGAGGGAGTCGTTGATGGTCTTCATGATGCCCTCTTTGAAGAGGCGCTTTGTGATCTCGACCGCCGTGATGCCGAGCTTTTCGCTCAGCACTTTGAGCGGGATATTCTCGCTGGTGACAACGGCGTGCTCGATCTTGATGGTCTGCGACGCCGCCTGTTTCTGTTTCTTTACGCGCAGTTTGCGGTAGCCGCTCTTATCCTCGTCGAAGTCAGCGGCGGTGACCTGCTGTTTGACGAGCGCGCGCTTGTTCATCGTGCGCTTCTGCTCGGTATAGGGCTTGTCGTACGTCTTTTTCTTGGGCGCGCTCTTTGCGGGCGCGGGCGCCGCGGGCGCCTCGAACCTGCCCCCTGCGGGTCTCGGACCTGCGCCTGCGGGGCGGGCGCCCGTTGCGGGACGAGGTCCTGCGCCGTAGCGGGGCGCCTGCCCTGCCGCGGGCCTTGCGCCCGCACCATAGGCGGGCCTGCCCTGTGCGCCGGCGGGCGCGCGGCGGGTATCCGAATTCACATACGTATTTCTGCCGCCCTGTGCCGCGCCGCCCTGGCGGGGCACGAACTGCCGCGGCGGCTGCGATGCCGCGGGAGCGGACGGGCGCGCCGCAGGCTTTGCCTCAGCGCGGGGCTGAGCGGGACGCTCGGCTGCGGGCGGCTGCACAGACGCAGGAGCGGGCGGCTGCGCAGACGCGGGAGCGGACGGCTTTTCGGATCCTTCCGCTGCGGCGGGCGCCTGTTCCTGCGCGGGAGGCTCCGCCTTTGCCTGTTCCTTCTGCCGCTCGGCTTCTTCGCGGGCGGCCTGCTCTGCGGCGGCTGCGGCGGCTTTCGCCTGTTCCGCCTGCCGTTCCGCCTCCTCGCGGGCGGCCTGCAGCTCGGCTTCGCGGCGGGCCTCTTCCTCCTCGGCGGCGCGCCTGCGCGCCTCCTCCTCAAATTCGGAGAGCTGCCGGAGAATGTCGTTCACCTTGCGCTCCGTGCCCTGCACGTCCTTCAAAAGCGCGGTGATGCCGTCCGCCCCCAACAGCGAGGTGATGCCCTCGATATTCGCATAATTCTTCTTCGTCTCTGCCATATTCGCTAACCGTTGCCTCCCGGATATTTTATGAATTCATCCTCCGCGCAGGAGAGGATCGCCTTCGCGAGCCCCTCGTCGCGCACCGCCGCAAGTTTGCAGTTCTCCTTCCCCGTCAGCTCCGAAAGGAGCCTGCCCTTCGGGACCAACAGGGTGCAGCGGAATTTGTTTGCGAGCTTTTCCGCGCTCTTTTTCGCGTTTTCGGACGCGCTCGTGCACAGCAGCAGGAGATACACGCCCTTTTTCTGTACTTCGACGGCGTTGAAGCCGCAGGTCAGCCTGCCCGCCTTGCGGCAAAAGCCGATGTAACTTTCAGCCCTGCTTCTTTGCAATGAAGTCCTCCTCGATCTTCGCGTAGACTTCCGCGGAGACCTCGCAGGAAAAAGCCCTGTTCAGCAGCCTGCCCTTTCTCAGCTTTGCGATGCAGGCGGGATCGTCGCAGATATACGCGCCCCTGCCCGCTGCCTTGCCCGAAAAGTCGATGAACACATCCCCCTCTTTGGGCTTGACGATGCGCAGCATCTCCTTCTTCGGTTTCATTTCGCGGCAGGCGACGCACATGCGCATGGGGATCTTTTTGGCTTTCACGGCGCACCTCGCCCTGTCTTATTCCTCCGCGCCCTCTGCGGGTACGGGTTCCGCGCTCTCCTCTTCGGGAGCCTCCGCTTCGGCGGCGCGCAGCGCCTCCATCTTCGCGGCGGCGCTCTCGCTCTTGACGTCGATCTTCCAGCCCGTCAGCCGCGCGGCAAGGCGCGCGTTCTGCCCGTCCCTGCCGATCGCAAGCGAGAGCTTGTCATCGGGCACGACGGCGACCGCCGCCTTATCCCCCACTTCCGTAACGGAGATGACTTTTGCGGGAGAGAGCGCCTTTGCGATAAATTCCAAAGGGTTTTCGCTCCACTGGATGATGTCCACTTTTTCGCCGCCCAGCTCCGCGACGACGGCGTTGACGCGCGAGCCCTTGTTGCCCACGCACGCGCCGACGGCGTCCACCTGCGGGTCAAGGCTCGCGATCGCCATCTTCGTGCGCTGCCCCGGCTCGCGGGAGATCTCCTTGACGACGACCACGCCCGACTTGATCTCGGGCACTTCCTCTTCAAACAGGCGCTTTACAAGCCCCGTCGACGCGCGGGAGACGAGCACCTGCGCGCCGCGGCTGCCCGCCTTGATATTCTTGACGTACACTTTGAGGCGGTCGTTCACCTCGTAGCGCTCGCCGGGGACCTGGTCCTGCGGGAGCATGACCCCCTCGACCTGCCCTTTGCCCAGCTCGACGTAGACGTTCTTCATGTCGACCTTGCGGACGACGCAGTTCATCAGTTCGAACTTCTTGTTGGAAAACTCGCTGAGCGTATTGTCGCGCTCGGTCTCGTGCAGTTTTTGCAGGATGACCTGTTTCGCCGTCTGCGCGGCGATCCTGCCGAAGTCCTTGGGAACGAACTCCTCTTCCACCCGGTCGCCCGCCTTGTAGCTCTTCTTGATCTTCTGCGCGTCCTCGACGGAGATCTCCGTCTCGCGGTCGACGACCTCGTCCACGGCGGTGCGGACGATATAGTATTTGATGCTGCACTTTTCGGGGACGATCTTGATGTCGACGTCGCCAGCGGCGTCGTCGTACTGTTTCTTGTACGCGGAGATGAGCGCCGTGCGCAGCGCCTCGATGAAGACCTCCTGCGGGATCCCCTTCTCCGCCTCCAGATCAGCCAAAGCCTCGAAAAATTCCTTGCTTACCATACCTTTGTTCTCCACAAAATGATTCTGTATTTTTTCAGGTCAATCGAAGTCGATCGCCTGTGAGATCTTCACGATCTGCGAGAGGTTGAACTTCACGCGCTCACCGTCTTTTTCCAGCGTCACGTTCTTCCCTTCGGCGCTGTATTCGAGCAGCACCGCCTCGAAAAACTTTTCGCCGCGGAAGGGCGCGTACAGCTTCACCTCCACTTTTTTGCCGAGGTTGCGCAGAAAATCCGAATTCTTTCTGAACGGTCTGTCCAGCCCGGGGCTGCTCACGTTGAAGGTGTACGGCTGCCCGTACGTCGGGTCGAGCCCGTCGAGCACGGGGTCGGCGAGGTTGTGGAACCGCTCGCAGGTATCCAGATCGATGCCGCCCTCGCGGTCGGTATCGAGAAAGACGGTCAGCGAAGGGTTCTTTCCCTGTTTGAACACGATCTCGTACAGCTCCACGCCGACCTCTTCCGCGACGGGGCGGAGCACCTCTTCAATGCTTTCCACGGGCATGACTTTCACGCGGAAACCTCCATAAAAAGATTTGAGAGCGGTGACCCACTCTCAATTCCACGCTAACATATCTACTATTGTGAACATTGTACCATATCTTTACGCTTTTGGCAAGCATTTTTTTGCCTTTATCATCTCTATAAAGATTTTCGCCGTCGCGAGCGCGTCGTCGGCCGCGCGGTGGTGGCGGAATACGACGCCGTAGTGGTCGGCGAGCGTGTTCAGCTTGTAGTTGTTCAGGTACAGAAAGCTCTGCGCGATGGAAACGGTATCGTACACCTTCTGTTCGAACATGTAACCCTCCGCCTCGCCGTAGTAGCGGATGAACTTGGAGTCGAAGGGTGCGTTGTGCGCGACGAGCAGGCAGCCGTCGCAGAACTTATAAAAGTCGGGAATGACCTCGGCGATCTTCGGCGCGTCCTTGACCATGTCGTCTGTGATGCCCGTCAGTTTGACGACGTCCGCCTCCAATTTCCGCTCGGGGTTGACCAGTGTGGAGAACTGTTCGCGGATCTCGCCGCCGATGATCTTGACGGCGCCGATCTCGGTGATCGCGTCCATGCGCCCGCTCGCGGGCGAGGTGTTCAGCCCCGTCGTCTCGAGGTCGAACACGACGAAGGTGTTTCTGACGAGATCGTCGGGCAGAGCGCCCTGCTCGAACAAGTTTAGCTGGTTATAGTCGGTGAAGTGTTCGGGCGCGACGCGCATGTACCGCGCGGGGACGGGCTTGCTCTTCCGCTTTTCGGGCACGAACCCCTCGGGCGCCCTGCCGCGGTTGATAAAGCGCGCCGTATAGCCGAGGGAGCCGTTGTACAGCTCGTTCGCGCCCGTGCAGACGATCCAGTCCCCCGTCTTCAGCGCAGAGATCTTCTCCTCCGTGCGCTTTCTCGGGAAGTACGAAAACCCGAGCGTGCCCGTCGAATCGTTGATCGCCATACGCAGGTAGCGCTTGCCCTTCTGCGTCTCGCGCTCCTGTATGTAGGTGATCTCGCCGCAGACGGTGAGCGAACTACTCTGGAAATCGCAGTCCGCGATATACGTCGCGAGGCGCGGCACGTCCGGCTCGTCGATGGGCTCAAAGTCCGTCACCGCAAACGTCCGCACGGGCAGCGCCTGCTGCACGGGCGGCTCGTCCTCGTCCTCCTCTCCGGCGGTGCGCTGCTCTTTAACCTTGTCCGCGAACGCACCCTCGAAACTGCCGCAGAAATTGCGCGAGAGCATGCGGATGAGATCGGGAAACAGCCGCTCGTCCCGCTCTAAAAACATGCGCTCCGTCGCGTCCACGCCCAGCGTGAACCGCACGGGCTCGCCCGCCGTGACCTCAATGTCCTCGGCGGCGATGCACGCCGCGGCGGCGCTGCGCGTCGCCGCGAGGAAATCCCTGATCTTCCCGCGGACGAGCTGTGCGTCCGCGACCAGCTTGATGAGTTTTACCTCCGCGCGGAAGGGCGCGGGCGCCGCCGCCTGCGCCGCTTCCTGCGCCGTGCGCTCGTCCTCCTCCGTGTATGCGGCGTCTGTGACCAGCTCGAAGAGGCAGGTCTTTGCCGCGCGGTCGACTTCGACGGCGCGCAGCACCGCGCGGCGCAGCCCCTCGCTGCCGCGCACGCGCGCCAGAAATTCCTGTTCGTTCATTCCTCTCTTCCCTCTAAACAGGCGCGCACTTCCTGCAAAAATACCGCCTCCGCCTCTTCGCGCGGCACCGTGCGCACGATCTCTCCCTTTCTGAAAATGACGCAGTTCTCGCGCCCGCCCGCGATGCCGAGGTCGCAGTCCTTCGCCTCGCCCGGCCCGTTCACGGCACAGCCCATGACGGCGATCTTCCTGCGCACCTTCGCGCCGAAGGCGAGGCGCTCCACCTCCTGCGCGAGGCGCATGCTCTCCCACTCGCACCTGCCGCAGGTCGGGCAGGAGATGACGTCCGCGAACTCCTTCTCCAGCCCGCACGCGCGCAGGATGCGCTTTGCGGCGTACACCTCTTCGACGGGGTCGTCCGTCAGCGAGACGCGGATAGTATCCCCGATCCCGCGCAGCAGCAGTGCGCCGATCCCGACGGCGCTCTTGACGATGCCGCTCTCGCGTGTGCCCGCCTCCGTCACGCCGACGTGCAGCGGGCAGTCCGTGCGCGACGCGAGGAGTTCGTACGCCTCGACGGTCAGCGGCACGGAGGACGCCTTGACGGACACGGCGATGTCCCGCACGCCGTACTTTTCGAGCAGACGCACGCCCGCGAGCGCGCTCTCGACGAGCGCGCGGGCGCTCCTGCCGTATTTTTCAAAATATTCGCGCTCGATGCTGCCCGTGTTCGCGCCGACGCGGACGGGAATGCCGTGCGCGCGCACGCAGTCCGCGACGAGCTTCACCTTCTCTTCCCCGCCGATATTGCCGGGGTTGATGCGGATCTTGTCCGCGCCGTTCTCGACGGCGAGCACCGCAAGCCGCGCGGAAAAATGAATGTCCGCCACGACGGGAAGGGGCGAGCGCTCCTTCACCGCGCGCAGAGCGCGCGCGTCCTCCTCGCCGCGCACGGCGACGCGCACGATCTCGCAGCCCGCCTCCGCGAGCCGCCCGATCTGCATGAGCGTCGCCTCCGCGTCCGCGGTGTGCGTCGTGGTCATGGATTGGATGCGGACGGGCGCTCCCCCGCCGAGGAGCACGCCGCCCACGTTTATCTGCCTTGTCATATCCTTTTTCTCCCCGCGCGGAACAGTCCATCCCGCCGCGGCTAGCACGCCGCCCGCAAGCCGTGCGCAAAACCGCCGCCCGCGGACGAAAAGAAAAAAGCCCTATTCGGGCTTTTCCCGCTCCGCCGCGCGCTTGTTCTCGCTCTCCTTCATCATGGATTCGAGCTCGCTCATGAACGAGGGAATGTCTTTGAACTGCCTGTAGACGGAGGCATAGCGCACGTAGGCGACCTCGTCTATCTTCTTCAGCCCGTCCATCACCATCTCGCCGATGCGCTTGGAGGTGATCTCCTGTTCGAGCGAATTGTACACCTGCTTTTTGATGTCGTCGACCAGCTTGTCGATCTTCGCCATGGGCACGGGGCGCTTTTCGCACGCCTTGATGATGCCGTTCTTGATCTTGCCCGGATCGAACGCCTGGCGGTTGCCGCCGTTTTTCACGACGAGCACGGGCGAAGTTTCGATCGTCTCGTAGGTCGTGAACCGCTTGCCGCATTGGATGCACTCGCGCCTGCGGCGGATCGTCCTGCCCTCGTCCGTCGAACGGCTGTCGATGACTTTGCTCTCGGTGCAGCCGCAATACATGCACTTCATGGCTCCCCTCCCGAAATCCTTTATCCGCACAGGAACATACTATCCCTTGTGCCCGAAAAAGATTATACCACAAAACAGACGGCTTGTAAAGCGTTTCAAGGTCCGCATGGACAAAGGAGAGGCACGGACGGCAGTCCTCCTCTCCTTTCTGCGTCTCTTTGCAATGTTCCGCGCCCGCGCAAAAGCGGCGCGCTGCCGCGCGCAGGCGGCGCAAAGCGCCGCGCGAACGAAGCTCTCTTCCCGCCGCGAGGCGGCAAATCCCCTTACTTTTCCAGCTTTTCGAGCATATTCACGATGTCCTGCACCGTCTTGAAGTTCTCCATGTCCTCCTCGGGGATGGAGATGCCGTAGCTGTCCTCCAGCGAGATGAGCAGCTCCACCACGTCCAGCGAATCCGCGCCCAGATCCTTCACGACCTCGCTCTCGGGTCTGATCGTCTCGGGCTTGATATTGAGCTGCTTTGCCAGCATCTCGCGCACTTTCTCAAACATACCGATAGTTCCTCCTGCGTTCTGCAATTTATTTTAAAGGAAAGGGGCGGAAAAGTCAATCCCCTTCCCAAAATTTCACATCCGGCGGCGCCGAAAACGCTCACTGCGCCTTTGCGCGCGGCTTTTTCATGGTGAGGGAGATGCGGTTCTTCTTCACGTCCACCTCCTTCACCCAGACGGTGACGCGCTGCCCCACTTCGAGCACGTCGGAGGGGTGACGCACATAGCGGTCGGTGATCTCGGAGAGGTGCACCAGCCCGTCCTGATGCACGCCGATGTCGACGAACGCGCCGAAGTCGACGACGTTGCGCACGGTGCCGACGAGCTCCATGCCGGAGACGAGGTCCTTGATGTCCATCACGTCGCTGCGGAGCACGGGCTTGGGGAGAGAGTCGCGCACGTCGCGCCCCGGCTTTATGAGCTCGGAGACGACGTCTTTGAGGGTGGGCACATCCAGCCCCGTCTCTTCGGCGGCGCGCGCCTCGCCGTACGCCTTCACCTTTTCGGGCAGGTCGGCGATCTTCCCCTCCTTCACGTCCTCCTCCGTATAACCGAACAGTTTCAGGAGTTTTTCCGCCGCCTCGTACGATTCGGGGTGTACGGCGGTATTGTCGAGGATGTTGTCCCCGTCCGCGATGCGCAGAAAGCCCGCGCACTGCGTGAACGCCTTCTCGCCCAGCTTGGGCACGTTCAGGATCTGTTTCCTGTTCGTGAACTTCCCGTTCTGCTCGCGGTAGGCGACGATATTTTTCGCCACGCCCGCGTTCAGCCCCGCGACGTAGCGCAGCAGGGAGACGCTCGCCGTGTTCGCGTCTACGCCGACGCTGTTCACGCAGTCCTCGAGGACGCCCGCGAGCACGAAGTCCAGCCGCTTTTTGTCCATGTCGTGCTGGTACTGCCCCACGCCGATGGACTTGGGGTCGATCTTGATGAGCTCCGAGAGCGGGTCCTGCAATCTGCGCGCGATGGAGACGGCGCTGCGCTCGGCGACGTCGAAGTCGGGGAACTCCTCCGCGGCGAGCGGGCTTGCCGAATACACGGACGCGCCCGCCTCGGAGACGACGGCGTAGGAAACTTCCCTGCCCGTCTCCTCGCGGATCTCGCGGATCAGCTCGGCGATGAAGATCTCGCTCTCCTTGGACGCCGTTCCGTTGCCGATGGAGACGATCTCAACGCCGTACTTTGCAATGAGCTCTTTGAGCTTTGCCTTCGCCTCGTCTATGTTCTGTTTGGGTCCGGGCGTGGGGTAGACGACCGTCTTATCCAGCACCTTGCCCGTGCCGTCCACGACCGCGATCTTGCAGCCCGTACGGTACGCGGGGTCCAGCCCGAGCGTGATCTTATCTTTGATGGGCGGCTGCATCAGGAGCGGGCGCAGGTTCACCTCGAACATTCTGATCGCCTGCTCGCTCGCAGCCTCGGTGAGGTTTGCGCGGATCTCGCGCTCGACGGAGGGGAACAAAAGGCGGTCGCAGCCGTCCTCCACCGCCTCGCGCACGAGGCGGGTGCTCTCGCCGCCGTCTTTGAGGTACCCCGCCCCCGCGATGCGCTTGGCGACGTCCTCGTTGACGGCGATCTTCACGCGGAGGAACCCCTCCTTTTCGCCGCGGTTGATCGCAAGCACGCGGTGGCTCTTGATCTCGCCGACGGGCTCGCTGTGTTCGGCGTACATCTCATAGGTGCGCGCGCCCTCCTTTTCGGCGTCGGTGAGGCGGGTGACGAGTTCTCCGTTCTTCATGAAGAGGTTGCGGATCTTCCTGCGCACGTTCGCGTCGTCGGAGACGATCTCGGCGATGATGTCCTTCGCGCCCGCAAGCGCGTCCTCCGCGGTCGCGACGCCCTTTTCCTCGTCGACATACTTCGCCGCCTCGGCGTACACGTCTGCGGACTTGTCCTGCGCGAGCAGGAACTCCGCGAGCGGCTGCAATCCGCGTTCGATGGCAACGCCCGCGCGCGTCTTTTTCTTCTGCTTGTACGGGCGGTAGACGTCCTCCACCTCGGTGAGCGTAGACGCCGCGTCGAGCGCGGCGCGGATCTCCTCCGTCATCTTGCCCTGCTCTTCGATCGCGGAGGCGACTTCCTCCTTGCGCTTTTCGAGGTTGCGCAGGTAGATGAGGCGGTCGTTGAACTCGCGCAGGAGCTGGTCGTCGATGCCGCCCGTCATCTCCTTGCGGTAGCGCGCGATGAAGGGAATGGTGTTCCCGTCGTCGATGAGGTTCACGATATTCTGCGCCCTGTCGGCGCGGACGGAGGGAAATTCCTCCGCAAGTTTTTTCAGGATGTCCATAGCTCTCTCCGAACAGTTTTGCGCGCCGTACGGGCGCGCGTTGGTATCATTTTATATTGTAACATAAATCTTTTACGATTTCATCATTTTTTCAAAGATTTTAACAAATTTTTTTGCGTTTCCGTGAGGCGGTAGCTCTCCCGCGCCTTTTGGATCGCCTTGTTGAGCGTCTTTTTGTCCAACACGCTCTCTTTCAGGTACTGCACGCCGCAGTCGAAAAACTTCACAAGCACCTCCGCGAGCAGCCACGCCGCGCCCATGTGCGTGTAGTAGTACTGCGTGTTCGCCTGCCCTACGAGGGAGAAGATCGTCGGGAGGTACTCCTCCTCCATGTAGCAGCCGAGCAGCAGGATATAGGCGAACCGCTGCGAAAACTCGGTGCCCCGCTCCACATACCCGCGCAATTGCGGCAGAAATTCCTCGCGGTGGTTTTTGATCTCTTTGAGCGTGGAGCAGAACAGGTCGCACACCGCCCAGCCGTCGATGACGGGGACGCACCTGTCTATGTAGGCGCACTTTTCGGCGAAGGGCATCTTCTTGTACCCGACGGCAAAACACTTCAAAAGCCGCACCTCGAACACCTCGTCCGGAAAGGCGAGCAGCGCGTCGAGGTCGAACTCCTCCTCCCGCACGAGCGCCTTGCCCAGAGCGCGCAGGTCGGGCGTGCGAACGCCCACGCTCGTGCCCGCGGGAATATTCACGATGCGCTCGTTGAACTGCCTGTACGCCTCGTCCTTTTTCTCCGCAAGCGCAGCCAGAAGCTGCCCGTACGTCATCATTCTTCCTTCCTCCGAATATGTAGAATTTACTATGTCCTGCCGCAAAAGCAAAACCAAGCCGCCGCGGCGCGGCGGCAATTTCAGAGCTTTGCGGGAAAAATTTCCCGAACATTCGGCGGACGTTCAGCCGCCCTTTCAGCCGCGCCCTTCCATTCGCCGAACCTTTCATTCGCGCGCACCGAACACCTCGGCGAGCGCCGCGTGCCATACGCGCTCGTCATAGCGCGGGTTGGCGGGGCTTGTGGAGGGCATGCGGAAAAACGGCACGCCGATCCCCGCGTATTTTTCGCAGAAGATCGTATATGCCGCAGTTCCGTTCAGCAGGATGCGGCGGACGGGCGCGCGCTCCAACAGCGCGGGGATGTCCGCCGTCTCATAATTTTTTATCGAGCTGTCGGCAGAGCCCTCTATCTCGCACCGCATAACGATGTCCCACAGCGCGACGCCGTGCGCGCGCAAAAGGGCGCGCTTTTGCGCCACGTCCGCAGGGAGCGGTTCGCCGAAAAAGGAGGAGAGCATCTTCCAGAATCTGTTCTGCCTGTTCCCGTAATAAAAGCTCTGTTTCCTGCTCGCCACCGACGGAAAGCTGCCGAGGATGAGCACGCGGCTCTCCGCCGTGTATTCTGGCGGAAAACCCTCTATTCTGTCACGCATAGTACTTCGTCTTTTGCAAAATTCCGCGAAAATACGGATAAAATTTAGTCAAACAGGCTATTCCCTGCACACCCCGCATGCGCGGCGGCAGCGCGGAGATCGCCTAAATCGAAAGCGGTTTTTCCACATTGCCGACGAGCGCGGCGGCGCGGCAGCCCTGCCCGAAACAGGCGCGGATCGCCCGCGAGACGTCCTCTTCCGTGACGGCGTCGATCTTTGCGATGCGGTTTTCAAAGTCGAAGAGTTCGCTGTTGAAGAGCATGCGCTTGCCGTACAGGATCATCTGCGAGGCGGTGCTCTCCTGCCCGAAGATGAGCGAGGAACGGAGCTGCTCTTTGCCGCGCGCAAATTCGGCAGGAGAGGGCTGCTCTTCGCAGAATGCCTTGATCGCAGCGAGGATCGCGTCCTGCGCCCTGCCGATATTCTTCGGATTCACGCCCGCATACACGGTCAGCACGCCCCCCTCCTCGTAGGCGGTGATGTAGGAGTAGACGGTATATGCCAGCCCGAGTTTTTCGCGCACGCTCTGGAAAAGGCGCGAGCTCATCCCCCCGCCCAGAATGCTGTTCACGAGCTGCGCCGCATCCGCAAGCCCGTCCTCCCGCGCGGGCGCGGGGAAGGCGAGAGCGATATGCGCTTGCTCAATATCTTTTTTACGCAGCAGGCTGCCGCCCCGCACCGCATACGGGCGAAAGCGCGTCTCGAGCGGGCGCGCCCCGAGCAGGGGCGCGAAGTGCCGCTCGACGAGCTCCTCCGCCTCTTCCGCGGAGATGTTCCCCGCAAAGGAGATGACGAGATTTTCGGGCGCATAGCGCTTTTTCACATATGCGAACAGATCTTCGCGCGAGAAGTTTTTCACATTCTCCGCGGGACCGAGGATGGTCCGCCCGTACCCTTCCGAACCGAAATACGCCTCCGCAAGGACGTCCAGGCACAGATCGTCGGGCGTGTCCTCGGTCATGGCGATCTCCTCGAGCACGACCCCCTTTTCCCGCTCCATCTCCTCGGGCGGAAAGACCGAGCAGAGCACGAAATCCGCCAGGATGCCGAACGCCTCGCCCGCGTGGTCGGAGGTCGCCTTCGCGTAGTAACAGGTCATCTCCTTGGAGGTGAACGCGTTCACCTGTGCGCCGATGCGGTCCATCGCGTCCGAGATCTCGAACGCATTGCGCTTTTCCGTCCCCTTGAACATCATGTGTTCGAGGAAGTGCGAGACGCCGTTCTCCGCCGCCGTCTCGTGGGAAGAGCCCGTCCCGACGAGCACGCCCATGCTCACCGAGAGCAGCCCGTCCATGCGCTTGACGACCAGCCGCAGTCCGCTCGGATAGGTCTTTGCAAAGGTATTTTTCCGATCTTCCATTTTGTATCTTCTCCGTTTCTTGGTTTTTTGTCTTTCTTTTCTTCGCCGCGGCTGCCGCAAAGCGCGCCTGCGCGCCGCAGAAAGTCTCTCGCGCGCATTCATGCGCCGGACTCCCCCGCTATGTTCGCCGAGACGACGCTCTGCACCAATCCCAGCCGCGCGTACTGCGCGAGGACGGAGGGGAGCGCTTCCAAGGTCGCCGCCGTGGGGTGCATCAGCACGAGGTCGCCGCCCTGCACGTTCTCCGTCGCACGGCGGTAGATGAGGGTGGCGTCATGGTCGCGCCAGTCGATCGTATCCTTCGACCAGAGGATGACGCTGTACCCCAGCTCCTCCGCCGCGCGCACCGTGTCCTCAGAATAGGCGCCGGACGGGGGCGCGAACAGCGTGACCTCCCTGCCCGTGAGGGTGTAAAGAAGTTTCCCGCAGGAGCCGATCTCCTCCGCGTTCCCGTCGTAGCCGAGCTTATCCTGATCTTTATGAAAATAGCCGTGGTTCCCCAGCTCGTGCCCGCGTTCGGCGATCTCTCTGACCAGCTCCGCATTGTCGTCCGCCCAGCACCCGCCGATGAAGAAAGTTGCATATACGCCGTACGCTTCCAACACGTCCAGAATGCCGCCGAGGTATTCGCCGCCCCAATAGACGTTGAACATGAGCGAGACGCGGACGCCCTCCCTGTCGCCGTTATAGTACACCCTGTCCGCAAGCGAGGATGCAGGGATCCCCGCAGGCAGAAAGCAGACGGCGGCGACGGCGAGCACCAACAGCGCAAGGCATGCGTTTGTCACCAGCGCGAGCTTCGTCCTTCCCTTCAATATAGTTTACCTCTTTGCGCAAATAGTTTGCGGAAAGGCAAAAACTTTCCGCTGTACTATATTCGCGCAAAAAGGGAAATATGTGAGCGTCTGCGGCGGGCGCCCTTAGACCGCGCCGCTCTCTTTGTTTGCAAGGACGGCGGTGACGCCGCCCTTCTGTTTCGGTGTGACGCCGCCCTTCTGTTTCGGTGTGACGCCGCCCCCGTTCACCGTTCGGACAGTCCCCGCCCGTTATTTCAGGGTGACGACGGTGACGCCGCCCTCCCCTTCGCCGTAGGCGCCGCCGCGGAAGGAGGCGACGTGCGCATGCCCGCGCAGATGTCTGCGGATCCCCTCGCGCAGCCGCCCCGTGCCCATGCCGTGGATGATGCGCACCTCTTCGAGCCCCGCGAGCGCGGCGCGGTCGAGGAAGGCGTCCACTTCCTGCACGGCGTCCAAAACGGTGCAGCCGATGACGTTGAGCTCCGTCTTTGCCTCTGTTGCGGGGGCGACCTGCCGCAAGACCTGCACGTGTTCTTCGCCGCCCGCCTTCTTCCCGCCGCGGGACGGTTTTCCCGCTCCGCTTTGCGCAGAGAGGAGCGCGGAGATCTTCACATTCGTCCGCACGCCGCCGCACTGCACTTCCGCCTCCGCGCGGCGGGCGTTGACGGAGAGCACTTTCCCCTCACTGCCCAGCGCGGGAACGTACACGCTGTCCCCGACGCGCAAGGCAGCAGGATCGACGGGCACGCGCTGCGCGGGGCGCTCCTCCTCCGCCTCGAGCGCATAGGCGGTATCCTCCAGCCTGTTGCGCAGCGTGCGGGCGCGGATGAGGTCCGCCTGCGTCGGCTCCTGCAATTTCGCAAGTTTTTCGATCTCGCCGAGCAGTTCCTCGGCGCGGGCGGCGCGCTCGTTGACGGCGCGGCGGGTCTCCGCGCGCGCCGTGCGCGCAAGTTTCTCGCGCTCCTTCGCAAGCCGTTCCCGCTCCGTCTCCGTCTCTGCAAGGCGGCTCTGCCACTCCGCGCGCAGCCGCTCCGCCTCCGCCTTCACCTCGTCCGCCTCGATGCGGCTCTTCTCCGCCGCGCGGAGCACGTTCTCGAACCTGCGCCCGCCCTCCGAAAGATTGGCGAGCGCGTCCTCCAGAATTTCCTCCGCAAGCCCGAGCCTGCGCGAAATGGCGATCGCGTTGCTGCTGCCGGGCACGCCCGCCTTGAGCCGATACAGCGGCTGCAGGGTGTTCATGTCGAACTCCATGCTCGCATTTTCGATGCCCTCTTCGGCGTAGGCGAACTCTTTGAGCGCCGTATAGTGCGTCGTGACGATGCCGCGGCAGCCGCGGCGCAGAAGGTACCCGAGCACCGCCTTGGCGAGCGCCTGCCCCTCCTCGGGGTCGGTGCCGCCGCCGAGCTCGTCGATGAGCACGAGGCTGTCCGCGTCCGCGCGCTCCGTGATCGAAATGACGTTTTTGATATGCGAAGAGAAGGTGGAAAGGCTCTCTTCGATGGACTGTGCGTCGCCGATGTCGCAGAACACCTGCGAAAAGACGGAGAGCTCCGTCCCCTCCGCCGCGGGCACGAACAGCCCGCACGCCGCCATCAGGCAGAACAGCCCGCACATCTTGAGCGTGACCGTCTTGCCGCCCGTGTTCGGACCGGAGACGAGCAGGAACCGCACCTTCCCGCCGAGCAATAAAGAGACGGGGACGGCGGTCCTGCGGTCGAGCAGCGGGTGCCGCCCCTTGACGATGGAGATCGCGCCTCCTTCGGCAAGGCGGGGACGGACACAGCCGTTCCGATACCCATACTCGGCTTTTGCGTAGGCGGCATCGAGCCGCACGAGCCGCGAGACGTCCTCGGCAAGCTCTGCGCGCAGTGCGCCCACCCGCCGCGAGAGCTGCGCCAGAATGCGCTCGACCTCCTCCCGCTCTTCGGCGGCGAGCTCGCGCAGTTCGTTGTTCATTTCTAAGATATATTCAGGCTCGATAAAGAAGGTCGCGCCGCTTGCGGAGCGGTCGTGCACGAACCCGCGCACCTTCGCCTTGTACTCCGCGCGGACGGGGAGCACGTAGCGGTTGTCACGCACGGTGACGATGCCCTCGCGCAGATACTTTGCCTCCTCGCCCGCAAGCGCCTCTGCAAGGCGGGCGCGGATGCGCTCGTTGAGGGCACGGATGGAGGTGCGGATGCGGTAGAGCTCCGCGCTCGCGGCGTCGCTCACCTCCTCCTCAGAGAGGATACATCTGCCGATCTCCTCTTCAAGGCTCTGGTCGAACCGCAGCCCGCGCACGATGTCTGCAAGCAGCGGGAACCCCTCGCCGAGCGCGGTGACCGCCCTATATGCCGTGCGCGCCGAACGCAGCAGCGCCGCCGCCGCGAGCAACTCGCCACAGGTGAGCGCCGCCCCCTTTGCCGCGCGGTCGAGCGCGTCGCCCTGTTCGGGGAAGGGCTCCACCCTGCCGACGCCGAATTTATACAGCGCCGCCTCTGCCTCCGCCGTGCGCGCAAGCAGCCGCTCCGCCGCGGCATGCTCCGTCTGCGGCAGTTCCGCCGAAAGCGCGCGCTTCGTCTCCTCCAGCACGGCGCCGCCCGCAACGGCGGCAAGGATCTTATTCAGTTCGAGTTTCTCGCAAATACCTGCGTCCATACCCTCTCCCGCGGCAGAGCCGCCGAAAATAAATATCGGATCTATACATATTTTGGGGAACGCCGATTGGCGCGCCCGCCGCAAACTTCCGGTTCGTTCAAGCCGCGTGTTTTAAATCTGCGTTCCGCCTTTGGAGCAGTCGACGGTGTGCCGCTATCGGCTCCCCTTCGGGACGCGGCGAACTACTCAGTTGACGCCCCTTGGGGGCGGCGAACTACGCAGTTAACGCCGCTTTCGGGCGCGGCGAACTACTCAGTTGACGCCCCGCCTGTATGCGCCCGCCGTGTGCGGAAGGCCCCCGCCGCGCCCCGCAAGGAAGGCCTCCTTCTCCTCTGCGGAGAGGGCGGTGAAGTCAAAGAGTTTTCCCGCCCCGTCTGCCACAGGCGCGGACAGGAGCGCCGCGTTGTACAGCTCGAAACGGCAGACGGACGTCTCGTACCGCAGCAGCGGGAACTTCCGCCCCGCCTCATCCGTCATCGTGTACGCCCTGCGCCTGTCGCAGGAGACGCAGTCCCGCCCGAAGGGACAGTGCGCTAAGTCCATGACCTTGACGCCCCCGCCCGTGAGCACAAAGGCGCCCTGCACGCCCGTTTCGGAAAACTCTGCGGCAGACAATTCTTTGGAGAGCGCGAGCCGCTCTGCGCCCTCGGCGTACGCGCCCGATGCCGCAATGCCGTTGAAGAGGTTCCAGCCCGTGCCCGCAAACAGGCGCAGTCCCCGTTCCCTGCAAAACTGCGCGGACCAGACGCCCTCCCCGAAGATTCCGTAAAATTCCGCGGCATACGGTTCTATCCGCGCAAGCTCCGCTCCCGTCACAAAAGCGGGCAGATACAGCCAAGTATGCCACGCATAGTACTTCGAGATCTGCAAAAATTCCGCAATTTGCGCCGCATTTTTATAATCGGACGGCTTAAAGACGGCATGACCGATCCTGTGCCGCTCATAGCAGGAAGAGGAGAAATCATCGTCGATGACAGCGATCTCACCCCCGCCGACTGCGTTGCAAAGCGCTCTTTCGGGCAGTTCCGCCGACGCAAAACCTTCGCCGCTCTCCCCCTTCGGCTGTTCTGTTGCCGCACGCCCAGCAGCGCGCGACCCGCCCGTAAGGGACGCATGGGTATGCGCCCCGTCCGCAAGCGAACCCGCAGGGCGCGGCTCGCGCACAAGGGAAACCGCGGGGCGCGGCCCGCCCGCGAGCGCCTCCGCTATGCCCGCGAACACCGCCCTGCGGAAGGCGTTGAGGGAGGAGCGCACGACGAATACCCCCTCGCCGACTTCGACCCTGTCAAACGTCACGGAGAGGGGCAGCCCGTCCGTCCGCGAAAAACAGCGGCGGACTTCCTCTTCCGTAAGAGAACTGCTGCGGGCACGCTCGGCAAAAAACTCTGCAACAAACCTGCGCTCGCCGAACCTGCCGCGCGCGATGACTTCGGGCGCGGCTCCCGCAGCAAAGCGGCAGGAGAGCCCGACCGCAGCCGCGCGCCTGCGCGCGCCGATGCGCTCCGAGAGTGCATTGTCGAGGGTGAGGCGCACCTCGTCCCCGACCTGCCAACCCCGCTCGGCAGGCAGGAAAAAGCCGCCCGCGTCCATGCCGAAGGAGGAGCGCCAAGCAGCGCCGCCGACCTCTCTCCCTGCGCGGAGGAGTTTGAACCCGTCCCCCTCGCGCGGACGGAATGCCGATCGGATATATGCAGATTTTTCATTCTTTGAAAAACGCGCAAGCGTGCCGACCCGTTCGCCGACATGCCCCTGCACCATTCGCGCGTGGAGGTCTTTCCCCTCGCCGAAGGCATAGCCCGCCGTATAATCGCCGCGGTTGTAAGCGCGCTTTAAATCGGAGAGATCGGCAGAGAGCGCGGCGCCGCCCGCCCCGCCGAGGATGTCTCTGTAATACTGCACCGCCGCGCCGACGTACGCCGCGGAGCGCATCCTGCCCTCGATCTTAAAGGAGGCGACACCCGCTGCAACCAGCTCCTTCACCCGCTCCCCCACGCACAGGTCGGCGAGGGAGAGCGCAAAGGAGGGCTCTTCAAATCCCTTCCTGTCCACCGTATAGCGCTTGCGGCAGGGCTGCTTGCACAGCCCCCTGTTGCCGCTGTTCCCGCCCGCAAACGAGGAGAGGTAGCACTGCCCCGACACACAGGTGCACAGCGCGCCCTGCACGAACACCTCCGTCTCGATCTCCCCGGCGATCGCGGCGATCTCGGCAAACGGCGTCTCGCGCGCGAGAATGACGCGCGAAAACCCACAGCGCTTTGCCTGGCGCGCGCCATAGACGTTGCAGACGCCCGCCTGCGTCGAGAGGTGCAGCACGAGCTGCGGGCAGAGCCGCTTTAACGCCGCACCGAGAAAGAGGTCCTGCACGATGAGTGCGTCCGCGCCCGCGTTCCACGCCTCTTCCGCGCTTGCGAAGAAGGCGGGAAGTTCGCGCTCCTTGACGAGCGTGTTCAAGGCGACGTGCACGCGCACGCCGAGCATGTGGGCGGTTCGGATGAGCTGCGCAAGCCGCTCCGCCGTAAAATTCGCGGCGCCCGCCCGCGCGGAAAAATTTTGCAGACCCAGATACACTGCGTCCGCGCCCGAATGGAGCGCGGCAAAGAAAGCCGCTTCATCGCCCGCAGGCGCCAAGATCTCGCACATGCCTCTATTTTACCACCTTTTGCGCCGTTTGAAAAGGGTTTTGCGCAAGATTCCGACGGCGTCCTCATGCTTTCCGCCAAATGCAAAAGACGGGCTTGGCAACGCTCTCAAAAGGCAAAAAGAGCGCCGCAGTATGGACGCCAAACGCGAAAGACCGATGCAACACGCCCGAAAAATGCGGAAAAAGGGCTGCGGATCTTCCGCAGCCCTCCTGCACGCATATAGTTTCCCCTGCCTCACCGCTGCGAAAGCCCCAGCTTTTCGCCGAGCGCCTTCACGATGCGGCGGACGTAGCCGTCCGCATCCTCGGGCGAGATCGCCTTTTCGCGCGGGGTAAAGGTGACGGTGAACGCCATGCTCTTCTTCCCCTCGCCGATCTGCGCGCCGCGGTAGACGTCGAACAGGTGCACAGCCGTGACGTACTTGCAGCTCTCGGCGATGACCTTTTCGACTTCCGCACAGGAGACGGACTCCTCCGCGAGCAGCGCGAGGTCGCGCCGCACTTCGGGGAAGGCGGGCAGCGGCACATAATGCACGGCGGCGTCCGCCTGCTCCGCCGCGGCGGCGTAATCCAGTTCGCCAAGGTACAGCGGAACTTCTACGGAGAGCTCCTCCGCAAGGTCGGGGGCGAGCTCGCCGAGCACGCCGATCTCCTTCCCGTTCAGAAGGACTGCCGCGCACTTGCCGGGGTGCAGGTACGGGCGCTCCGCGGGCGCATACGAAAACTGCAGCCCCAGCTCCGCGGCGAACGCCTCGAACGCGCCCTTCGCGGTGAAGAAGTTCTCCGCTCCGCCCCAGACGGCGATGCCGAGCGTTCTCCGCTCTTCGGGCTGCTCTGTTACGGGCAGCTCCTTTGCAAGATAAATATTCGCAAACTCGTACAGCCTGCCCGCGTCGTTCCCGCGGCGCACGTTGCGCACGGCGGAATCGAGCAGAGACGGGACGAGGGTCGTGCGCATGAGGCTCATGTCCTCGCCGATGGGATTGACGATGCGGATCGCCTTTTTCGCCTCGTCCGCAATGCGCAGCAGTGCGTAGTCCCTGGGCGAAATGAAGGAATAAGTGATCGCCTCGCTGTAGCCCTGCCTGCGCAGTGCGCTCCCCGCGCGCGCTTCGAGCTTCTGCGCGTCGGTCAGCCCGCCCATGGTGCTCGACGCATTTTTGAGGAAAGTCCCCTCGATGCGGTCGTACCCGTACATGCGGATGACTTCCTCCGCGATGTCGGGGTAGCCCTCGATGTCCTCACGGTAGGCGGGCGCGGTGACGGTGAGCGCGTCGCCGCGGCTGGTCACGCTGAAATTGAGGGAGGTGAGGATGCGCTTGATCTCCTCCTTCGGCACTTCGATGCCGAGCAGGGCGTTGATCGCCGAGACGGAGGTCTCCACCACGATGGGCTTTGTCTCCTCCGCGTTCACGTCAAAGCGGTCGCGCGCGATCTTGCCGCAGCCAAGCTCCTGCACGAGGCGCAGCGCACGGTTGATCGCAATGCCCGTCGTGTACGAATCCACACCCTTTTCGTAGCGCGCGGAGGAATCGCTCTTCTGCCCGAGCGCACGCGAAGTGCGGCGCACGTTCGCGCGCTCGAATTTCGCGCACTCGAAGAGCACGCCGCGCGTCTCCGCCTCGATCTCGCTGTTCAGCCCGCCCATGATGCCCGCGAGCGCGACGGGCTTTTCCGCGTCGCAGATGACGAGGTTTTCGGGCGTGAGCGTGAATTCCTTTTCGTCGAGGGTGACGATCTTCTCCCCCGCCTTCGCGCGGCGGACGATGATTTGTTTGCCCGCGACGTGCGAGAGGTCGAAGGCGTGCATGGGCTGCCCCATCTCGAGCAGGACGAAGTTCGTGATGTCCACGACGTTGCGGATGGAGCGCAGCCCGCACAGCGCGAGCCTGCGGCGCATCCACAGCGGCGTGGGCGCGTTGTTCAGCTCCGCGACATAATGCGCGATATAGCGCGGGCACAAGTCGGGCGCCTCCACCGTGACGGAAACTTCGTCCGCCGTGGAAAAGGAGAGCGGCGTATAGTCGAGCGCGAGCGGTTTCAAGGGCTTGCCGAGGAGCGCCGCGACCTCGCGCGCGATGCCGTAAACGCTCTGACAGTCGGAACGGTTCGCCGTGACCGCGATGTCCAATACATAGTCGTCCAGCCCCACGACGGGTTTTATATCCGAACCCGGAACGAGGTCGCCGTGCAAAATGAGGATGCCGTTCACGTCCGCACCGTCGTACAAATCGCCGTTGATGCCCAGCTCTTCGCCCGAGCAGAGCATGCCGCAGGATTCAACGCCGCGCAGCTTGCCCTTTTTGATCTTCACGCCGCCGTGCAGGGACGAGCCGTCCAGCGCGACGGGGACGAGGTCGCCCTCCGCAATGTTGTGCGCGCCCGTGACGATCTGAATGCTCTCGCCGTGCGCACCGCAGTTGAGCGAGCAGATCTGCAGATGGTCGGAATCGGGGTGCGGCACGATCTTCTCGATCCTGCCGACGACGCAGCGGTCGATCTCCTGCCCGACATAGACGAGCTCCTCCACCTCCAGCCCGCAGGAGAAGAGCTTTTGCGCAAGTTCTTCGACGGGGATCTCCACGTCGACATAATCTTTCAGCCAACTCAAAGGCACTTTCATCTTCCTGTCCTCCTCAGTCCCTGAACTGCCGCAGAAACCGCACGTCGTTCTCAAACAGCAGGCGGATGTCGCCGATGCCGTATTTGATCATCGCGATGCGCTCCAGCCCGATGCCAAAGGCGAAGCCCGTGTACACGTCGGGGTCGATGCCGCAGTTTGCGAGCACCTTCCTGTTCACCATGCCGGCGCCGAGCACCTCGATCCAGCCCGTCCCCTTGCAGATGCGGCAGCCCTTGCCCCCGCAGTTCTTGCAGGAGAGGTCGACCTCCACGCTCGGCTCCGTGAACGGGAAGTACGAGGGGCGGAAGCGCGTCTTCGTCTCCGCCGTGAACATCCTGCGCGCGAACTCGTCGAGAATGCCCTTGAGGTCGCACAGCGTGATGTTTTTGTCGACGACGAGCCCCTCCATCTGGTGGAACATAGGCGAATGCGTCGCGTCCGAATCGGAGCGGTACACCCGCCCCGGGCTCAGGATCTTTATGGGCGGCGCCTGTTTCTCCATGACGCGGATCTGCCCGCTCGAGGTCTGCGAGCGCAGAAGGTACTCCCCGCCCACGAAGAAGGTATCCTGCATGTCCCGCGCGGGGTGATCGGCGGGGATATTCAGCGCCTGGAAGTTGTAATAGTCCCGCTCGATCTCGGGCCCCTCGTAGATGTTGAACCCCATGCCCGAAAAGATCTCCTCCAGCTCTCTGCGCACGAGCGTGACGGGGTGCACCGACCCGCCCGCCGAAAATTTTGCGGGCATCGTGACGTCGATGCGCTCGCCCGCGACCTTCGCCGCAAGTTCGAGGCGTTTGAACTCCTGTTCGCGTGTGTCGAACTGCTCCTCCGCCCAGCCGCGCAGCTCGCCCAACAGCCTGCCCGCCTCGGGGCGCTCTTCGGGCGGCACGTCGCGCATGCCCTTGGAGAGGGCAGAGATCTTTCCGCCCTTGCCGAGGTACTCCAGCTTGAGTTCGACAAGCTCTTTCCGCGTGGCGCACCCGCCTGCGGCGAGCCGACGCTCGAGCTCCTCCCGTATTTCCTGTGTCTGCTGTTTCATGTTTTCCGACTCCTTGTTAAAGTAACAAAAACGCCCTGCGGCAAACTGCCGCAGGGCGCCGAAAAAGCGCGGTACCACCTGTGTTCACGGGATCGCTCCCGCCTCATTGCCCGCTTAACGCGCGGCGCACGCCCGCCCCTACTTCCCCTCGCGGGGGTTCTGCGCGGAAGCTCGAAAGGGAATACCGGAACGCGCCGCGGGGCTGCCTTTCAGCCGCCGAACTGCCCTCTCTTTGCGCGGCGGGGACTGTTCCGTCTGTCTTTCTCATCGCTTTCTATTGGGTATATCTTAACGCAAACGCGGCGCATTGTCAACAAAAATCGGGGTGCGCGCCGAAAAATCCGCCCGCCGCCTAAAACTTTAACCTCCGACGCCGCCGAAGAGATTGCCGCTCAGATACGTATCGGGCACCTTCCCCACGATGACGCGCTCGCACAGCAGGATCTCCGCATCCGCGGTGATCTCCGTCGTGCCCGACGGCATGACCACACTGATCGTCGCATGCAGCAGGATATAGACGGAGTGCAGCGTCTGGTTGATGCCCGCCTGCGTGAAGTCCGAGACAAATTCGCAGGTGACGTAACTCACGGGAATGATGCGGAAAGTGACCGGCGGCCCGAACCCCGCCAGAAATTCAATGCCCGTAAACGCGCCGAGGGGCACCTCTACGCCGCCCGAACAGTTCTCGTTCAGGTTCGCCGCCGTCAGAGAGACCGCCTGCCGTGCAAGAAGGTTTGCCTTCGCCGCATTCGCCTCCATGCTGAGCACGTTCCCCTCCTCGTCCGTCGTGACCGTGACGAGGTCGTCATAGTCCGTGCCGTTCCACTGCAGCGTCTTCGCGACCGCATCGTTGACGGCGGATGCGGTCGCGGAGCGCACGGTCGCATAGCTGAGAGAGTACAGAATGCCCGAGACATTGCTCTGCAGCCAGACGATGACGAGGATGACCGCCAGCAGGATCAGCAGAACGACGATATATTTTTTTCTGATGCGGCGCTTTTTATACCGCTTGTAGCGGTAACCGGAATCATAATAGCGGTACGGCATAGTCTATACCCTATGCGCGCAAACAGAAAAATATGCGCCTGTGCGCAGGCAAAAGCGCACCGCCGCGGAGCAGCCCTCCGAACGGCATGCCCGCAGGAAAGGCGCAAAACGGCAAAAGCAATCGCCCGGATAAAATCGCGAAAAGCACAGAGAAAGCGCCCGCAGGGTACCCTGCGGGCGCGGAGCGCTGCAAGACGGATCATTCGATGACGAAGATCGTCACGCTGTTCTTGTTCAGAGAATATTCGAGCACGTTGTCGTGGATCGCCGCCTCGCTCTCGGCGGGCACGATATTGTGCTTGCAGCCGTAGTTGGTGCCGATCGTGTTGATGATATACTCGTCGTCGTCCGAGAGCGCCACGACGTGCGCCTTCTTCTTTTTGCCGAAGTTCAGAAGTTCCGCACGCAGTTTCTGCGGCTCGCCGCTCGCGTTAACGACTTTGAGGTACACCTTTTCGCCGTCCACCGTCGCGGACTGGAAGATGCGTTCGTTGACGCGCCACACGTTCTTGTCGAACAGGAAGTGCCATTCGCCGTCCTTCAAAAAGTCGCAGACGAGCTTCTCCTGCGTGTAACGCAGGCGCAGCGTGTTCCCCTCGGGCGAATAGCCGACGAACTTATCCTTGCCCATCAGCTCGCACGCCGTGCGCATGAAGTCCACGCGCTTGTCGAAGGAGACGTCGTACCCCTTGTGGTGCTTGCCGTACTGGCAGGAGATGGAGAACCCGTTGCAGTCCCTCGTGCCGCGGTCCTCCACGTCCTTGACGCCGACGCCCGCGATAAAGCTGTACGCGCCGCCGATGCGTTTCATGTCCACTTCGACTTCGCAGTTTGCAAAATCGCCGTCCAGATAGTAGCCGTTGAAGGCGTCCGCAACGCCGATGTACAGCGCGCCGTCCTTCAGTTCGCCGCCCACGCAGCGCGGGTACAGCTTCCAGTCTCCCATGCCGTCTTTGAAGTTGTGCTTGTAGACGAGCCTGCCCGTGGCGAGGTCTTTGACGCGGACTTCGTACACCTCGACCGCCGTCGCGTGTGCGCCGACGAGCAAGCCGCCCGCGTTGCTTTTGTCGATCGTCTCCACGTCGTTGAGGACGTACCTGCCCGTATTTCCCGCAAACATCTGCTGCACGAAATAGTTGGGCGTGTACATCACGTCGCGCGGGTTGAACCAGATGAGGTTGGGCGTCCACTTGTAGTTTGCGGTAGAGGCGAACAGCGGCGCATAGCAGGTGAGTTTCACGACGTCGCTGTTGCGCTCGCAGCCCGTCAGGAACGCCGCCTCCGCGATCGCGGAGCGCAGGTTGTTCTCGCCGTTCAGGCGTCCCCTGCCGTCGCTCATCGTGTGCATGGCGTACTCGCCCATGAACACCTTCGCGCCGCTGCGGTCATAGCTGTCATAGCGGCGGGTGTTGTCGATGAACCACTGATAGGAGTTGTAGACGTGCTCGTCCACGATGGTGTCGCGGTATTTGCGGTTGATGATCTTCCAGTTGTCGCTCGAATCCTGCGGGCGGATGTCCACGCCCGCGGTCGTGACGATGGTCACGCCGAACTGTTTGATGAGGTCGACCTGCTTGCCCGCATACTCGTACTGCCGCAGCCCCATGAGGCAGGCGTCGAAGTTTTCGAAATACACGTCGCCCCAGTTCTCGTTGCCGATGCCGACGTACTCGAGCTCGAACGGAGCGGGATGCCCCATATCCGAGCGCACCTTCGCCCAGTACGCCTCGCGCGGCTCGGCGGCGTCGTCGCTGCCCTTCGCGAAGAACAGGAGGTCTGCAACGTTGTCGATGACTTCCTCTTTGAACATGCGCGTACCCGGCATGATGCGGCGGTAGTTCTCGCCGCGCTGGGTGCCGACGCGGATCTGGCACAGAAGCCCGACGTGCAGCACGGGCAGCGGCGCCATCTTCAGGTCCTCGCACAGGCAGAAGTATTCATAGAAGCCCACGCCGTAGGACTGCAGATACCCCCATGTATTGGCGATCTGTTTACGCGTCTCGAGCGGGCCGACCGTGTTGCGCCAGCGGTACTGGTTCTCGAACACGTCGTCGCCCTCGACGACGCAGCCGCCGGGGAAGCGCAGGAAGGAGGGATTGCACTCCTTGAGCGCGCGCACGATGCGCGGCGAGAGCTTGCCGTTCCTGTACTTGTCGGGATCGCCCCAGACGGTCGCGGGGAGCAGCGAGACGCAGTCGATGCCGAGATGCCCGTTGCCCTTGAAGATCATGACGAGCCGCCCCATCTCCGTCTCCAGCGCCTTGACCGAGCAGCTTACCTTCACCCATTCGCCGCCGTCGCCCGAAAGCGCAATTTCCGCCTTCGTCGTGAGCACCGAGCTTGCGCCGCGGACGTAAATTTCCGCCTTGCCCGTAAAGCCGAGCTTTTTCACCCACATGCTGAAATTGTACGTTTCGCCCGCTTCCAGCGCCATGCCGTAGTAGTTCCACGCCTTGACGGTATAGCCGGGGTTCTCGACGCGGTAGATGCCGCCCACGCACAGCGTGAGGTAGGAGGGATTGGACGGCGCGATGCCGCCCTCCGTGCTGATATAGTGCGGGCCCGCCCCCGAAATATCCCAATAGGCGAGCTTCTGCTGCCGCAGCGCGATGGGCGCGGAGGCGTTGAAGTTGTCGTACGCGAAGTACTCGAACTCAAAGGAATTGTTGATGACCATCTCCGCGTTCAGCCCGCCGTCCGCAGACTGGTTGATGTCCTCGAAGAACAGCCCGTACAGGTGCTTGCTGACTTCGATGCCCTGCTTGCTTTTGTCAAGCGTGTACCTGACCATACCGAAACACTCCTTTTGCTTTTAAAAGTCACCTGTATTCTAACATACATATATGCGCAAGTCAATGAACAGACAAAAAAATTTTTTCCGTGAACGTTTCGACTTTTCCGAGCATACCGCCACAACTCGGCATATAAAAACAGCGCGCCGTACGCGCGCCCTTTTTTCACGGAAGATCTGTCGATGACCGCCGCCCCTTCTCACGCCCGTTTCAGGAGCGCCTCGATCTCCTCGCGGGTAGCGAGCCCCTCTTTGAAAGCGGTCGCGCAGCCGGCGGCGACGCCGCGGCGCAGCGCCTGCAGATCGGTGCCCCCGCCCTCCTTCGCCGCTATGAACGCGGCAACGAGCGAATCGCCCGCGCCGACGGTATCCACCGCCTCGCCGATGAACGCGGGCACCATCATCTCCTCTCCCCGCTCGTTGAGCATCATCGCGCCGTTGCTGGCGAGGCTGACGATGACGTTGCGCGCGCCCATCTCGCACAGGCGGTGCGCATAGCGTTCGACCTGTTCGCGCGAGGTGAACCGCACGCCGAAAATTTCGCTCAGCTCTTCAAGATTGGGCTTGATGAGCCAGGGGCGGTATTGCAGTACGTTCACGAGCAGCGCGCCCGACGCATCCACCGCAACGCGCAGGTCGTCCCTGCCGGACGCCGCGAGCAGGCGGGCGTAAAAATCGCCCGAAACGCCCTCAGGAACGCTGCCCGCGAGCACGAGACAGGCATTTTGCGGCAGGGCGGCGATCTTCTGCGCGAGCGCCCCGAGCATCTCCTCCGTGAGTGCGGGGCCGCTGCCGTTTATATCCGTCTCCCGCGCCGATTTGAGCTTGACGTTGATGCGGGTGAACCCGTCCGCGCGGAGAAAATCCGTCGGCACGCCGCGCGCTTCCAGCATTTCGAGGAGGACTTCACCCGTAAATCCTGCCGCGACGCCCATCGCGAGGGTGGGCACGCCGAGATTTTTGAGCACGAGCGAGACGTTGACGCCCTTGCCGCCCGGCGCGATGCTCTCGCCGTAAGAACGGTTGATCGCCCCTTCGCGGAACTTATCCAGCCGCACCGCATAGTCCAGCGCGGGATTGCAGGTCAGCGTATAGATCATCTTCCGTTCTCCCCGCCTGACGGCAGTACGCCCTCTTCCGAGAGATACTCCTCCAGAATGCCCGCCGCCGCCGCGCAGAGCGCGGGACAGGGACGCTTTTTATAGTACTCTTCCGTGCGCTCTTCCGCCTGCGGCGCGCTCGTCGCGCCCGTGCCCGCAAGCAGTTCGCGGCAGACGATGGAACCGAACTTCTCCCGAAAGCGGGCGGCGACCGCCTGCTCGCGCGCATACAGCGCCGATTTTTCCTCCGTCGTGATATGCTCCGCGTCGTAAAAGAGCAGCCCGAGCACCATGCACATGCCCGAGACCGCGCCGCACGCCTCGCGCAGCCTGCCCATTCCCCCGCCGAAGGGCGCGGAGACGCGCAGGAGCTGCTTTTCGCTCAGATCGAGCAGGTCGGAAAAGGCGAGCACGACGGACTGCCCGCAGTTGTACCCGCGCAAAAAATTCTGCCGCGCTCTCTCCGCTCTCTCCATGTGTGCGCCTCCTTCTCGGCTATTTTCAAAAACCGCTTGCATTCATGCCGAAGTGTGCTATAATGAAAGTATGTTAGAGATATTTTATACAAAGCAGCCCGTACAATCGGATGCATTTATCGCAAAAATACTCGGCAAATATTATAATATACCAAATCCGGCGATTTGTAAATCGATTCACGGCAAACCGTACCTGCAAAAGGGAAAAATTTGCTTTAACCTCACGCACAGCAAGGGGCTGACGGCGCTCGCCGTCGGGAAGCACGAGGTCGGGTTCGACTGCGAGAGCCTTTCGGGCAAGCCCCGCCCCGCCGTCCTCGGCAAGTTCACCGAGCGGGAGAAGGGCGAAATTTCCTCCGTGCAGGACTTCTACCGCCACTGGACGGCGCGCGAGAGCTACGTCAAATACCTCGGCGAACAGCTCGCCGCGCTCTGGAGAAAGGTGGAGTTTTTCGGCGGGAAGATCTACGTCCGCGGCGAAGAGGCGGGCGTGCCCGTTTTGCAGTTCGACCTGGACGGCTATACCTTCAGCATCTGCGGCGGCTATACCCGCTACGGCATCACACAGGTCTGAACTTATTTTGACGCAAGATCGAAGCGCGCCGCGCGGCAAAAAGCCGCGCGGCGCGCTCTCTTTTTCGGAACAGTTCCGCTGAAAACGGATGATTTTACCGCGCCCGCTGCATCGCAAGGCGCGCAGCGCCGCACAGCCCCGCGTCGTTGCCAAGGCTCGCCGCGACGATCGCGACGGGCGCGTACTCCGCCCCGCCGAACAGATGCGGCTCCACTGCCGCGCGCAGAGGCGCGAGCAGCGTCTCTCCCTCCGCGCACACGCCGCCGCCGAGCACGACCGCCTCGGGGCGGAAGATGTTCACGAGATTCGTGACGCCCTCCGCAAGGCAGGAGATATACTCCTCCACGACCTGTTTCGCCGCGGCGTCGCCCGCGCGCATGCCGTCGAACGCCGTCCTGCCGTCCACGCCCTCCAAGCTGCCCGCGATCTTCCACATGGCGCTCTCCTTATGTGCCTCCATGCTCTCGCGCGTGCGGCGGATCAGCCCCGTCGCGGAGGCATACGCCTCGAAACAGCCGCGCCTGCCGCAGGTGCACTGCCACCCGCCGCGCTCGATGACCATGTGCCCGATCTCCGCGCCCGCCGAGCGGTTCCCCTCGAACAGCTTGCCGTCTAAAATGATACCGCCGCCCACGCCCGTGCCGAGCGTGATAAAGACCATCGAGCCGAATTTTTTGCCCGCGCCGCAGAAATGCTCGCCGAGCGCCGCGGCGTTCGCGTCGTTGGTGATGCAGACGGGCACCCCCAACTGCTCGCGCACCGCGCCGCACAGCGGCACGTTCTCCCAGCGGATATTGTTGCTGTACACGATGACGCCGTTCTCCGCGTCGATCAGCCCGGGAGAGCCGATGCCGACGCCCGCGAGCTGCCCCTCCGCAAGATCCGCGCGCACGGCGAGGTCTTTGACGAGCCGCGCCATGTCCGCGGCGATCTCCGTATAGGGACGCTCCCGCCCCGTCGGGATCTTGTCCTTGACGAGGATCTTCCCCTCCTCGTCCACGATGCCGCCCTTCACGAAGGTGCCGCCGAGGTCCAGCCCCGCATAATATTTTTTCATTCCTTTTCTCCTTCGCAAGTCAGAATGATGCGCGCGTTCCCCTCGAGAGAAAACGCCTCGCCGCAGGGCACGAAAAAGCTGTCCCCCGCGCGGAAGGGCGTGCCGTCCGCCCTGCCCTCGCCCGAAAGCACGTTCACCGCCGTGAAAGAGCGGTCGTTGCATTCGGTGTACGTTCCGTCCAGCGCAAGCTCGCGGCAGGAAAAATAGCTGCACGCGGTCAGCCTGCGAAGCGTGCCGCCCGCGACCTGTTCGGGTGCGCCGCTGCCCGTCTCGTCTTTGAACTTCGCGAAATTGATGACGCGCACCGCCTTCTCCACATGCAGTTGGCGCGGCTTGCCGTCCGCACCGAGGCGGTTGTAGTCGTACACGCGGTAGGTCACGTTGCTGCTCTGCTGCACTTCACAGATAACGCACCCGGCGCCGATCGCATGCACCGTGCCCGCCTTGATGAGATAGCAGTCTCCCGCCTTTACGGGGATGAAGTTCAAAAGCTCCTCCACCGTGCCGTCCGCAACGCGGCGCAGAAATTCTTCCCTGCCCGTATCGCGGCGGAACCCGCAGTAGATGCCCGCGCCCGCGTCCGCCTGCACGATATACCACATCTCCGTCTTGCCGTTGTCGTTCTCCTCGCGGCGCGCGAACGCGTCGTCGGGGTGCACCTGCACGGAGAGGTTCTGCGCGGCGTCTATGTACTTGATGAGGACGGGGAAATCGCTCCCCTCTTTATCCACGGCGGTCGGATGCGCGCGGAGATAGTCCGCAAACGTGCCGCCTTCGCACAAACTCTCCCCGTCGGGGTGGACGGAGACTTCCCAGCTCTCGCTCATCTTTTTGCCGCCGTTGTCCCTTCCGAACAGCGGACCGAGTTTCATGCCTCCCCAGAGATAATCTTTGAGGACGGGCTGTAATTTTATCATGCTTATTCTCCCGTTTTTGCTTTCTCCTAATTATAGCAAATCGTTTCGCTTTTTGCAACCGCAGGAAAGGCGCAGTTCGCTTTTTCCGCATAAAAAAACGCCCGCGTACGGGCGTTTTTTCAGAATTTGAAGGGCGTGACCTGGTAAACGTAGTAGTTGAGCCAATTCGTGTAGAACAAGTTTGCGGCGCTCGTCCACGTCACGTTGACTTTGGTGCAGGTCTCGTCCGCAAAATAGTGCGCGGGCGGGTCGATGGGCAGCCCCTTCGCAAGGTCGCGCTCGTACTCCCCTTTGAGAGTGTCGCGGTCGTACTCCATGTGCCCCGTCAGAAAGATCTTCTTGTTGTCCCGCGATTTCGCGATGGAGAGCCCCGCCTCGTCGGAGACGCTCAGGATCTGCAGCCGCGGCTCGCGCGCCACGTCCTCCACGTTCACCGTCGTATGGCGGGAATGCGGGATATAAAACACGTCGTCGATGCCCTTTAAGAGCGGGTCGTGCAGTTCGAGCTTTTTGCGATGCGGGAAGATGCCGAACAGCTTTTTGGGCAGCAGATGTTTTTCGATGCCGTAGTGATAGTACAGCGCCGCCTGCGCACCCCAGCAGATGTAGATGGTGCTGGTGACGTTGCTGTCCGCAAAGTCGAAGATCTTCGTCAGCTCCTTCCAATAGGCGACCTCCTCGAAGGGCATGACCTCGACGGGTGCGCCGGTGATGATCATGCCGTCGAAGTGCTTGTCGCGGATGTCATCGAACTTCTTGTAAAAGCGCTCGAGGTGCGCCGCGGCGGTGTTCTTGCTCTTGTACGATTCGGTGTACACGAGCGTGATGTTCACCTGCAGCGGCGAGTTGGAGAGCAGGCGCAGAAGCTGCGTCTCCGTCTCGATCTTGGTCGGCATGAGGTTGAGGATCGCGATCTCCAGCGGACGGATGTCCTGCGTGAAGGCGCGCTCCGCGTTCATGACGAAGATGTTTTCGGACTGCAATGCCGAATAGGCGGGTATTTCTTTTGAGATGACGATTGGCATACAAAAAACCTCTGTTTCACGAAATTTCTTTCAAAAGAGATGAAAGAAATTTCCGTGATTTGAGAGACAACCGGCGGGCACGCCCGCTTTGCGGGCTAACCGCCGTTTTTCTCTCTGCGGCGCGCGCCAAATGCTCTCCATTATTAGCGCGCCGCATT
>JAGHJD010000010.1 GCA_017886895.1 Clostridia bacterium | reverse complement strand
CGGGCTGAACAGCGGCGCGTACGTTTCGGAGATCATGCGCGGCGGCATCCAGTCGGTGGACGTGGGGCAGCTGGAAGCGGGCAGGACGCTCGGGCTTTCCTTCGGCATCACGATGCTCAGGATCGTGTTCCCGCAGGCGATCAAAAACGTTATTCCGACGCTCGGCAACGAGCTTATCGCGCTCACAAAGGATACGTCCGTTGCGGGCTATGTCGCAACGGTCGATCTTACGCGCGCCTTTCAGGCGATCGCAAGCGCGAATTACGAGTATATCATACCGTACCTGATGCTCGCGCTCGTGTACCTTGTCATCGTCATTATCTTTACCGTGATCATCCGCGTCGTGGAAAGGAGGCTGCGCAAGAGTGAAAGAAGAAGTTAAAACGCAGGTTCCTGTACTGAACGCAGGGGAGGAGGCGGCAAAGAACAACGCCGCAGAGGCGGATACGTCCGTCGCGGCAAGGCTTGCGCGCGGCGAGCATGTCGCCCTCATCGAGGTAGAGCACCTCACCAAGAAATTCGGCGAGCTGACCGTGCTGGACGATATTACCGACAGGGTCGAGCAGGGCGAAAAGGTCGCCATCATCGGGCCTTCCGGCAGCGGCAAGAGCACTTTTCTGCGCTGTCTGAACGTGCTGGAGGATCCGACGGGCGGCGCCGTCTACTTTGAGGGCGCGAACCTCGTAGACAGGAAGGTCGACATCAACCTGCACCGCCGCCGCATGGGCATGGTGTTCCAGCAGTTCAACCTGTTCAACAACATGAACGTGCTCAAAAACATCACGCTCGCGCCCGTGCACATCGGGTTGCACGACCTGCACAAGACCAAGGCGAAAAACTTTTTCCGCAAAATCGCGAATCTGTTCCGCGGCAAAGAGAAAAAGCGGGAGCTTGTGCCCGTGCAGACGAACGCGAAACAGATCAAAGCCGCGGCAAAAGAGAACGCGATGCGCCTTCTCACCCGTATCGGGCTTGCGGATAAGGCGAACGTGTACCCGTCCACCCTTTCGGGCGGGCAGCGCCAGCGTATCGCCATCGTGCGCGCGCTCGCGATGAACCCGAAGGTGATGCTGTTCGACGAACCGACGTCCGCGCTCGACCCTGAAATGGTGGGCGAAGTGCTCGAACTCATCAAAGAGCTTGCGGACGAGGGCATGACCATGGTCATTGTCACGCATGAGATGGGCTTTGCGCGCGAAGTGGCGACGCGCGTCCTCTTTATGGACGGCGGCAAGATACAGGAGCAGGGCACGCCGCAGCAGATCTTCGGCGCCCCGCAGAACGAAAGGCTCAAAGACTTTTTGTCGAAAGTGCTGTAAAGCGCAGATAAGGCCGCAGGCGCGGCAGGGATTTCCCTGCCGCGCCTGCGGCTGTTTCGTTGGTGCGAGTAATCGGATTTGAACCGATACGGGATCGCTCCCGAGGGATTTTAAGTCCCTTGCGTCTGCCGGTTTCGCCATACTCGCGGATATAAAAGTCTGTGTGCCGTTTGCAAAGATAAGTGCTATTCTGCTGTTTTACCGTGCGGGTTTTCTGCGCGGTAAATGAGGTGCGGCATCTCCATGCCGTAATAGTGTTTGACGAGCCTGCCGCAGACGCGCATGCCGTTCCGCTCCGCTACGCGGCGGGAGGGGAGGTTGTTTTCGCGGATAATGGAGCAGACCCGCTCTTTGCCCAGAATGGAAAACGCATATTCTTTGCAGGCGACCGCCGCCTCTGTCGCGTACCCTTGGTGCCAATACGCCCGCTCGAAGAGGTACCCGACTTCGACCTCCTGCGTGCCGTCGCCGAGCGGCTGCAGCGTAAGCCCGCACTGCCCGATGAGCCTGCCGTCCGCTTTCAGGGCGGCGCCCCAGAGCCCGAACCCGTCCTCGCGGTAGCGGCGCCGTTGGTTTGCAAGCCACGCCTGTGCCTCTTCGTCCGAAAAAGCATGCTCGTAGGCGTACATTGCCTGTTTATCCTGCAGCGTGCGGCACAGCGCGGGCAGGTCGGCTTGTTCCAGTTCGCGTAAAATGAGACGTTCGGTCTCCAAAACGATCTTCATAGAAGGGAGGGGAGGAGCTGCATGCGGCAGCTTTCTGCGCCTCGGCAGTGCGGTTTCGCAATAGCTTCGCGCCGCAGCCGAGCGGTTCGGCGGCAGTGCTGCGCAGCGCCTCGGCAGTGCGGTTTCGCGGTAGCCCCGCGCCGTGACCGAGCGGTTCGGCGGCAGTTTGGCTCAGCGGCTTGCGGCATAGCATTTTTTCCGATAGGGCAGCCTTGCGCCGTGCGGCAGTTTCACGGGGATTTCGCCGAGCGGCAACTTTTTCTCCGATAGGACAGTCGCCTCCGCTGCAGAAAAGCGGAGGCGGCGTTTTTGGAGGTGCTACCCGGATTTGAACCGGGGAGTCAGGGTTTTGCAGACCCTTGCCTTACCGCTTGGCTATAGCACCAAAAAGAAAGTGCGGAATGTTGGAGCGGGAAACGAGATTCGGACTCGCGACATCTACCTTGGCAAGGTAGCGCTCTACCCCTGAGCTATTCCCGCATGTATTCCGCACTGATCTAACGAAATATGTTGGTGGAAGTTATAGGGCTCGAACCTATGACCCCCTGCTTGTAAGGCAGGTGCTCTCCCAGCTGAGCTAAACTTCCGTCCGAACCGCCTATATACTATACCAAAAACAAGTTCGCTTGGCAAGTATTTTTATGCGGTTTCTCAAAAAAATTTTCAGGTAAATTTTCAGAGTTTTTGCATATACCCGCAAAAAACAGTGAACAACTTCCGCGTTTCGGTATATACTGTATATATCGGCGCGGCGCGGAGCGTCCGCCCCGCCGTCTGCCGCCCTCTGCGGGCGGGAGGAGGAAAAGAAATGCCGTCAACGCATACGCATGCGCTCATCGCGGAAGAGGTGCTTGCCGCTCTGCCCGAGAACGTGCGCGCGCAAATCGTATCGGAGAAGGAGTATTTTGCGGGCGCGCAGGGCGCGGACGTATATTTTTTTCTGCGCTTTTGCGCGGATACGGAGAAGAACGTCGGCAAAAGCCTGCACCGCCGCGGGATCTATAAAAGTTTTTCCGCGCTGCTCGATGCCGCGCGGGAGGGGGACGCCGCCGTGCGCTCGTATGCGGCGGGCTATATCACGCACTATGCGGCGGACACCGTCTTTCATCCCTTCGTCTACGGCACGCAGGAGAAGCTCGCCGCCGCGCGGGCGGCGGGCGAGCGGGCGCTGCGCCGCGTCAGCCTGCACTCCTATATCGAGAGCGACCTCGACGCGCATTTCCTCTCCGAACGGGGCAGAGAGGGACGCGCGGAGCGCACGGCGCTTTCTTCGGGCGCGGCGGAAAAATTGTACCCTGCTGTACGGGCGGCGTACGGGGGAACGCCCTTCACGCCCCGCTCCTTCCGCCGCTCCTTCCGCCGTTTCGCGCTGTATGAGCGCGTCTTTTCCAACGCCCGCCCGCGCAGGCGCAAGGTGTTCCGCGCGTTGGAGACGGTCTGTTTCGCGCCGCATGTCTGTTCGGTGCTCTGCCGCCGCCGCACGCCTGACCCGCGCTGCGTGAACGCGGCGCGCGAGCAGTGGCGCAACCCGTCCGACCCCGCGTTCACCTCGCACGAGAGCGCGGACGAACTGTTTGCGCGCGCCGTACGGGAGGGGGTGCGGCTGGTCTGCGCCTTCTTTATAGCGCTGGAGGGGAACGGCGAACTTGCCGAGGCGGACTTTTCAAAAAATTACCTGACGGGCGCAGCGGAGGGCGTCCCGCTCGTCCGCCCCGGGCAGCGCGGGCGCCGCGCCCGCAAAATAAAGGGCGGGGCCCGCGGCGATGCGGAACAGCCCCGCGACACGGAATAAACCTGCGCGGCAAGACAGCCCTGCACTGTGCCGCCGCATACATAGGTGCGGGAAAAGAGATTTTTGCGGCGGTGAAAAAACGGCACCCGTGCTTGCGGGCAGGGCAAACCCTCCCTTATACTAGAAGGGGAGGGGAAAACAATGCAGAAATTATATGATTCGGACGCGCGCCTTCTGGGCTATCTTGCCGAGACGGCGGCGGGGCGGCGGGTGCTGTACGACGCGAACTTTCGCGTGCGCGGCTATTACTATCCCGCGACGGACAAGACGTACGATGCGGACATGCGCCTCGTCGGGCGCGGAAATTTGCTCACGTCGCTGCTTGCCGCGGAAGACGCGGACGTCTGACGGAGAGACGCTTTGCGGCGCTCCGCGGTGCGGGAGGGGTTGACTTTCCGCCGCGGAAATGGTATCATTGCGGCGAGGACGGCAAGCGGCGGTCTCTGCCGCCTGCAGGGCGGCTCTTCTGCCGCAGGAGAGGTTTCTATGGCGGAACAAATGAATCTGTTTGAGGACGCGGCGAGCCTGCCGCTCGCCGCGCGGCTGCGCCCGCGCACGCTGGACGAGTTCGCGGGGCAAAAGCACCTTCTGGGCGAGGGCAAGGTCTTGCGCCGCATCATCGAAAGCGACAAAGTCGGCTCCATGATCTTCTGGGGCCCGCCCGGCGTGGGCAAGACGACGCTCGCGCGTATCATCGCAAACCGCACGCGCGCGAAGTTCATCGACTTTTCCGCCGTGACGAGCGGCATCAAGGAGATACGGCAGGTCATGGAACAGGCGGAGCGCAACCGCCGTTTCGGTGAAAAGACCATTCTGTTCGTGGACGAGATCCACCGCTTCAACAAGGCGCAGCAGGACGCTTTCCTGCCCTTCGTTGAAAAGGGGAGCATCATCCTCATCGGCGCGACGACGGAGAATCCCTCCTTCGAGGTGAACGGCGCGCTCCTCTCGCGCTGCAAAGTATTCGTTTTGCAGGCGCTCAGAACGGAGGAGCTGGTCGCCCTCTTAAAACATGCGCTGACGGACGAGCGCGGGTTCGGCGGGCAGGACGTGGAGATCGCGGACGAGCTTTTGGAGGCGATCGCCCGCTTTGCGAACGGCGACGCGCGCAGCGCCCTCTCCACCCTCGAAATGGCGGTGCTCAACGGCGACGTCGCCGCGGACGGGAAGATCACCGTCACCCGCGGGACCATCGAGGGGATCACCTCCAAAAAATCCCTCCTGTACGACAAGACGGGCGAGGAGCACTACAACCTCATCTCCGCGCTGCACAAGTCCATGCGCAACTCCGACCCCGACGCCGCCGTGTACTGGCTGGCGCGCATGCTCGAGGCGGGCGAGGACCCGCTGTATATCGCGCGCAGGGTCACGCGCTTTGCCTCGGAGGACGTGGGGCTCGCCGACCCGCGCGCGCTGGAGATCGCCGTCGCGGCATACCAGACGTGCCACTTCATCGGCATGCCCGAGTGCACCGTGCACCTGACGCAGGCGGTCGTGTACATGGCGATGGCGCCCAAGTCGAACGCGCTGTACGTCGCCTACGGGCGCGCAAAGCGGGACGCGCAGGAGATGCTCGCCGAGCCCGTGCCGCTCGTCATCCGCAACGCGCCGACGAAGCTCATGAAGGAACTGGACTACGGCAAGGGCTACGAATACGCGCACGACGCGGCGGAAAAGCTGACCGCGATGCAGTGCCTGCCCGATTCCCTCGCGGGGAAGGAGTATTACACCCCGACCGAGGAGGGTGTAGAGGCGAAGTACAAGGCGCGCCTTGCCGAGATCAAGCGCTGGAAAAAGGAACACGGCGGGAAGTGACGGCCCGCCGCCGAAGGAGCGGCAGTGCAAAAAAGCGCTGCAACAGCAGCGCCGCTGACAAACCGCGCAAAGGCATGTGCCCTAAGGAGGCTTGCGGCGATGCCGCAAAGCTTTTCGCTGCGCTCCGAGCACGAATCGACGCCCGAAACAGGTATGCTGCCAGTGCAGGCTTTCATGCGGGCGTGATTCTCGCTATCATAGTACATGTAACAAACCCCGCAAAGGCATGCGCCCTAAGGAGGCTTGCTCCCTGCGGGAGCAAAGCACTGCGTGCACGAATAGCTCGCCGCTTGCGCGGCGACCGATTCGTGCCGCTATGGGCGCATAACAAAAACAGCTCAGATATAGTGCGCCCTAAGGAGGCTTGCTCCCTGCGGGAGCAAAGCACTGCGTGCACGAATAGCTCGCGCCTGCGGCGCGACCGATTCGTGCCGCTATGGGCGCATAACAAAAACAGCTCAGACGGATGTCTGAGCTGTTTTTGTGGCGCGCCCTAAGGAGCTCGAATCCCTAACCTTTGGTTCCGTAGACCAACGCTCTATCCAATTGAGCTAAGGGCGCAGAGATGACGCAAGCGCCGTGCGGCGCTTTTGCATACCCCAATAGTATAACAGATTTTGTGGATTTGTCAATGAATTTTGCCGCCCGTTCGCAATTTTTTCGGCGAGCTGCCCGTTATTTTCGGGGGAGCGGTATTTTTGTTTATCCGTTTCGGCTGTGAACACTTGTTTGTATTTTTGTTGATAAAATTTTTTAACTTCAGATCGCGCCCGCGGAAAAACGGGGTGGAATCTGTCGAATAAAGTGGATATTGTGGAATTGTGTGCGCAAATTGTGGATAACTTTTTCTGACCTTCATAAAAGCGCCGCAAAATCATAGGGTTTTGCGGTTATGCACAAAAGTTATACACAGCTTGTGGGTACTCCGCGCAAGAGGCCGCCTTCCGGGCGGGGCGGCTTTGCGTGAAAAAAGTACCGCCGGCGTTGCATGCGCACGGCAGGAGGTGAATTGCGCCCGAACCGGAGGTATTTTTCTCTTGCGGAAGGCGGTGAAAGCGGTTGTAATTTCTGCGTGTAAATGGTATAATGCAAAAAAGCAGAAGTGTGCCCGTATCGGCACGCCGCTTTCTGCAAAAAATACAGGAAGAGAGGTATTTGGATATGGCTAAGATCACGGCGGATACGCTCATTGCCGATTGCCTGAAGTACAATCCCGATTCGGCGTCGGTGCTCATGTCCTACGGCATGCACTGCCTCGGCTGCGCGATGGCGCACGGCGAGACGATCGCGGAGGCGGTCAGCGTGCACGGCAAGGATTTGGACGAACTTCTGGAAAAGCTCAACGAAGGCGTACAGGAGTAACATCCAAGCGGCGTACAGGGCGGGCGGCGGAGATCTTTCCGCCGCCCGCCCTGCATAGAGGCGCCTGCCGCGCGCAGGGCTTTATGTTTCGTGCGGCAGTGTGTTTGCCGTACCGCGTGCGCATGGGGCGCGGTGCAAGTGCGGCGGCGCACCTGCCGTATTGCGGCGAACCTATTTTATGCGAACAGAACAGGGGGGGGACCATGGCGGAACAAGGGGAGATCGTCAATCTGAGAAAGATCATGCAAAACAGCCGCAGGGCGGTGTTCTTCGGCGGCGCGGGGGTGAGTACGGAGAGCGGCATCCCCGATTTCCGCTCGGAGGACGGGCTGTACCGCCAAAAGTACAAGTACCCGCCCGAGCGCATCCTCTCGCACACCTTTTTCGAGGAACATACCGAGGAATTCTACGCCTTCTACCGCGACAAAATGCTCTGCCTCGACGCGCAGCCCAACGCCGCGCATAAAAAACTTGCGCAGTGGGAGCGCGAGGGCAGGCTCGCTGCCGTCGTCACGCAGAACATAGACGGGCTGCACCAGAAGGCGGGCAGCAAAACGGTGTACGAACTGCACGGCAGCATCCGGCGCAACTTCTGCACGAAGTGCGGCATGGGCTACCCCGTGCAGCGCATCGCGAAGGGGAGCGGCGTGCCGCACTGCCCCTGTGGCGGGATCGTCAAACCCGACGTGGTGCTCTATGAAGAGCCGCTCGACGGCCGCGTCCTCGACGCCGCCGTGAAGGCGATCCGCGCGGCGGATACGCTCATCGTCGGAGGCACCTCTTTAAACGTCTATCCCGCGGCGGGGCTGGTCGATTTTTTCCGCGGGGACAACCTCGTCGTCATCAACAGGGGCGCGCCTGCAAGGGATATGCGCGGCGCTTTCTTCATCGACGGGAAGATCGGCGAGGTGTTCGCGCAGATATAGCGGTGCTGTGTTTCAGCGTCGCGGCGGCATCGGCATGAGCGTGCCCGATGCGTTTTTTGTACAAAAAAAGAGCGATTTGCACGAAAGTAACCTGAAAAGTTTTATAGAAATCGGTTTCTTCACGTTTGACAGGGTGCGCCGCCGTATGGTATAATAGAGGCATGACAACGATCTATGATATTGCGGCGGCGAGCGGGTACGCGCCGAGCACCGTTTCAAAGGTGCTCAATAATTATAAAGGGGTCAAAGCCACCACTAAAAAGAAGATTCTGGCGCTGGCGAACGATCTCGGGTTTTTCCCGAACGCGAACGCGCGCTCGCTCAAAGCCAAGCGCTCGTACAGCGTGGGGGTGCTGTTCTACCTGCGCGACAGCATGGATCTGACGCAGTACCTGTTCATCAATATCCTCAACGCCTTCAAGCGGGAGATGGAGCGGCGCAATTACGACATCATGCTGCTTGCCAAGCGCGAGGGCGCGGAGGGCGGCTCGTTCGTCACGCACTGCCGCATGCGCCAGCTCGACGGTATCGTTATTTTCGGCGATTATACGAGTTCGCTCGTGCATGAGATCCTTGAAAGCGACATTCCCGCCATCGGGTTCGACTATATGGGCAACAAGATCGCGGGTGTGATGAGCGACAATTATGAAAAAATGTACGAGCTGACGAGCGGGCTCATCGAGCGCGGGCACGAGCGCATCCTGTTCATCTCCGGCGAGAAGAACTTCGTCACCAGCGAGCGCTGCCGCGCGTTCGAACAGGCGCTGCAGGATATGGGGCTTCCCCAGCATTATGCCTGCATCGAGGGCGCGTACTGCAATCCGCAGCTCTGTTACGATCTCACGGCGAAACTGCTCCGCGAGGGCGCGCGCCCCACGGCGATCATCTTTTCGGACGACTATTCCGCGACGGGCGGCATGAACGCCGTGCAGGACGCGGGGCTGCGCATTCCCGAGGACATCTCCGTCGCCGCGTTCGACGGCGTCGTGTTCTCCGAGATCGTCCGCCCCCGCCTCACCACGGTGCGGCAGGACACGGAGGAGATCGGCAAGGTCATGGCGCTCAAACTCATCGAGTCGATCGAGCGCGGCGAAAAGATCTCCGACGTGAGCATCGTCGCCTCCGAAGTGGTCTGGGCGGACAGCGTGAAGGACCTGCGCACGGTCTGAGCGACGCATCGGGCAAAGCGCGGGCGAGGCAAAGAGCGGGAACGGCATAACAACGGTACAAAGGCGCCGCCCGCGCAGCTTGCGCGGGCGGCTTGACAATCGCCTGATTTCGGCGGCACGGCAAAAGCCGTGCCGCTTTTGCCGTTCATTCTGTGAGGTCGGCGAGCGTGAAGGGGATGAGCCGAGCGAGGGAGGCAAGGCTCGTCTGCACCTGCAGCCCGCGCTTTCCCGCGCTGAACGCGATCTCGGGGAACGCCTCGGCGCTGCGGTCTACGGTCGTTTTGAAAAATTTTTTCATACCGACGGGCGAACAGCCGCCGTGCACATACCCCGTCAGCGGCAGCAGCTCTCTGGCTTTGATCATCTGCACGCTCTTTTCGCCCACCGCCTTCGCCGCCTTTTTGAGGTCGAGTTCGCGGCAGACGGGGATGACGAACACATAGTTTGCGCGGCTCGCGCCGACGGTGACGAGCGTCTTGAATACGGACGCGGGGTTCAGCCCCACGAGGCGCGCCACCTCCTCCCCGCGCGTCTCCTCGGGGTCATAGCAGCGGGCGGTATAGGGCAGTTTGTGCTTGTCGAACATGCGCAGAACGTTTGTCTTTTCTTCCATGGTAAGTTCCTCTTTTCGGTTTTCGGCGGCGCTGTGCCCGGCGCGGCGGGTCATGCGAGCCGCCGCGCGATCTCGGCGGCGGCTTCCTCGGGCGTCTTTCCGTCCGTAAAAATGTGTTCGGCGGGGTAGTCCTTGTACAGCGGCAGCCGTTCGAGCGCGCGGACAAGCACGCCCCCGTCCCGTCTGCCTTCGGCAATATCCCGCCCGAGCCGCGCGCGCAGCACAGGTTCGGAGACGCAGAGCGTGAACGGGCGCAGGGTATAGTCCCCGCGCAGACGGCGGCAGATCTCTTCGGCGATCTCGCTTTTCTGCATCACCCAGCAGAACACAATGTTTTCAAACAGCCCGCTGGCGAGGTAGTTGTTCAGGACGGCGGCAATGTTGCAAAAGGCGAGTTCCTTCGTCTTTTCATTTACGCAAAAGGGGGTGAAGTTCCACACGTCGTCCCCGTCCAACAGCGCGCAGGAGGGGAGCAGTTTTTGCAGCGCCCGCGCCGTCGCCGTCTTGCCCGCGCCCATCGTGCCGTTTAAAAAAATGAGGTTCGGTCTCTTTTTCATAAGCTCCTCTTGTGTGGTGCAACTTGCAGTTGATATTTTTCAGCAACAAAAAGTAGAGGAATTCAACTATTGGTTGCGAGATTTTTCGAGGGATAGCGCGAAGAAATGTGATATAATGAAGAAAAAGGTTTGTATGCACATGCAAACGGAAAGGAGTGGAACGCAATGTCGCTTGGGAAAAATTTGGCTGCGCACAGGAGAGCAAAGGGGCTGACGCAACAGCAGCTTGGCGATCTTCTGAGCGTGAGCGCGCAGGCGGTTTCAAAATGGGAGAACGACCAGGCAGAGCCTGATCTGCAGACGCTGCGGCGGTTAAGCATTTTGTATGGGGTGAAGGCGGACGATCTGCTCAGGGAAGAACGGTCGGAAGAAGTTGCCTCGGCGGGGGGACTTTCCGAAGATTCCGTTGCAGCGGATGCAGAAAAGTTTACCGCAGCGGACAATGCCGCTGCCTTGAAGGCAGGAGAGGCAAGCGAAAGTGAAACGGGGAAGTCTCCCGCCGCAGGAAGTACGGCAAAAAACGGAGATTCCGCCGTAAAGCCGACGCTCATCGGTTACTGTGCCGACTGCCATTGTCCCGTGTACAGAGGAAACGAGGTGCGCCACCCCACGGCGGGGCTGCTGTGCAAACTGTGTTACGGCAAGCGGGTCAAAGCGGCAAAAGCGAACTATGCGCGCGGCGGCAGAACGTCGAAAGGGCTGAAAGCTCCCTCTATCTATACGGCGAATGCGCCGGATGATGCGCCGAGTTTCGGCTGGGCATTTCTTTCCTTTCTCATCCCGATCGCAGGGCTGGTCCTCTTTCTCGTATGGCGAGGAGAGTATCCGCTGCGGGCGCGTTCCTGTTTCCGCGGGTTTATTGCGGATATTGTTCTGTATGTCATTTTAGTCGTATTGCTTGTTTGCCTCACCAGCTGTGTTGCCTGCTCTGTGCCGCGTTATTACTATTATTGACCGATGGTAGATACATGCCCCGCGCCGCCGTACAAGGTACGGCGGCGCGGAACGTTTTAAGGCAGCCGCATAGTTTTCCCGCGCAGATCGTTTTGCGCGGGCTAATAAAACGCGCTTATAAGAAGGTCACGCGCGGGGTCGTAGAACCCCTTCTGCGCGGGCGCTTCGTCGGGCACGCCCACGGCGATGAGCGCGACGGGCACGGACGAGACGCCGAGCACCTCCTTCACGGCACTCGTGCGCGGCTCGGCGGGGTAGCAGCCGCACCAGCAGGTGCCAAGCCCCATGTCCGCAGCGAGGAGCAGGATATTCTCGATCGCGGCGGCGCAGTCCTGCTGCCAGAAGTTGTGTTTCGGCTGCAATTCGGGGCGCGCGCACACGGCGATGACCCAAGACGCGGTCAAAAGCATTTTGCTTGCGGGGTGCGCCTCGGTCAGCTTTTGCAAGATCTCCTCTTTGTCGGTGGCGACGAACTCCCACGGTCTGCTGTTCACGGCGCTGGGCGCGAGCATCGCCGCCTCCAGAAGTTTTTCGATCTGCGCGCGGGGAACTTCCGCGCCCTTTTTGTACTTGCGCACGCTGCGGCGCGCGCGGATGGCGTCTGCTGTCTGCATGGTCTTTCCCTCCTTCTTTCATTGTACCGCGCGCACGCCGCTTTGTCAAGGCGTAAAACCGATTGAGTTTTGCGCGCGGGTGTGGTATGATAGGGGCATGGAACTGCGCGAAGGGGAAGTCGTCGAAGAACTTCTCATCGGGGACTTGAAGATCATTCAGAATACGCGGCTGTACCGCTTTACGAGCGATTCGGTGCTCCTCTCCCGCTTTGCCTCTGCAAAGGCGCACGAGCGGGTCGCCGACTTGTGCGCGGGCAGCGGCATCGTCGGGCTGCATTACTATGCGCTGCACCTCGAAACGACGGAGCAGGTCACCCTCTTCGAGATGCAGGAGGCGCTCTCCGAAATGAGCGCGCGCACGATCGCGCTGAACGGGCTGAAACAGTTCTCCGCCGTCTGCTGCCGCGTGCAGGAGCTGGGCGGGGCGTATAACGAAGCGTTCTCGCTCGCGCTGTGCAACCCGCCCTACGAGCGCGGCGGGTTTGAAAAAGAGGCGTTTGAAAAGGCGGTCTGCCGCAAGGAGATCACCGTGACGCTGCGGGAGGTCGTCGCCGCGGCGGCGAAGTGCCTGAAATTCGGCGGCAGGTTTGCGCTGTGCAACCGCGCGGACAGGCTCGCGGAGGTGCTGTACACGATGAAGGTCGCGGGCATCGAGCCCAAGCGCGTGCAGCTCGTGCGCGGCAGGGCGGGCGCAAAGCCGTACCTGCTGCTGTGCGAGGGCGTGAAGGGCGGAAAGCCCGGCACGGAGATCTTGCCGGATCTCGTCAACACAGAACAAGAGGGAACAACATGGTCACGTTTGTAGCCACACCGATCGGAAATCTGGGGGACATCACGCTGCGCGCGCTGGAGGTGCTGCGCGGCGCGGACGTCATCTTCTGCGAGGACACGCGGCATACGTTAAAACTGCTCAACCACTTTGAAATCAGAAAGCCGCTCGTCGCCTGCCATAAGTTCAACGAGCGCGCGGGCGCGGAAAAGCTCGTCTCCCTTGCGCGGGAGGGGAAGGAGGTCGCCGTCGTCACCGACGCGGGCACGCCCGTCATCTCCGACCCCGGGAACCTGCTCGTTGCCGCGCTGCGCGGGGCGGGCATAGCCTACACCCTCGCCCCGGGCGCGTGCGCGTTCGTCTCCGCGCTCGTGCTCTCGGGCTTTCCCGCAGAGCAGTTCGCCTTTCTCGGCTTTCTGCGCGGCAAAACGGGCGAAAAGCGCGCGCTTTTACGGCAATACGCCGCCTTTGCGGGCACGCTCCTCTTTTACTCTGCCCCGCAGGACGTAGACGGCGACGTCGCCCTTCTCTTGGAAGTGTTCGGCGACCGCCCCGCCTGCGCCGTGCGCGAGATCACGAAGGTACACGAGGAGGTGCAGCCCTTCCGCCTCGCGGAGGGGCTTGCGGGCGAAAAGCGCGGCGAGTACGTGCTCGTCGTCGGCGGCGCAGAGGAAGGGGAGAACCCGCTCAACGCCCTCTCCGTGCCCGAACATATCGCGCACTACACGGCGCAGGGGATGAGCGAAAAGGACGCCCTGAAGGCGGCGGCGAAGGACCGCGGCGTCTCCAAAAGCGAACTGTATAAATTCACGTTCAAAGACCGCTGAACCATGAACCGTATGCAGGATGAACCTGCATGCGGCGGCTTATGAAAAGTGGGAGGGGCTGCCCGTTTCGGGCAGCCCCTCCCCCTTGTTCTCCCCGCGACGGGGGAGCGGTTTTTTTGGTTTTCCAAATGGTTTTCATGTGCGTCCGCGCGGATTTTATTCGGCGCGCGTCCGCGCGGATTTATATAGTGTGCGTTAAAGCCGATTTTATTGGGCGTGCGTCTTCGCGGGTTTTATTCGGTGTGCGTTAAAGCCGATTTTGTTCAGCGCGCGTCCACGCCGTCGGGCGTAAAGATGAGCATGTCCTTCTGCAATTCCGCCATGCCGCCGTTCAGCGCGTAGATCGCGCCGCTTAAAATGTCCTTCACGCGCGCGCTCGTCTCCGCATTGACTTCATGCAGGTACACGATGACGGTCAGCCCGTCGCGGAGGCGGTCGATGATCTCCTCCACGTCCGCAAACGAGCGCGGGTGCCGTATCTGCATGGGCGAGGCGTTTCCCTTGTCGTACGCCCGCTTTGCGGGCAGCTCCTCTTCGCCCGGGATAGGGCGCTTTTTCACTTTGTCGTTCTTTTGCTTGAAAAACTCGAACATGCTTACGGCTCCGTCCGCGCAAGAGAACCCTTGCGGCGTCTGCACTGCCTGCGCGGCTTTTCTATTATTGTATCACAGATTTTGTTTTTGCACAAGCAAAGGCGGGCATGTTTCGCCTCTGCGGGCGCATTCGGCGCACGGGAGCATCCCGTGTGCGCTCTTATGCGGGGTAATGGCGCTCGCCGAAGAGCGTCGTGCCCAAACGGATCATGTTGCTGCCGTTTGCGGCGCACAGCCGCCAGTCGCCGCTCATGCCCATGGAGAGGTACGCGCACAGCGGGTCGTCCTTCCTGAGCGCGTCGAACAGCTCCCGCATGGTTCTGACGAGCCGCGCCTTCTCTTCGTCGCTCCCCGCGAGGGGCAGCATCGCCATCAGCCCGCGAAGGCGCAGGTTCCGGAAGTTTGCGCCGATCTTTTTGTACGCGTCAAATGCCTCGTCCGGAGAAAAACCGCTCTTGGAGAGCTCGCTGCCGATATTCACTTCCAAAAGGCAGTCCGCCGTCCAGTCCGCTTTCTCCGCCCGCTTTTGCAGTTCGTCCGCAAGTTCAAAGCGGTCGAGGGATTGGATGAGGTCCGTCTTGCCGATGAGGTATTTCACCTTGTTCGTCTGCAGGTGTCCGATGAAGTGCCGCCGCGCGCCGTGCACGTAGTCGAACTTCTGCGTGAACTCCTGCACCTTGTTCTCGCCCACGTCCGTGACACCCGCCTCGATCGCCTCGTTGATCTCGTCTGCCGAGCGCGTCTTTGTCGCGGCGACGAGCGTGATCTTCTCGCCCAGCGCGTTGCCGCCTTCGATCTCCCGTAAAATTTCCCGAACATTTTCGGCTATCATGGCTCTGCCTCCGAAAAAAACCGTACCCTTTCGGATACGGCTCTATTATACCCCCTTTTGCCCGCGCCTGTCAATGTTTTGGCGGGCAGGGCGAAAGTGCAGTTAGCCTGTTGTTTTTTTTGGCAGACTTGTCAAAATGCAGACGGGACAAACAACGAAATAGAGCAAAAAGCGCGCCCCGCGGGAGAACCCGCGGGGCGCGCAGTGTTTAAGCAGTATTTATGGTTGTGTTTACAGCAGTATTTACGGCAGTGTTGTTTGCGGCTGTCCGGAGAGGTCAGATCCTCTCCACGATGAGCTTGGTCATTTCGCTGCCCTTGACCTGCGTCTTACCCTCGCTCATGATGTCCGCCGTGCGGTAGCCTTCGTCGAGGACTTTGTTCACCGCCTCTTCGACGGCCTTTGCCTCTTCGGTCATGTCAAAGCTGTCGCGCAGCATCATTGCCGCAGAGAGGATGGTCGCGATCGGGTTGGCGAGGTCTTTGCCCGCAATGTCGGGCGCGGAGCCGTGGATAGGCTCGTACAGCCCGCGCTTGGTCGCGCCGAGGGAGGAGGAGGCGAGCATGCCGATGCTGCCCGTGATCATCGCCGCCTCGTCTGAGAGAATGTCGCCGAAAATGTTCGAGGTGACCACCACGTCGAACTGCGCGGGGTTTTTGACGAGCTGCATCGCCGTGTTGTCGACGAGCATGTCCGTGAGCTCCACGTCGGGGTAGTCCTTGGCGACGGCGTGCACGACCTCGCGCCACAGGCGGGAGGATTCGAGCACGTTCGCCTTGTCGATGGAGGTGACGTGCTTTCTGCGCTTGCGGGCGAGCTCGAAGGCGATGCGCGCGATGCGCTCCACCTCGGGCACGCTGTACTTCTCGGTGTCATAGGCGTAGGGGACGCCGTCCGTTTCGCCCCTGCCGCGCTCGCCGAAGTAGATGCCGCCGATGAGTTCGCGCACGACAACGAGGTCGATGCCCTTTTCGGCAATGTCCTTGCGGAGCGGGCATGCACCCGCGAGGGCGGGGAACAGCTTTGCGGGGCGCAGGTTGGAGTACAGCCCGAGCGCCGCGCGGATCTTCAAAAGTCCCGCCTCGGGGCGGAGGTGCCCCGGAAGGTTGTTGATGCGCGGGTCGTTCACCGCGCCGCCGACCGCGCCCAAAAGCACGCTGTCGGAGGCGAGGCAGCGGTCGATCGTGTACTGCGGGAGGGGCTCTCCCGTCTTTTCGATGGCGCACACGCCCATTAAAAGGTGTTCGAATTCAAATTCGTGCCCGAATTTTTCGCCGACTTTGTTGAGGACGGCGATCGCGCCGTCGGTGATCTCGGGGCCGATGCCGTCGCCCGCGAGCACTGCAATGTGTTTTTTCATGATACAGTCTCTCCCTTTATAAAAAAGTTTTTATTTTGCGATCTTCGGATTTTTCAGAAGGACGAGCGTATTGCCGTTTTCCGCGAGGAGGGAAAAGTTCACCGCTTTCGCGAGGTGCGCGTGCACGTTCTCGCTGACAAAGACCGTCTTGTTTTTGAGGAGCGGCGCGTCCTCCGCGCCGAAATCGGCATACACATACGGCTTGCCCGTCTTGGCGAGCTGCGCCTTCTCCTGCTCTTTGAGCGATTTGCGCTCCGCATCGGAGACGGGGCGCGCCCCATGCCTGCCCGACTCTTTGTACAGCGCCGTGTACGCCTTCAGTTCCAGCTCCGCATAGGCGCGCACGCTCTCTTCGTCCGCCGCGAAAAATTCGAGGTTTTTGTATTCGGAGAGGAACACGCAGGGGTACTTTTCGTCCGCGCACAGCCGCGAAAAACGCACGAGCGAGCGGTACTCCATCGTGCAATAGGCGGTGCCGATCGTGAAAAAGACAGCGCTCAGCACGAGGACCGCGATGAAAACGGGGTTTGCGGGCGAGGTGAACACGCCCAAGAGTACGCACACGGCGGCGAGCACGGGCGTGAGCACGCACAGGAGAATGAAGTGATTGCGGAAATTTTTACTGCGTGCGTTTTTTGTGCGCAGTGCGGATGAGAGTGTCAAAGGTCGGCCCCTCCTTCGTAGACGCGGAATGCGTTGCTCTGTTCGGCGGCGCTCCACGCCTGCGGGTCGCGTGCGGCGCCCGCTGCGCGGCAGGCGCTGCTCATGTGCAGCGTCTTGCCCGTAAGTTCCGCGAGGTCGCCCGCGGCAAAATTGTGTATGCGCACCGGTCTTCCGAGCGCGGCAACAAGCCGTTTTGCCTCCGCCTTCGCCGCCCTGCGCTCCCGCCGCGTTTTAGCGCATTCCGCCTTTGCGAACTGCCGTGCGGCGGCAGCGACGGCGCTCTCTTCCGCGTTGAAGAACAGCGCGCGCCCCTCCCGCAGCAGGATCGCCTGCGAATACTGCGCGGACGCCCGTGCGGACGCCATGCGCACCGTGCCGAGCAGCGCCATGCCGAAGGTCAGCGCCTCCGCGCCCGCGAACAGCACGCCGAGGCAGGTAAAGACGGCGGCGACCGTCGTATCGGTAAAGATCCAAAGCACCGTCACGAGCGCTGCGGCGAGCACGAACAGGACGATATACAGCGCCGCCTGTCTGTACAGGGCGGCGCGGCGCCAGCCGATCGCGTTTTGCTGCATGGTTCCCCCTCCGTCGGCGTTCAGCCCTGAATGGATTTGATCAGTCCGCCCTTGTCGATGATGTTCTGGATAAATTCGGGGAAGGGCTCTGCCTGAAATTTCTGCCCCGTCGTTTCGTTGACGATCTCGCCTTTGGCAAGGTCGCAGGAGACGACGTCGCCCGCCTTAATATTCTTCACTGCCTCGGGGCACTCGAGGATGGGCAGCCCGATGTTGATGGAGTTGCGGTAGAAGATGCGCGCAAACGAGTTCGCGATGACCAGCGAAATGCCGCTCGCCTTGATCGCGATGGGCGCGTGCTCGCGCGAAGAGCCGCAGCCGAAGTTGTCCTCGGCGACGATAATGTCGCCCTTCTTGACCTTCTTCACGAAGTCCTTGTCGATGTCCTCCATGCAGTGGGAGGCAAGCTCCTGCTCGGAGGTCGTGTTGAGGTAGCGCGCGGGGATGATGACGTCCGTATCCACGTCGCTCTTGTATCTGAAAACAGTTCCTTTGACAGTCATGGTAAACCTCGCTTTTTAATGAAAGTGTTGGATTTTTTAATAATCACTTGCGCGTGGCAAAATAACACTTTTGCCTAAGCGCCCCCTCGTCGGAGCAGTCGGCTGCGCTCTCGCATTGCCCTAATAGGGCAATGCTCGCATGCGCGCTCCGCTCCTCCTCTTCCCAAAAATCTCACTCCGTTGCGATTTTCGGGAGCCCTGTTGCCGAAAACTTTCGGCTCTTAGGAAAAGGGGTGAACGCACGCGATTTCTATAATTTCTTGCAAAAGCAAAAATCACACTTTTTGCTTTTGCCCGTTGCGCTTTTCGGAAAGCGTAACGGAAGAGGGTGAAACCGCGGCATTTCTATAATGGCGTGCCCCGAAAGATGCCGCGGTGAGGGAGAAACCGCCGTCTCGCAAGAGTGGCGGTGTCGCCCTCTAAACTCACGGAAATTTTTTTCGTCAGCTCGAAAAAAATTTCGTGAACCTAAATCTGCTCCGGCGTTGCAAGTTTCCCCGCGACAGCGCTCGCCGCCGCGACGTACGGGGAGGCGAGGTACACTTCGCTGTCCACATGCCCCATGCGCCCGACGAAGTTGCGGTTGGTCGTCGCGACCGCGCGCTCGCCCGCAGCCAGAATGCCCATGTGCCCGCCGAGGCAGGGCCCGCAGGTCGGGGTGGAGACCACCGCGCCCGCGTCGAGGAACACGTCGAACAGCCCCTCGTGCATCGCCTGCCGCCAGATCGTGTTGGTCGCGGGGATGACGATGCAGCGCACGCCCTTGGCAACGTGCCTGCCGCGCAGAATCTCCGCCGCGATGCGCAGGTCGGAAATGTGCCCGTTCGTGCATGAGCCGATGACGACCTGGTCGATCTTCACCTCGCCCCACGCCTCGGGGGTGCGGGTGTTCTCGGGCAGGTGCGGGAAGGCGACCGTAGGCTCGAGCTTGGAGAGGTCGACCTCGATCGTGCGCTCGTATTCGGCGTCGGGGTCCGCCTCGTACACGCGGATCTCGCGTTTGAACCTGCCGTCGAGGTATTCGCGCGTCACGTCGTCGACGGGGAAAATGCCGTTCTTCGCGCCCGCCTCGATCGCCATGTTGCAGATGGTGAAGCGGTCGTCGATGGAGAGGTACTGCACGCCGTCGCCGACGAACTCCATCGACTTATACAGCGCGCCGTCCACGCCGATCAGCCCGATGATGTGCAGGATGATGTCCTTGCCGCAGATGTACTTTGCGGGCTTGTTTTTGAGCACGAATTTAATCGCGGAGGGGACTTTGAACCAGCATTTGTTGCTCATCATGCCCGCCGCCATGTCCGTCGAGCCCACGCCCGTCGAGAACGCGCCGAGCGCGCCGTAGGTGCAGGTGTGGCTGTCCGCGCCGATGACGAGGTCGCCCGCGCCCACCAGCCCTTTTTCGGGCAGCAGGGCGTGTTCGATGCCCATTTCGCCGACGTCGAAGAAGTTCTCCACGCCGTATTTGTTCGCGAAGGTGCGCACCGTCTTGACCTGTTCCGCCGCCTTGATGTCCTTGTTCGGCGTGAAATGGTCCATGACCATGCTCACGCGCGAAGGGCACTTCACGCAGGGAAAGCCCGCCTTTTCAAACTCTTTGACCGCGACGGGCGAAGTGATGTCGTTGCCGAGCACCATGTCCAGCTCCGCGTTGATCAGCTGCCCCGCCTTCACGCTCTCCAGACCCGCGTGCGCGGCGAGGATCTTCTGCGACATTGTCATTCCCATGTCTTAGCTCTCCTTACCTGTCTTTTTCTTTTTTGGTTGACAGCATTATACCACAGGTGCTATACTTTTGTAAACAATTTATAAAATAGATAATTTTAATCGGTTTCATTCGTTTTTCAAATGGAACGGCGCCGCCCGCGAGCAGGGCGGGGAGGAGGGGAGCGATGAACAGCGAGGCAATCAGGACGTTTATCCTGCTTTCAAAACTGAAAAATTTCACGCGCACGGCGGAGCAGTTGTACGTCGCGCAGTCCACCGTCACCAACCGCATCGCGGAATTGGAGGCGGAGACGGGCAAAAAGCTGTTCGTGCGCGAGCGCGGCGGCGTGGAACTGACGGAGGAGGGCGCGCTGTTTTTAAGCTACGCCCAGCGCATCAGTGACCTCGAAGAGAGCTTTATCCGCGAGGTGAACGCTGCCTCCCGCTACGAGCGCACACTGCGGGTGGGCACGATCAACGCCGTCTACGAGAGCGGGCTGTATCCGCTCCTGCGCGACTTCTTCGCGCGCGAACGGGACGCGGCACTCAAAGTGGTGCTCGGGCACTCGGCGGATCTTCTGCGCATGCTGCAGGACGGCATGCTCGACGTCGCCTTTTCCTACCTCCCGCTCAAAAAGGCGGGGTACGCGTGCAGGACGTTTTCCACGGACAGGCTGGTGCTCGCGGTCGCGCCCTCCCGCAACGAATTTAAGGGCGGCATCCGCAAGGAACAGCTTGCGGCTTGCGAATACCTCATGTGCAATTTCGCCTTCGGCGAGGCGGGGGAATACGTGCGCTCGCTCTTCCCGCCGCGGCACGCCTTCCGCTTTGAGATAGACAACAGCGGCAAGCTGCTGCAATACCTTGCGGACGGGCAGGGGTACAGCTTTGTGCCCTATAAGATGGCGGAGGGCGAGATCGCCGCGGGCAGGCTGGAAGTCGTCAAGACGCTCGGCTTTTCCGCACCCGCGCTCGTCTGCCACTGTTCGTATAAGAAGGGGAACGCCCTTGCCGAAACGCTGCTCGCAGGCGCGGCGCAGACATAGAACGGGCAGGAAAGAACGGAAACTCCCCCGCCCGCGCAGTCGCGCGGGCGGGGGAGTTTTGCTGCGGCGTGCAGTTCTGTTGTGCTGTTTAGCCGGGCGGCGGGCAAGTCTGCGTTGCGGGATTAAGTTATCCCCAAAAGTTATGCACCGTGTGGATAACTTTTTGTGACTTGGCGGGTACATGCCAAAGCGGCGGGAAAAATCCCGCCGCTTTTTGCCGATTTTTGTGGAAAATGTAGAAAAGTCTTTTCCTTTCACATTTTTACCATACGTATTGCATATCTCTCTGTGGATATGTGTTTTTCCGCTTTTGCGTCAGCGGCGCTGCATGAGCGCGTAGTCGATGGAGTCGGTCAGGGCGAGCCAGCTCGCCTCGATCACGTCCTCCGAAACGCCGACGGTCGTCCAGCTGTCCGCGCTGTCCGCCGAGGTGATGAGCACGCGCACCTTCGCCGCCGTCGCTTTGGCGGAGTCGAGCACGCGCACCTTGAAGTCGACGAGCGACATGCGCGCGATCTCGGGGTAGAAGTCCGCAAGCGCGGCGCGGAGCGCCAGGTCCATCGCGTGCACGGGGCCCTCGCCGTCGGACGCGGCGATCTTGGTCACGCCGTTCACGCGGATCTTGACGATCGCGGAGGCGACTTTGCCCTCGATCGCGGGCTGTTCGTTGATGATCTTGTAGTTGATGAGGTCGAAGGAGTTCTTGTACTGCCCTAAAATCTTTTTGACGAGCAGCACGAAACTCGCCTCCGCCGCCTCGTATTGGTAGCCCGCGAGCGCGCGCTCTTTGAGCGCGTTCGCGATCTGCGCCATCTCTGCGCCATTGCGGTCGAGCGCGGGGAAGTAGCGTTTCAGCTTTTCGTAGATCGCGCTCTTGCCCGAAATTTCGGAGAGGAGGAATTTGCGCTTGTTCCCGATGCTCTCGGGGTCGATGTGCTCGAAGGAGGAGGAGTATTTGAGCACCCCGTCCGCGTGCATGCCCGCCTTGTGCGCAAACGCGTTCATGCCCACATACGGGCTGTTCGCGGGGATCGCGGCGTTCGCCGTCTCCGCAAGCGTCATCGCCGTCTCGTAGATGTCCTTCAGGTGCTCGGGCGGGATGCACTCGTAGCCCCGTTTGAGCTGCAGATTGCAGATGAGCGTGCACAGGTTCGTGTTGCCGCACCGCTCGCCGAATCCTAAAAAGGTGCCCTGCACCTGCGCCGCTCCCGCGCGCACCGCCTCGACAGACGCGGCGACGGCGAGCCCGCCGTCGTTGTGGCAGTGGATGGCGACGGTGACTGCGGGGAAGGCGTCGCACACTTTTTTCGTGATCGCATACGCCTCATCGGGGAAGATGCCGCCGTTCGTGTCGCACAGGCACAGCACCGACGCGCCCGCATCGTGCGCCGCGGCGAGGGCGCGCATCGCGTAGTCCTCGTCCGTCTTGAACCCGTCGAAGAAGTGCTCCGCGTCGAACACGACCTTTTTGCCGTGCGCGGCGAGGAACCGCACGCTGTCGCCGATCATGGCGAGGTTCTCCTCGGGTTCCGCTTTCAGAACGTCGGTGACGTGGCGGATATGGCTCTTCCCGAAGATGGCGCAGTACTGCGTGTCCGCCGCAAGGAGGGATTTGAGGTTTGCGTCCTCCTCGGGCGCGATGCCTTTGCGGCGGGTTGAGCCGAATGCGACGATCTTGGCATGTTCCAGCTTTTTGCCGCGGATGCGCTGAAAAAACTCCGCTTCCGCAGGGTTGGAGTAGGGGTTGCCAGCCTCGATGAAGTCGATGCCCAGCCTGTCGAGCGCGTCGATGACGTGCAGCTTATCCTCCACCGAGAAGGAGATGTTTGCGCCCTGCGCGCCGTCGCGCAGGGTGGAATCGAAGGTCTGCAATTTCTTGTGTTCCATAGGTGTGTTCCCGTCGTCTGTCTGTAAATGGGGCGGCGCCTTTGCCGTATTGCCGGCGTTGTATCTGCTTGCCACGCGCAGTTGGATTATTAAAAGGGTTCACGCAAATCTCGCGCTCGTCGAAACAGCACCCGCGTTGCAGCGGTTTGCCGAAAGGCAATCCGCAAGCGCCGCGGTACTGTTTCTCCTCTTTCCCAAAAATCTCGGGCAAAGCCCTGCGATTTTCGGGAGCCCTGTGAAAATAATGAATTGCGCGTAGCAAAATGACGTTTTTGCCTAAGCGTTTTTAATAATTTGACTGCGCGTCCGAAAACCACGTTTTTCGGAAAGCGCACTCAATTTGCCGAAACCTTTCGGCTCACGCGAAAGGGGTGAATGCGCATGACTTTTTAATAGGAGAAGCCCTTAAAGGTCATGCGCAGAGGGGAAAACGGCTGTCCCGCAAGGGCAGCGGTTGTCCCCTCAGATCACGGAAATTTCTTTCATCTCTTTTGAAAGAAATTTCGTGAATTTATTTCCTAAACGTCGCCCCTCTGCTCGCGCTCGTGACCTGCGCGCGGTAGCGTTTGAGGTACCCGTCCACGGGCTTTTCGAGCGGGCTGAAGGCGTTCAGCCGCGCGGCAAGCTCTTCTTCGCTGACGCGCAGATCGATCCTGCCGCCCTCGATGTCGATGTCGATGATGTCGCCCTCGCGCACCACGCCGATCGCGCCGCCCGCCGCCGCCTCGGGGCAGACGTGCCCGATCGCGGCGCCCCGCGTCGCGCCCGAAAACCTGCCGTCCGTGATGAGCGCCACGTCCGCGCCCAGCCCCGCGCCGACGATCGCCGAAGTGGGGGAGAGCATTTCGCGCATGCCGGGGCCGCCCTTCGGACCCTCGTAGCGGATGACCACCACGTCGCCCTTGACGATCCTGCCCGTGGAGATCGCCTCCATTGCCGCCTCCTCGCTGTCAAACACGCGCGCGGGACCGCTGTGGCGGAGCATCGCGGGGTCGACCGCGCTCTTTTTGACGACCGCGCCCTCTTTGGCAAGGCTGCCCTTGAGGATCGCCAGCCCGCCCGTCTTGGAATAGGGGGCGGAGAGGGGACGGATGACGCGCTCGTCGAGCACGCGCGCATTCTTCACGCGCTCGCTCTGCGTCACGCCCGAAACGGTCATGGCGGTGCCGTCGAAGAGCCCCGCGCCTTCCAACTCTTTGATGACCGCGGAGATGCCGCCCGCCTCGTTCAGGTCCTCGATATAGTCCGCGCCCGCGGGGGCGAGTTTGCAGATGTGCGGCGTTTTGGCGCTGATCTCGTTGAATGCGTCGATGGAGAACTCCTCTTCGCTCATGCCCATCTCGCTTGCGAGCGCCAGAAGGTGCAGCACGCTGTTCGAGCTCGCGCCGATCGCGTTGTCCACCGCGACGGCGTTTTTCAGCGCCTTGGGCGTGATGACGGAAGAGGGGCGGATATTGTTTTTAACGGCGTTCATCACCGCTTCGCCCGTCTCTTTGGCGAGCATGATGCGGCGGGAATAGACCATGGGTATCGTGCCGTTCCCGGGCAGCGAAATGCCGAGCGCCTCGGTGAGGCAGTTGAGGCTGTTCGCCGTGAACATGCCCGAGCAGCTGCCGCAGGTCGGGCAGGAGGAGCATTCGTATTCGTGCAGCTCCGCTTCGTCGATCTTCCCCGCGTTGAAAGCGCCCACCGCCTCGAACATGGAGGAGAGGGAGAGGCGCTGCCCGTGCATTTTGCCCGCGAGCATCGGCCCGCCCGAAACGAAGGCGCAGGGCAGGTCCAGCCGCACCGCCGCCATCAGCATGCCGGGGATGATCTTGTCGCAGTTGCCCACGAACACCACGCCCGAAAAGGCGTGCGCCCGCGCCAAAATTTCCGCGCTGTCGGCGATGACTTCGCGGGAGGGGAGGGAGTAACGCATGCCCGCATGTCCCATCGCGATGCCGTCGCACACGCCGATGGAGGGCACGACGACGGGTTTGCCGCCCGCCGCGATGACGCCCTCTTTGACCGCCTCGGCGATCTTGTCGAGGTACATGTGCCCCGGGATGATGTCGCTCTGCGCGCAGATGATGCCGATGATCGGCTTTTTCATCTCGCTGTCCGTCCAGCCGAGCGCGCGCATCAGCGAGCGCTGGGAGGACATTGCCGTGCCTTCCGAAAAGATGTTTTGCATGAGTGTTCCCTTCCGTCCGAATTAAATTTTCTTGTTTTGGCAGCGGCTTTCCGGCTTTCGGCATTGCTGCGTACAGCCGTGCGCCGTTACAGATTTTTATAAAAGAACAATTCCGCCGCTTCCTGCGGGGCGGCAAAGCCGCGCATGTTCAGCGAACCGCATTCGGTATAGCCGTACCGCCCGAAAAAGGTTCGCCCCTTTTCGTCCGCGCGTGTTGAAAGCAGCGCTGTTTTGTGCCCCGCGGCGCGGAGCATGGTTTCCCATGCCGCGAGCGCGCTTTTCCCGTATCCTTTTCCCTGCATATCCCCGCAGAGCAGGAGCAGGTTCAGAAAGGGGAGTTCTTCCCACAGCAGGGTATAGTGCAGGACGCCGACCTGTTTCCCGCCGTCCTCGATCACAAAGGCTTCGCCGCTTCGGGGCAGTATTTTGCCCAAACGCTGCCAGAATTCCGCGTCGGCGGCATTTGTTTTGCGCAGGGTAAGCATGATCAGATGGATTCGTTGTAATCCACGAGGTCGTTCAGGCATTTTTCGCCGCGCGCCAGGGCGATCGTGCCCGTGCGCGCAAGCTCCAGGATGCCGTACGGTTCGACGACCTTGACGAACGCGTCCAGCTTGCTCGGCTCGCCCGTGATTTCCAGAATGAGCGTTTCGGGGGAGAGGTCGACGATCTTCGCCTTGTAAATTTCCTTGATCTCGATGATCTCCGAGCGCTTTTCGGCGGGCGCGGAGACCTTCATGAGCAGCAGTTCGCGGTAAATGGAGTCCGCTTCCTCCGCCAGGGCGATCTTCTTCACGTCGATGAGCTTGTCGAGCTGTTTCGTCATCTGCGAAAGGATGTATTCGTCGCCGCCCAGCACGATGGTCATGCGCGAAAGGTGTTTGTCCTCCGTCGCGCACACGCAAAGGCTTTCGATGTTGAACCCGCGGCGCGCGAACAGCCCCGAAACGCGGGTGAGCACGCCGCTCTTGTTGGCGACCAGCGCCGTGATCGTATATTTTTCCATGGTTTCCGCTCCTCTCAGACTTTTGTCATGATGTCGTCGAACGACTTGCCCGGTGCGATCATGGGCAGCACCTTGTCGTCCATGCCGATCTTGCAGTCCACCAGCACGGGGCCGTTGTCCGCTTCTTTAAACGCCGCGGTCAGCACGGGCAGGACGTCCTTTTCGCCCGCGATGGTCATGCCCTTTGCGCCGAACGCTTCGGCAAGTTTCACAAAGTCGGTGTTCTTGTCGAGCATGGTCTGCGAATAGCGCTTGCCGTAGAAGAGCGTCTGCCACTGCCGCACCATGCCGAGCACGCTGTTGTTCATCAGCAGGATCACGAGAGGCAGCCCTTCTTTGACGGCGGTGCTCATCTCGTTCAGGTTCATGTGGAAACACCCGTCGCCCGTCACGAGCACCGTCTTCCTGCCCGTGCCGATGCACGCGCCGATCGCCGCGCCCATGCCGTAGCCCATCGTGCCCAGCCCGCCGCTCGAAAGGAAGGTGCGCGGCTTTTCGAACTTGCAGTACTGCGCCGTCCACATCTGGTGCTGCCCCACGTCCGTCGCGACGGGCGTGTCCGCGTCGGTGAATTTTCCGAGCGCGGAGAGGATCTTATAGGCGGGCAGGGTGCTGTCGAAGTTGCCCGCTTCGTAATCGCGGTAGGCGGTCACTTCTTTGAGCCACTCTTTGCGGTCCGCCTGTTCTAAGAGGGGAACGAGCGTCTTTAAAATTTCGTTTACGTCCGCCATGACCGAGAGGTCGGTGGGCACGTTCTTGTCGATCTCGGCGGTGTCGATGTCGAACTGAATGATCGTCTTGCCCGCGCGGAATTTTACGCGGTCGCCCGCCACGCGGTCGGAAAAGCGCATACCGCACGCGATGATCGTGTCCGCACGGCGGAACGATTTCGCCGCCGCGTCCGTGCCGTGCATGCCGACCAGCCCCAAAAACTGTTCGTCGGAGGCGGGGTAGCTGCCCAGCCCCATCAGCGTGGAGCACACGGGCGCCTGGATCTTTTTCGCAAATGCCAGAAGGTTCGCCGAAGCGTCCGCGCGGATGCAGCCGCCGCCCGCGATGATGAGGGGGCGCCTGGACTTTGCGATCGCCTGCGCGACCTCGGTCAGCTTGTCTGCGGAAACGCCCTTGGGCACATAGGCGGCGGGCGCCTTCTCTTCATACTCGCACAGCTCGGTCTGCAGGTTTTTGGGGATGTCGATGAGAACGGGTCCCTTGCGCCCCGAACCCGCGATATAGAACGCTTCGCGGATGGTGTCCGCAAGCTCTTTCACGTCCTTGACGATGTAGTTGTGCTTTGTGATGGGCATCGTGATACCTGCGATGTCCACTTCCTGGAAGCTGTCGCGCCCGAGGTTGGCGACCGTCACGTTGCCCGTGATGGCGACGAGCGGAACGGAGTCCATGTACGCCGTCGCGATGCCCGTAACGAGGTTGGTCGCGCCAGGGCCGGAAGTTGCAAGGCATACGCCTGTCTTGCCCGTCGCGCGCGCATACCCGTCCGCCGCGTGCGCTGCGCCCTGTTCGTGCGCCGTCAGTACATGGCGGAGCGTTCCGTCGCGGTACAGCGCGTCGTAGATATCCAGCACCGTGCCGCCGGGGTATCCGAAAATGGTATCCACGCCCTGTTCTTTCAGACAGCGGATGAGGATCTCTGCTCCGGTCAGTTTCATAGCTTTCTCCTTTCAGGCAGGGCGACCCGCCCCGCGCGTTTGTAATAATGATAGTAAGTTTCAATATTGTATTCCAAAATCCGCGCCGTGTCAAGCGTTTCCGTGAGCGCGTCGCCGCAAGAGCGTGGGAGAGGGGAAAGAGCTGCCCCCGCTTTCCGTGCGGGAGAGGGTCCCGCCACACTGGGAAGAGGTATAAAAAGGCACAGCCGTGTTCGGCTACGCCTTTTTGTAGATGGAAGCGTTTATGCGCAACAGAAGTGAAAAAGTTCATGGGTGCCCCCACCGGGGGCTTGCCGCTGCGCGGCAAAGCTCTTCGAGCACGCCCAGCCCGCGCATAGCGCGGCCTGCCTAGGTCAGCTGCTAACACCCAAAACGAGGCGGGAAGATGTACTTCCCGCACGGAACAGTGGAAAAGGCACACCGAACACGATTATGTTTGCCCCCGCCGGGAGCTTGCCGCTGCGCGGCAAAGCTCTTCGAGCACGTAAGGAGCGCCAGCGACGGAATAGCGATCGATGCCGGCATATGTAAATCAGAAAAGAAAGCAACAAGCCGATCGCGTCACAGCCCGCGCATAGCGCGGCCTGCCTGGGTCAGTTGTAACACCCAAAACGAGGCGGGAAGATGTACTTCCCGCACGAAAAAGTACAGCCGAAGCGGCAGCGATCGCCCCCACCGGGGGCTTGCCGCTGCGCGGCAAAGCTCTTCGAGCACGCCCAGCCCGCGCTTCGCGCGGCCTGTTCGGGTCAGCTGCCATTACCAAAACGAGGCGGGAAGATGTACTTCCCGCCTCGTTTTGGTGAACTGTCTTTTGAGATGTCCGAACACGCATTTGGCGGTGCTGTGATAGCGGACTTATTGCCTGGCTCGTCCGTTTTAGGCGGCATCCTATTGAGGTAGTTGTAGTAAATCTCAAACCGGTCGTCATACACCACAATTTTTTGTATCAGGTTTTTGATGAGCAGCCGAGGCGATTGCCGTATCGTGTGCGTCAGGTATTCGACGACCTGCTCTTTCTTTAATTGGTTTTGCGTCTTGTACTGCTCAATCGTGATTTTATCTTCAACCCCGGTAAGCTGCGCTTCCAGCTCATCCATGCGGTTTTTGGTTGTGGCATTGAAAATTCCCTGTTCGACAGCTTTCATAATGTTGGCAAGCGCGCGTTTGATTTCATCGCGTTCATTATTCAGAATGGCAAGGAGCGATTTATCATTCATCCGCTTTGCATGGATTTTCAAAATCTCGTCGGCAATCGCGGAGATGCCTTCGGGAGTACCAAATACCTGCATCGTTGCATCGATGACAGCCTGTTCAAGTTTTTCTTTCGGCATGATTTCCTTATGGCAGATATTCTTTTTCTTTCTGCCCATGCACTTATAATAATAAATCCGTCTGCCTGATTTTGACGTACCGCTATCGCCCTGCAAATGGTAGCCGCAATAACCGCATATTAGTTTGCCTTTTAAAAGGAACTCAACTTCGCGGCTTGTTCCGCCGTGTTTGTTTTTCAGTAAGATGCTGCCCACCTCTTCAAACAGGGCTTCCGGCACGATAGGCGGAAAGATATTTGTGCAGACTTCGTCGCCATATTCAAAAATGCCGATATACTTTTTCATACGGAGCATATTGTAGAGCGTATTCAAAGCGAACGGTCTGCCGTGATTGGTGATGCCTTTTTCTTGCAGCTGCGCAATCAGCTCTCTGCCAAGAACGCCTTGTGCATACTGTTGAAAAATGGAACGCACAATTTCTGCTTCTTCTTCGTTGATATAGACGCGCTTGTTCTCCACACGATAGCCGAACGGCACAACGCCGCCGGGGTATAAGCCTTTTTTCAGAGTTTCGTACATACCGCGTTTCACCTTTTGCGAAAGTTCTGCCGAGTAATATTCGGCAAGCCCGATATAGACATTCTCCAAAAGAATACCGTCGAGGTTCTTTGTTCCGTCGATATTTTCAGACGTGCGCTGCGTGGCTGAAATCAGCGTCTTTTTATGTTTTTTCAATCGTTGTTTGTTGACGGCGATTTCGATGGAGTTCCGTCCAAAACGGTCGATGGCATACACAAGTACGATATCCCACGGCACGACTTTTTCGCAATCGGCAAGCATCTGCTGAAAGGCAGGGCGATGGTCGTTCGTGCCTGTCATGGCTCTGTCGATATAGGTATCCACAATCGTCAAGCCGTTCGCCTCCGCATATTGATTGCAGATTCGGAGCTGTCCTTCGATGGACTGCTCGTTTTGTTTTTCACTGCTGTAACGTGCGTAGATAACTGCACCTTTCATTGTCTTTTACCTCTGTGTTCGGATTTGTAGTTCACATGCTATCCTTTTTTGATTGGGAATGTTAGCAAGCCAGCCCATAAGGTTTCCCAACTGGCCGTGCATTTTCATAAATCTTCCCAAAATAACCAAAAGCGTATGCAAACTTTTGTGTTGATTTTTTCTTTCGACAACCCGAAACAATCGGAAAAAGACTACGCCGTCAAGGGCGTCAGGGGCAGCGCCCGAAAAATTATTGCATACTGATAAAATAAAGAAAGACCGACCAGCGCAAGCAGGTCGGCTTATAAGTTTTCAGCGACAATTTTTCCCCTTGATGGCAACGGCTTTTTCCGATACCATCCGCGAATCGAAAGACTTTACCAAAGTACCCGACATTTTGGGAAGATTATGAGTACGGTTATTCTTTTTTTAAGTTCTTTCGGTACAGAGTATGACTATTGTATAGGACGGCTATCTAACAATCTTCTGTAAAAAGTTGTACCCTCAAAGAAAAGCGCGGAGGTACACAATGCAGGAGATAGACGTCAAGAACGATTTTAATGCAAAAATTCTGATCAACGGGGTTCCAGACCATCGGCTTATCATTGCCGATAAAGAATCTGGATTTTTAGAGGCATTGGAATTGGAGATAAGCGAATATTTCAAAAAACAACATGATAACAAAGAGTGAGAGTAAAGCCGAGCAGTTCCCTGCCCGGCTTTACAAATTTTCAGCGATAATTTTCCCCTTGATAAGAACGGTAATAATTTATGTAAGATAGTTTCTTCTAAAAGTTGCAATCCAATCTATATCCCTTCGTACTTTTAAATCGTAAAAGTCATGTGCTTCATCTTGATATAAATAATCCATAAATCTACTGACACTATAGTCATTATCATCTTCTGTAAGTTCATCATATAGTTCATCTGCATTTTGATTTTCGGGCAATGATAATGCTAATTTTACTTGATTGACCGCATTTGTGAAATTTTCTTTTGTTTTATTGAAGAAAAATTTCTTTACAAGAATCATTCCAATTGTGAATTGGACATGGGCATAAGAAATTTTGAGATAAGGATTTTTGGGGGAGCTATCTAGAGCTTCTTCTATTAGCTGTAATGATAAAATTGCTGCTTTATGAGCTTCCAAAAGATCGGCGTCGCGAGCATCAGCAGGAAGTTCTTCAATACTCCATAACAAACATTTAGCGTGCTGATGGTTAAATTGATATTCTTCGCCAAGCAGACTTTTCAATTTCGTGTAAATAGTTTGAATTAGTTTTCGCACACCTGAAGGGGAAGGATGTTTCCGAGCTCCTCCTAAGATAAAATTAATATTATCAAACCTAATAAAATCGAACAATTTTCTACGCCGTAATTTATCTATATGGTCAGCATTCAAACATTTGACAATATATACAACCGCATTAACTATACAATCAAAATATCTTGATTTCATGGAAATCTGAGAAAGATAACTCAACAACCATATTTGCGCATTACACACAACTTGATAATATGAATCATCGAAAGTTGATGCGGTAATCATGTATCTAAAGTCAGGTTCTACCGCCATTCCTAATTTTGGCATTAGTTCATTAGATTCTTGATATACACCAAAGCCTATCAAATCCTTTGATGTCAACTTCCCATGGTATGATAATAGGATTAAATAAGCCAGCTGAATATAGTTATCAGGGGTAATATTAAAGTTTTGCAAATCAGTCGAAGGACTTTTTTTACATAAACGGCTTTGCATCCATAGCAAGTTATCCAATATAGTAGTTTTACTTTTAAAATATGGTAAATTTAATGAAGAAAGTTTCTTCCTTAATATTGCAAATTCATCATTATCCTTTTTTGCAGAAAACTTATTGTCAAGAAAATGTAATTTTATAAAAGAATTATTTTTCTGATTTTGCAACTCAAACGCTACCTGTTTAGAAGATGTATTAACACATATTACAAAATTTACTTTATTCTTTTTTAGGATAGCAAGATTTTTGTTTAATAAATATTCTAAGATTGGTCCATTGATGACATTTGTATCGATCAAAATTATTGTATTCCGCAAAGAAATCAATGTATCAATGTTCTTAGCGTTTATACAAGCTCTAGAGTCAAAATAATATTTGTCCCTATCTGCTAATCTGCGATAAAGGTCTAACAATAAATAACTTTTTCCACTTATTCGTTTTCCGCAAATAAACTGAATAGGATAATTTTGGATTTGAGATATAATATCATTCGACAAATTTCTGCTTATAAAAAAATATGGCAAATATATTATTCCATCTTTCTTATCGAATGGCATTTTGTTATAGAGAAGAAACTTTTCGTTTTGGTCACTGTTTACATCAAGTTGTTCTATCGAGATGTTTTTAAAATAATTTAATTCATTGTCTAATATGAGGCTTGATCTATCTTTAATTGAAATAAGCTTATCATATAAAGTATTATAATCATCAACAAGCAAAACCGTTGTTATACCATAATATTCTAAATCCACTAAATTTTCTTCAGTCGGCTCAATATTGGTAATAAAAAATTTTTCCGTAATATTATGCGGCGATTCCTCTTTGGCTAAACTAAATACATGCATTAAATCTAATTCATCATCAAGACTGCATCCAATGAAGATTATATTTTTATCAATATAATCCTGCTTTAACTTATTTAATAAATCTGTATTTTTTGTAATACTCTTAATATACTGTTCAGTGTCAAAAATAGAAAAATCATCCCCATCTTTCAAAAAAGCGAATTCTGTACTTGTTCCGTGTAATTTATATAAAATGCAGCCATCATAATCTATTTTTTCAAGACTTTTATTTGGACCAATTACTACACAATCTAAATTTTTTTCTATTGCATCATCTAAATTTAATGTATATAAATAGGGCCATCCAATATTTAAAAACTCTTGTTTTTCGCGCGATAATTTAGTGTTCATAAAATTATCGCGTATATATTTTTTTCGTGTTCCTACATCAATAAATCTATTATAGTATTTTGCAACCTGTGAAAAAGATTTTTTATCTGAATTAATTTTATGCCCTGCAATTTCTAAGGCTCTAATCATATCTCTTTTCATACAACTTCCACTCGGAACACATCCTTGTGAAGTATAGCTTCCAGCAGAAAATCCTGATCCAATTACGGGAATCAGTATTGAATTTTTGAACATCTGTCCTAAAACATCAAGATATTCTTCAAGCTTAACTACTTTGATGGTTTGTGTCATTAAAGCATCTCCTCCTTTGCAAAATTGAACTAAAATACCTTATGTTATAAGTATAGCATAAATTTGAGTATTCTTCAAGAGGGCAAAACCATTTTGAAACATTATTGATATAATTACTTAACTTTATTTGCTAATAAAAGTATAATATATCTGCATAGTTGGAAAAGTAATACTAATTATACCAAAAGGAGCAAGTAATGGAAAATTTCCCCGAAGGTAAGTTTCTGGCAACGGTCAAGATCGGTTCCAAAGGGCAGATCGTCATCCCTAAAGAGGTGCGTGATATGTTCTCGCTGAACCCGGGAGATTCGCTGGTCTTGATGGCAGACAAAGGGCAAGGTATTGCCTTGCAGCCGTTTTCCTATGTAGAATCGTTTTGGAAGGCTGTCAATCATGTAAAGGACGGCGAGCAAAAATGAATGCACTTGAAGTCAAAGGACTGACGAAAGTCTATCTCGAATTCACGCTTGATAAGATTAGTTTTTGCGTGCCGCAGGGGCATATCGTCGGGCTCATTGGCAGGAACGGTGCAGGGAAAAGCACAACGCTCAAAGGGATCCTGCGGCTTATCGCGGCAGAAGGCGCCGTCTCGGTCTTTGGAAAGAATATGGATGAGGATGAAATGGCGGTAAAGCAGATGATCGGCTATGTCGGCGGCGGTTTTCGCTATTATCCCATGAACACGCTTGTTTCTATTCGCAAGGCGTACGCACCCTTTTATCCGACGTGGAATCAGGGCAAGTATGAAAAATTCCTTGCGCAATTCGATTTGTCCGAACGAAAGAAGGTCAAAGAGCTTTCCGAGGGCATGAAGGTAAAATTTGCGCTTGTTCTTGCCCTTTCGCACGGAGCAAAATTGCTCATCATGGATGAGCCGACAAGCGGGCTTGATCCGCTTTCGCGTGAAGAGTTTTGCGACATCGTGTTGCAGCTTGTGCGGGAGGAAGGCGTTTCCGTCCTCTTCTCCACGCATATCACGTCCGACCTAATGCGAATTGCCGACGACATCGTCTATATCTCGCAGGGCAGGCTCCTTGCGGCGTGCCCACTGAAAGAGTTGCTCGGGAAATACCAGTTGGTGCATTTTTGTTCTCTTGCAGACGCGACGGCTGCCAAAGCCATCGGCGTAAAGGCGGTCAAAGAAGGCTATGAAGGTCTGCTGCCCCGTGATATGCAAATATCAACGAATGTTACCGTGTCCGACGCAACGATCGATAATATCATCGTACATTTGGAAAAAGCAAACGAGGGGAAAAGGGTATGCTGAATTTAATTAGAAAAGAATTAGCTCTTTGTATGCACCCGACGGCTTTTATCTTTCTCTTCTTTGCCGTGCTTGTGTTTGTGCCGAAT
>JAGHJD010000043.1 GCA_017886895.1 Clostridia bacterium | reverse complement strand
CCCTCAAAATCACGGAAAAAAGTTTTGTCAGCTCAAAACTTTTTTCGTGAACCTAGTTATGGCGGTTTTTCAGCTCCGTACACACCTCCGACAACTTCACGCCCGCATTCGCGAGCAGGACGAGGGTGTGATAGAAGAGGTCCGCGCATTCGCCGACGATCTCTTCGCGGCTGCCGTTTTTGGCGGCAATGACAAGCTCGACGGCCTCTTCGCCCGTCTTTTTGGCGATCTTGTCCACGCCCTTTTCAAAGAGATAGGCGGTGTAGCTGCCCTCCTCGGGGTTGACTTTGCGGTCCTCGACGATGCGCTGGAGCTGCCCGAGCATCTCCGCGCCCGCGCCGCAGTCCTGCACGGGGGTATAGAAACAGGTGTAGTTCCCCGTATGGCACGCCGCGCCCGTCTGTTCGACTTTGAGCAAAACGCAGTCTTTATCGCAGTCGAGGTATATGCCGCGCACCTTCTGCAGGTGCCCGCTCTCCTCGCCCTTCTTCCACAGTTTGCGCCGCGAACGGCTCCAATAGTGCGCATAGCCCGTCTCGAGCGTCTTTTTGTATGCCTCTGCGTTCATATACGCCTGCATGAGCACTTCGCCGCTCTCATAGTCCTGCGCGATCGCGCAGACGAGCCCGTCCTTGTTCCATTTGAGTTCTTCCATATGCCTTAAACCCTCCGCACGGGGATGCCGCGCTGCGCGAGATACTCCTTCAGCTCCCGCATGCCGATCTCGTTGAAGTGAAACAGCGATGCGGCGAGCGCCGCGTCCGCCTTCCCCTCGGTCAGCACGTCGGCAAAGTCCTGCATGCACCCCGCGCCGCCCGACGCGATGACGGGGATATTGACCGCCTCTGCCGCCGCGCGGGTGAGTTCGAGGTCGTACCCCGCCTTGGTGCCGTCGCGGTCCATGCTGGTGAGCAGCACTTCGCCCGCGCCGAGCGCCGCCGCCCGTTCGATCCATTCGACCGCGTCCAGCCCCGTGTTCACCCTGCCGCCGTTGAGATACACGTCCCAGCGCCCCCGCGCGTTGCGCTTGGCGTCCACCGCCAGCACGACGCACTGCGCGCCGAACCGCACTGCCGCCTCTGTGATGAGGGACGGGTTTTTGATCGCCGCGGAATTGACCGCGATCTTATCCGCGCCCGCGGAGAGCATCGTGCGGAAATCCTCGACCGTGCGGATGCCGCCTCCCACCGTGAGCGGGAGAAAGACCTGTTCGCTCGCGCGGGAGAGGATCTCCACGGCGGTCTTTCTGCCGTCCGACGAGGCGGTGATGTCCAGAAACACGATCTCGTCCGCGCCGATCGCGTCGTACGCCTTGGCGATTTCGACGGGGTCGCCCGCGTCGATGAGGTTGACGAAGTTGACCCCCTTTACGACCCTGCCCTTGTCGATGTCAAGGCAGGGAATGATGCGTTTTGCAAGCAATGCGCCTCTCCTTTCTGTAAATGCGCCCCACGCCGTCAGTCCTGCGGAAAGCGCCCGACCGCCTCTTTGAGGTCCACCGCGCCGTCGTAGATCGCCTTTCCCAGAACGGCGCCGTAGATGCCCGCCTCCTCGAGGTTGACAAGGTCCGCCATGGACGAGACGCCGCCCGACGCGATGATCTTCAGCTCCGTCTCCTTCTGCATGCGCATGGATTCGGCGACGTTCGCGCCCGCCATCGCGCCGTCCTTGGAGATGTCCGTGAACAGCGCGCAGGAGATGCCCATGCGCCTGCACTTTTTGCCGAAGGACACGGCGGACGTCTCCGTCGTCTCCGTCCAGCCCTTGACGGCGAGCATGCCGCCGCGCGCGTCGATGCCCGCGACGATCTTTTCGGGAAATTCATACACGGTGAGCGCGAACAGGTCGGGGTCGCTGATCGCCATCGTGCCGATGACGGCGCGGTCCGCGCCCGCGTCCAGCCGCCTGCGCACGTCCGTGATCTTGCGCAGCCCCCCGCCGCTCTGGATCTGCAGGTCGGGGAACCGTTTTTTGATCTCGCCGATGACGGAATCGATGCCGCTCTCCCCCGAGAACGCGCCCGAGAGATCGACGATATGCAGCCACTGCGCGCCCGCCTCCGCCCATTTTTCGGCAAAGACGAGCGGATCGCCGTAATCCGTCACTTTGTTCCTGTCTCCCTGCACGAGCCGCACGGCGCGCCCGTCCAGAATATCGATCGCCGGAAAGAGAACCATGTTGCCGCCTCCTTAAAGTCTTTCAGAATCCTTTCACATGCCGACAAAATTTTTCAAAAGCCGCAGCCCCGCCGCACCGCTCTTTTCGGGGTGGAACTGTACGCCGTACACGTTCCCCGCAAAGACCGCCGAGGGGTACTCGCCGTAATAGTCGGTCACGGCGGCGGTATTTTCCGCGCCGCACACGGCGCGGTAGCTGTGCACGAAGTAAAAGCGCGTCCCCTCTTCGATGCCGTCGAAGAGCGGCGTCTGCAGCCTGCGCACCTCGTTCCAGCCGATCTGCGGCACCTTGCCCTCCGCAAAGCGGACGCACCGCCCGCGGATAAAGCCCAGCCCCGCGTGCTCGCCCTCCTCGCTGCTGCTCTCCAAAAGGAGCTGCATGCCGAGGCAGATGCCGAGCATCTTCGTGTCGCGTGCGCGCATGTGCAGGTACGCATCCAGCCCGTTTGCAGCAAGCTGTTCCATGCCCGCGCCGAACGCGCCCACACCGGGCAGAATGAGCTTTTCACAGCCGTCCAGCACCGCCTTCTCGCCCGAAATGCAGGCGGCGGCGCCGACTGCCTCGAGCGCCTTCTGCACAGAGCGCAGGTTGCCCAAACCGTAGTCAACGATGCCGATCACTTACAGCACTCCTTTGGAGGAGGGAACGCTGTCCGAGACGATGCGCACCGCGTCCTGCACGCACTTGGCAACGCCCTTGAAGATGCACTCCGCCTCGTGGTGCATGTTCCCGCCCGCGAGCAGGTCGATGTACAGGTTCACGCCCGCATTGAAGGCGAACGCGCGCCAGAACTCCTCCACGAGCTCCGCGTCAAACTCGCCGATCTTGCCCGCGAGCTTTGCACGGAAGTTGAGGTAGGGTCTGCCCGAAATGTCCAGCGCGACCTGCGCGCAGCACTCGTCCATGGGCACGACGCGGTCGGCAAAGCGGGCGATGCCCTTCTTGTCGCCGAGCGCCTCTTTGAACGCCTGCCCCAGGCAGATGCCCACGTCCTCCACGCTGTGATGGAAGTCGACCTGCGTGTCCCCCTTGCAGGAGACGGTGAGATCGACGCCCGCATGGACGGCGAACAGCTCGAGCATGTGGTCGAAGAACCCGACGCCCGTGCAGATCTCCCGCGCCCCGCTGCCGTCTATGTTCAGCTCCAGCGTAATCTTTGTCTCCCGCGTCTCGCGGGAAATGGCTGCCGTTCTCATAGGCTTTCTCCCTTCTTTTCGTTTTTGCGCGCGCGGATCGCGTTGCTGTGCGCAATCAGTTGCTCGCTCTCGGCAAGGCGGACGATGTCCGCCCCGTCCTCGGCGAGCGCCTCGGGCGTGTAGCGGATGACGCTCATCTTACGCAGGAAAATATCCTGGTTGAGCACCTCGAAAAAGCGCGCGCTGCCGCCCGTGGGCAGCACATGGTCGGGCCCCGCGAAGTAGTCGCCGACGGGCTCGGGCGTGTACCCGCCCAAAAACACCGCGCCCGCACTGCGGATCTTCTTCAGCAGCTTTTCGCAGTTCTCCGTCGCAAGCTCTAAATGTTCGGGCGCGATCGCATTGGCGAGGTCCGCCGCCTCCTCCATGTCCTTCACGAGGATGACGCCGCCGCCCTGTTCGAGGGACGCCGCCGCGATCTCCCTGCGGGGCAAATCTGCAAGCCGCGCCTCTACGCGCGCGCAGACCCTTTCGGCAAACGCCTTGTCGTCTGTGAGCACGATCGCGCGGGAAAGTCTGTCGTGTTCCGCCTGCGAGAGCACGTCTGCCGCAATATAATCGGGATCCTGCCTGATATCCGCCACGATGAGGATCTCGGAGGGCCCTGCGAGCATGTCGATGCCGACGTCGCCGTACACCTCCTTCTTGGCGAGGGTGACGAAGATATTCCCCGGGCCCGCGATGACGTCGACCTTGGGGATGCTCTCCGTGCCGTATGCGAGGGCGGCGATCGCCTGCGCGCCGCCGACCTTGAACACCTTCTCCGCGCCGCACTCGGCGGCGGCGACGAGGATCGCGGGCGCGACCTTCCCCTCTTTTGCGGGCGTGCAGACGAAGATATGCTCCACCCCCGCCGCCTTCGCGGGAAGGACGCCCATCAGCACGGAACTCACCAGCGGCGCCGTGCCGCCGGGCACATAGATGCCCGCGCGCTCCACCGCACGGACAACGTAGCCCGTCGTCCTGCCGTTCACGGTGCGCACGTCGTCCTTTTTCGGCGCACGCGCATGATACTCATACACGTTTTTGACCGCCCTGCGCAGAGAGGCAAGCAAGGTCGCGTCCACCGCCTTATACGCAGCCTCAAACTCGGCGGGAGAGACGGCGACCGTCTCCGCGGTCAGCGCCGCGCCGTCAAATTTTTCGCAGTACGAAAACAGCGCTCTGTCGCCGTTTCTGCGCACGTCTGCAACGATCGCGCGCACCGTCTCCGCGCGGGCGGGGTCGTCAAAACCCCCGCGCTTTAAAATCCCCGCCGCAGCCGCGGCGTTTTCGTAGATCTTCATGGAACTCCCCTTTCGCTCAGACATACCCGCGCATCTTCGCGATGAGCGGCAGGATCTGTGCCGCTTTTGTCTTTAAGCTCACTTTATTCGCGACCAGCCTTGCGGAGATGTCGAACACCTCTTCGAGCACCACCAGCCCGTTGGCGCGCAGCGTCGCGCCCGACTGCACGATGTCGAAGATGACGTCCGAGAGCCCCGTGAGGGGCGCAAGCTCGATGGAGCCGTGCAGTTCGATGACCTCCGCCGCCGTGCCGCGGGAGGAGAACAGCTTTTTCGCCGTGCGCGCGTACTTGCTCGCAACGCGCAGGTGCGTGCCGTCCACGGGCGTCCCGGGGAACCCCGCAAGGCAGAGCTTGCACTGCTCGAACCCTAAATCGAGCATCTCGTACAGATCGGCGTCCGCCTCGAGCAGCGTATCCTTCCCCACGATGCCTATATCCGCCACGCCGTACTCGACGTACGTCGGCACGTCCGACGGTTTGACGAAGAAGAAACGGAACTTCCCGTCCGGCGTTTCGAGGACGAGCTTGCGCGTCTCTTCCTTGAGCACCTGCGCGGGGATCCCGCACTTGATGAACACGTCCGCGCACTCGTTTGCAAGCCTGCCCTTCGCGAGGGCGACGTTCACCGTCCCCTTCCTGCCCGCGCGGCGCGCCGAAGTAGCCGCCGCCTGCATCGCGCGCATCATGCCGATCGCAAAGCCTACGGCGCAGACGTCCGCGCCGAACTGCGCGCACAGCCCGTCGTACCGCCCGCCCGAGAGCACGGGCGCGCCCACGCCCTCCGCAAGCCCCGTAAAGACGATGCCCGAATAGTAGGCAAGGCTCTTGACCGTGCCGAGGTCGAAGGAGACGTACTTCTCCGCGCCCGTCTCTTTGAGACAGTCGTACACCGCACGGAGGTGCCCGAGCGACGCGCGGGCGAGCGGGTTATCCGTCAGCTTTTCCGCGCGGTCGAGGACTTCAACCCCGCCGAACAGCGACGGGAGCGCGAGGAGCGCCTCCTGCGCGCGCGCGGGCGCGCCCATGCGGCGCAGCGCCATCTCGGTATTCACGGAGTCCTTGGCGTTGATGTAGCCGCGAAGCTGCTCGCTCTCGGCGGCAGAGAGTCCGCTCTCTTCGAGCAGCCCCTTATAAAACCCGACGTGCCCGATATCGATGATGAAATCCTGCAGCCCGAGCGTTTTCAGGCAGTCAGCGGCAAAGGAGATCGCGTACGCGTCCGCGCGCGCGCCCGCCTCGCCGAAGATCTCCACGCCCGCCTGCGCGACCTCGCGGTCGGAGTTGCCGCCCGCGGAAAAATCGTAAATATCCGAAAAATAGCACAGCCGCGCGGGCGCGCCGTGCAGTTTGGTCGCCTCGATGCGCGCACAGGCAAGGGACATATCTGGACGCAGGACGATGAGATCGCCGTCCCTGTCCGTCATCTTGAACATCTGTTCCTGCCCGACAGCGCTGCCGATCTTGGTCAGCGTGTCGTAATATTCCAGCCCTGCGGCACGCACCGAACGGAACCCCGCCTGCGCGAATTTTTCGCGCAGCAGCGCCTCCGCTCTGTCCAACGCGCCGCTCTCCTCGGGCAGCACGTCGCGCACGCCCGACGGCAGTTTGAAGTATTGCATGATCCCTCCCCGCCGCAAGCGGCAGAACGCTCTTTCAGCCGATCCTTTCAAGGTTGATTGTACCATTTTTCCGCCCCTTTTGTCAATAATCGGAGGGGTACGGGCGCGGATTCGCGCAATTTGCGGAAAAACCGCATAAAAAAGCCGCCCTTTGCAAAAAAGCGGCAGGGCGGCTTAAAAAACAATTTTTTTCGTTCAGGCTCCTCTTGATTCAGGCGTTCTCCCGCCCCTCTTCTCCGCCGCGCGGCGCAGGGCGCTCTTCGGCAGCACTGCTTTCGGCAGGGCGTTCCTCCTTCCCTTCCGCCGTATCGAAGTTGATGCGGCGCTCCTCCACGACGAGCGGCCGGTGCGAAACTTTCGTTTTCAGCGTGAGGACGTATTCGCCCAGAATGCCGATCCCGACATATGCGCCCGAGAGCAGGAACGCGATCACGCAGACGATGACGCCGAGCAGGAAATTCACATAGCCGACGCCCGCCAGGATGCCGAACACGATCGCACCGAGCAGCGAGAGCGCCGCAAGCGCCAGCCCGATAAGGGTGAAACAGCGGATGGGCGCCTTCGTGTACGTCGTGAACGAAAGCATCGCCGCGTCGTACAATGTGGAAAAGTTATTGCTCGTCTTTCCCGCACGGCGGCGCTGCTGCTCGTACGGAACTTCGACGATCTTAAACCCGAGTTCGGCAACGATGCCGCGCAAAAACGGCGCGGGATCGTCGAGCCCGGCAAGCACGTCCACGAAAGAACGGTCGTACAGCCCCGTACCCGTGAAATGCTCGATCTGCCGCACGGAGGAGAGCTTTCGGACGAGCTTATAATAGATCGTGCGCAGAAAGCGCACAAACCTGTTCTCCTTGCTCTGTTTTTTCACCGCACAGACGATCTTATAGCCCTTCTCCCATTCCGCGACAAGCTGCGGGATCATCTCGGGCGGGTCCTGAAAGTCGGCGCAGAGCGATATGACGCAGTCGCCCGTCGTCTGCAGCATCCCGTAGAAGGGAGAGTTGAACTGCCCGAAATTGCGCGCATTGAAGATCGCTTTGATGCGCTTGTTCCCCGCGCACAGCTCTTCAAGCCGCCTGCGCGTCTGATCCTGCGAATCGTTGTCGATAAACACGATCTCATAATCGTACGCAGGGAGTTGCCCCATCTGCGCGATGAGCGCCTCGCTCATCGGGACGACGTTCTCCTCTTCGTTAAAACACGGAACCAAAAAGCTGATTTTCTTCATTTCATACCTCTCTTGCTTTCAGCATCTCCCGTATCCCGTCCTCGAACGACATTTCGGGCGCCCAGCCCGTATCCGCCGTCAGTTCGGAGATGTCCGCCGCCAGAACCATAGGCTGGTGCGGATAGTATTCCTTTGCGCCGAATTTAAGTTCCGCCTGCGGCGCGGCGAGATCGCGCAGGGCGCACACATACTCTTTCAGTTTGCGCGGCATGCCCGAACCGAGCGGATAGACGGCGCCGTCCCGCCCCTTTTCGAGCACAGAGGCGAACGCCTTCGCCGCGTCCGTAAAATACAGATAGTCCCAAACTTGCCCGCAGGGCGTCAGCTCCGGCGTGCCACCGCTCAGAAGGGTGTCCAACAGATAGGATATGAGCGTATATCCGGCATCGTTGAGCCCGAACGTACTCACAATGCGGACCCAACAGTGACGGATACCGTACTGTGCGCAGAGATTGTGCGAAAACTTCCCCGCCGCATACTTTGCGATGCCGTAGCCGGACTGCGGCTCGACAGGCGTGTCGCCGCGCAGCGGTTCACTCTTTATGCCGTATTCCGCCTGCGACCCCGCGCCGACAAAGACTTTGCAGCCGCACGCCCGCGCAAGCCTGACCGCATCCAGCGTATATTGCACGTTTTTAAGCTGACAGTCCAGATCGTCTCTGCCTGCGCCGAACGTCTTTTCCCATGCGAAATGCACGAACGCATCGGCGGCGATGCCCGCCCCGTGCAGGGAGGCATAGTCCGCTATATCGCACTCCACCACATGCACAGACGCGCTCTGCGGCAAGTGCGCGATGCGCGCGGACTGCGGGCGGCAGACCGCCCAGACCTCCATCCCTCTGCGCACGCATTCGTTCACGAGCGCCACGCCGATTCCGCCCGTGCAGCCCGTCAGGATCACCGATTTGATTTTCTGCGGCATTTCAGTCCTTCCACATATCTTTTTTCAGCTCTTCCTCGGGGATAAACGGATACATATCCTCTAAGGAAGGAGAAACGATCGTCCCGTCCGGGTAAACTTTCGACGAGAGTTTCGGTGCAAAGAACTGCCGCTTGTCCAAAAGAACTTCGCAAATAAACGCACCGTCGCGCGCAAGGAGTTCCTGCAACTTCTCCTGCAGCCCGACCGTACTTTCAATGCAAAAATAAGGCAGGTCATATGCGGCAGCAATCTTTTTCGCGGAAGGGAAGCTGATGCCGCTGTCCTTATCCACCCCGCTGAAATTGGCATGGAACAGATTGGTCTGCGTCTGGCGCATGGAATGATACCCTTCGTTGTTCAGCCAAAAGATCTTGAGATTCAGCTTGTGGTAAACGACCGTCTGCAATTCCTGCAGGTTCATCTGAATGGATCCGTCCCCCTCGAGGCAGACCGTCGGTCTGTTCCCGTTCGCAAAGCATGCGCCGATCGCGGCGGGCAGCCCGTACCCCATCGTAGCGCTGCCGGAATTATGGAACATGCGCTGCCCTTTTTTGAACATGACCGTCTGGAACGTAACGGCGCATGCCGTACCGTTCCCCGTAACAGTGAGCTGCCCCTCAGGCAATGCCTTCCCCAATTCATCAAGAAACACGTACGGATTGATCGGCGAAACGGTCTTCCTGTATTCTTCGAGCACGACGGGATATTTCCGGTTCACCTCCAACGCGTGCTCTACCCACGCGGCATGCTGCCCGTGCTCATCATACTCCATCCCCAAGAGCATATCCAATACATCGCGGATGTCCGCGCGGATCTTCATGCTGGGGTGGATCGTAGGTTTATCCATCTCCGCCTGATCGATATCGACACATGCAAGATAGGCATTCGGGATAAAATTCTCCGGGTTGAAACTCGTCTGCCTCACACTCAGTCTGCAGCCGAGGCTGAGCATGAGATCGCAGCTCTGCATGACAATATTTCCGCCGCGCGTGCCGCCGCTCCCGGGGCGCCCTCCGTTATACGGATTGTCATCCGTGATCAGGTCGTGAGAATTCCACGCCGTCAGCACAGGGATCTTCAGTTTATCGACAAGCTGTAAAAACTTCTTTTCTGCACCGGCAATATGGATCGCATCTCCTGCCATGATGACGGGACGCTTTGCTTTCGCTATACGATCTAAAAGTTCACGCAGCTGCGCCCTATCGGGCAGAGGCGCGATTTCCGCTGCATCTTCGGCTTCATCATAAGGAAGCAGATCGTCGGTTTCGATCTCTGCCCCCTGCACGTCCAACGGAATATCCAGCCATACAGGCCCCGGACGGCCGTGCGTCGCTTTAAAAAACGCCTTTTGCAGATGATACCTGATCTTCAACGGATCTTTGACCATAACTGCATACTTTGTCATGCAGCGGACGCAGTCAATGATATTGAACTCCTGGTCGCCGAGCTGACGGATGGGCACATCTACGCTGTCCACCGTGAAATCATAACGCACCTGCCCGCTGATCACGATCATCGGGATCGAATCGACCCAACTGCCCATGACCCCCGTCAGCGCGTTCGTGCCGCCCGGGCCCGTTGTCACGCAGACCGCCGCGCCGAGTTTTCCGAACGCGCGGAAAAAGCCCTCCGCCGCGATCGTACACGCCTGCTCGTGATGATCGTAGATGACGTGCAGCCCCTCTTTGTGCCCGAACGCATCGTTCAGGTGCATGGCGCCGCCGCCCGGAACGCTGAAAAGATGCGTTATCCCGTTCTTGACCAAAAAATCTGCAATGTAATCCGCTGTTCTGATTTTCATTTTTCTTCCTCTTGATATTTACTTGGCGTTATAAACTCGATAGGGAATTTCTCTTTAAATTCTCTTATAAACTGTGTGCCGTATTCGTTCAGGAAATTAGCTTTTTCTCTGATATAAGAATACTCTTTTTTGATGTCGAAGTAATTCACGTCGTCCGGAACATACCCGTCAAACCCCGCAAGGTACACTTTTTTCGGGTCCATTTTCTCCAACAATTTCAACAACATCCGCAGAGAATTGTCCGGGATCTCTTTCTGTTCCGTATCGATCAAGGAACTGTAATTGACTTTATAAGCAAATTTGCCCGCCGTACACGTGACGTTGGAGGTTGCGACCGTCGTGACCGAATCCCCCGCCTTTGAAAGCTGCGTGCAAAGCTGCACATACCGCTGCGAATTGGTCAGGAAGAGATACGCAGGAATGCCGACGGGATAGATATAGTTGATCGAAATGATTTCGCACGCATTGCTCTCGATAAGCGCCTGTATCCTCTCTTTGTTCTTTACGACAGAAGTACCAGGTCCCAAAAGCAAAAACTCTTTTCCTCTCCACCTCTCTTGCAGCACCGCAATGTCTGCCGCGTCGTTGCATTCTCTCTGCTGATACCGCAAATAAAGCCTTTCGATATAATCTTTATCGTACAGCAGTTTCTTCTCTTCGTCGATCTGCTGCAGGATCTCATTCTGTTCGGTGATGGAGAGCGTGCGCTTGTTCATCAGATAGGAGACATAGCTCGGATGCACCTTATTCGACGCCGCTACATAGTAAAAAAGATTGTAGCCCCAGGGAGATTTCTTGTAGACGTCCATCACGCTCGTCTGGATCGCCTCGAGCATCTGGTTAATATCGTACGTCTTGCCCAGATGGCTGTTCATGTGCATGGACAAAAGTTCGATGGGCGCGTTGCCCGCGCTCTTCCCCATGCCGTAGAGCGTGGCGTCCACCACGAGCGAACGGCGGCTGCGGTCTTTGAGAAAGGCGATCGCGTTCGCATAGCCCATCTGGAAATTGTTATGGGCGTGATACCCCAGCCCGATCTCGGGAAGGAGCCGCTCGTCCATCGTCTTTACGATCTCAATGAGGTCGGACTGATGCAAAAGCCCGTATGTGTCCACAAGCGAAACGGCGTACGGCTTTACGCTGTTTGCGAGTTCGATGAACTCCAGAAGTTCCGTTTCGTCGTAGCTCGTGATGGAGACCGCCTGCGCAAAAACCTTATAGCCGAGCGCTTTGAGCGCGGCGCAGTACGCAAACGCCTCCTCTTTGATATGCTTTTTGAAGATGACGCGGATCCCGTCGAGCCAGCATTCGCTGCAGGGCTGAACGTGTTCGAGCGCACAGGTGCCGTAGTCGATCATGCCGACGACCATACTGCCGCCGCGGTCAAGCCCGCCGAAGACCTTTTCGACGGCGGCGGTATCGGGAAAAATGCTCCTGTCGTAATCGAACGGGCGGCGGTCGTCGATGAACCCCACCTCGATAATGTCTACGCCCGCACTGACGAGCCGCTCAAAAATATTGACGAGCGCATCGTGCCCGAACAGCCAATCATTTACATAGCCGCCGTCACGCAGCGTACAGTCAAGCAGACTGATGTTCCGCGCCGTCTTTGCTCTCTCCTTCGCCATGCTCCGTTCCTCTCCTTTTTCCCGTCATACGTTTTTTTGCGGAAGAGACCCCGCCGCAAACGCAGACTATGAATAAACCCAACATTGCCAAAGCCTGTAAAAAGACCGATACCGTGACATCATACGTGATTGTTCCGGCAAGATCGATCATATATCCGAGATAGAGCGGCTGCAGCAGAACAATGAACAGCACAAGCGTCACGTAATCCGCACTGTTTTTCTCTTCTTCGGCAAGAAAATATGCAACAGGGATCAGCAGCATCACACCGACGTATAAATACGAGGGGGAGACGACATAGACAGTAAACAATGCCGCAGCCAACATGCTCTGCCACCTTTTTTCACACACGAACATACATGCGACACAGCAGGCAACGATCGCATACGAAAAAATTTTACAGATCAGGATGGCAGTGCTGCCGAGAGTGCCCGAAGAGAACAGTCCCGCGACCGTGTATACGATCTGATATGGGGCATAATTGTGATACATGTATGCCGCATCCGTAGATGAAAAGGCAAAAACATTGTGCAGAAACGCACCGATATTGGAAACCCCGCCGTTAAAAAACAAAAACGGCACAAAGAAAAACAAAAGGCAATACAGCACCAGCCTCAGAACCGCAAGCCATCTTCTGTCGCGCAGCAAGAGATACCCGAATACGACCGGATACAGTTTGACCCCGAACGCCATTGCCAAAGAAATGTACGAGACCTCCCGCAGCCATTTGCTCTCACTGTCATACAGATCCAGAAAAATCAACACGAACAACAGGGAGAACCCGAGGTAATTTGCCCTTTGGAACAAAAATAAAACGGGCGCCGACAGCGCAAACACGACAGAGATCAGCAACCTCTCGCGTCTTGAAAACCGCAGCTTTTTCAGCAGCCCCCGCAGCGCGAAAAAATTCCCAATAAAAAGAACCAGGAAAAACAATACCAACGAGATTATACCGCCGGCACTTGACCGCACCGACATGGCAACTCCCCGCGCAGACAGACCTTCGATGGAGCTGTAATCTCCGAATAAAGCAAAAAACTTCGCGATCAGCAGCGCAAACGGGGGATAATTAGACAAACAATCGGGGTCGGTGTACGGATTTCTCCCGCCCGAAACAAAATAGTTGACGTTGAAAAAATCCATAAACGCATCTATTTTGTCCTGGTGGAACAGCGGCAGAGCAAAAGCATGCCTGTCTTTGATCGTCCAGACAACGAACTCGATCAGAAATACAGCTATGCAAAGAAACAGAACCGCAATAAAAACCGTAACTATTTTTTCTTTAAGCGCACTGTCCTTAAATCGGTTTTTCAAAGATTTAAAGGTATATTTCATCTTTCTTAAAACAGGGGAACCCCGTTACCGTCCTCCGTTTTCCCTATAACGCTTTCTCTTGATCGAACCCAAATCATGGATTTCTTTCCCTGCCGTTCCTCTCCTCTGCTACCGATTTTGCGTCCTGTTCTTTGCTCCCGTCTTTCAGCTCTTCCCGCCCTTCCTCGGCGCCTGCCGCGGATCCTTCGCAGGCAGCCGTCTCTTCTACCTCGTCCGTTCCGCCTTCGCCCGCGCCCGCATCGGCGGCAGCATCCGTTCCGTCTGCCGCGGGTGCATTCGCCGCCTTTTTTTTCCTGAAACTGAAAAAGTTATGCCCCAGATAGCTCAGAACGGTGCACACGATCGTGGTCAGGATGGTGACGAGCGCGGGGATAGAGATCAGTTTGTTCAGAAGCGCCGTCAGCCCGAGGTTGATCCCGTACTGCACGGCATAGACGAGCACGAACTTCAAAAATTCCTTGCCCGAGCGCTCTTTGCTGCGGAACGTGAAGTACTTGTTCCAGAAATAACTGTGGACCGTGCCGATGATCTGCCCGAGCAGCGTGCCCGTCAGGTACACATACCAGACGAGCTCCTCCTCCGAAAACAAAGATACGCCGAAACAGAGGTAGACGATCCACGTCACGCCCACGCCGACGATCGTATTCAGCCCGCCGACGATGAGGAACCGCACGCGCTTATCCCGGAAAAAACGGACGACGAACGCTTTGAATTTACTCATGATCCACGTCCGACAAAAACGCCCCGATCTGCGCGCGGGTGACGTTAAGCATGTCCTCCCCCGCGTAATACGCCTTCGACCACTCGACCGTCTTTTGCACCGCCTGCGCGATGCCCCAGACGGGGCGCAGCCCGAAAGTCTCTTTGAGTTTCGTATTGTCCAGCATCAGAAGCCCCGCCTCGTGCGGCGCGCCCGGAACGGCGTGCGCCTCGTACGAGAACCCTTCGCCCCAGCTCTCTGCGAACCTGCGCACGAGCTGCTCGGTCGTCACGCAGTCGGCGCGGTCGGGTCCGATATTATAGTTCCCCGCAAACGCCGCGTCCGCAGCCTGCGCCGCCGCGATCGTGAGATAGGCGTACAGCGGCTCGAGCACATGCTGATAGGGCCGCACGGAGTGCGGATTGCGGAGAACGAGGCTCTTTCCCTCATGCGCCGCGCGCACGCAGTCCGGCACGATGCGATTGGCGGAAAAATCCCCGCCGCCGATCACGTTGCCCGCCCGCGCCGTGGAGACCGCGACGCCCTTCTCCTCGAGAAAGGAACGGACATAGCTGTAGGTGACCAGCTCCGAGCAGGATTTGCTGTTGGAATAGGGGTCGTAGCCGCACAGTTCGTCCGTCTCCTTATACCCCTTTTCCTGCTCAATGTTTTTATAGACTTTGTCCGTCGTGACGTTCAGAACGCTCTTCACGCTCTCCGACCTGCGGACGCATTCGAGCAGGTCGACCGTGCCCATGACGTTCGTGCGGAAGGTATAGACGGGGCGCTCGTACCCGTCGAGCACGAGCGGCTGCGCCGCGAGATGAAAGACGATCTCGGGGCGAAAGGAAGAAAACACCGCCGCGAGCGCGTCGAGGTCGGCAATGTCCCCGAGGTGCGACTCGCACAGCGTGCCGCAACCTAAAATATCATACAGCGCGGGGTCTGTGTTCGGCGCAAGCGAATAGCCGCACACCTCCGCGCCCAATTCATGCAGCATGACGGTGAGCCAGCTCCCTTTAAAACCCGTATGCCCCGTCACGAGCACCCTTTTTCCTCTGTAAAACGAAAGGTCCATTCCCGCCTCCGCCTTGTGCGCCGCTCTCTCCCGCGCACGCTCCGCTGCTTTCCGCCGCGGCACATAAGCCGCACGGCGCAAGTCAAACAAAAAAGCCGCGCCCCGCACGCATGAGGGGCGCGGCTGCTTTCAATCTTCCCAATTCTTCCAGGGAGCCTCACCGCTGTTCCAGTAGCTCTCCAGGATCTCGCGCTCGCGCATGGTATCCATGCACTGCCAGAAGCCCGTATGCACATAGGCGCTGAGCTGCTCTTCGGCAACCAGCCTGCGCATGGGTTCATCTTCCAGCATAGTCGAATCGTCTGCGATATAGTCGAAAATTTTCGGTTCGAATACGGCAAAGCCGATGTTGATGAGATCGCCGTCCGCCTTGAATTTTTCTTTGAACGAAGAGACCGTGCCGTCCTTGTCCACATCCACGACGCCCTTCGTTTTGGCAAGGTTGTAACAGGAGATCGTGCCGATCTTGCCCGAACTCTCATGCGCGGCGATCAGCTTTTTGACGTCGATGTCGCTCACGGCATCCCCATAGGTGAGCATGAACGGCTCGTCGCCGATAAAGTCGCGGATCCGCCTGATGCGCCCGCCCGTTCCCGTGCGCAGCCCCGTATCCACTACCGTGACCTTCCAGTCGTCGCAGGAACGCTTGTGGACGATGCGCTCGTTCGTCGCAAAATCGTAGGTGACGTCGTTGTTGTACAGGAAATAATGCGCAAAATACTCCTTGATCACTTCCTGCTTGTACCCCGCACAGATGATAAAATCTTTGAACCCCTGCGCCGCATAGGATTTCATGATGTGTATGAGAATGGGCATCTCCCCGATATAGATCATCGGTTTCGGGCGCAGATGCGATTCTTCGGAAATACGCGTGCCCAGACCGCCCGCGAGAATTACAACTTTCATCCGATTTGTCTTCCGTCCGTTTTTTTTATGAGCCGGTACTATGTACACAAATTACTCTGTGACAATGTTACTACGCAAAACAAAAAATGTCAAGCGTTCTCTCTCTTTTCTGCGTCTCATGTTTCACAGAAAGGAAAAGAAACCGATTTTATATTTGTAAATTTTATATTTCTTTAAAAATATTTATATTGTTTTTAAAATAAATTCTGAACCATTGTATTTTATTTCCAAACGGCATACCAAAGCGAAAATTTTTTCTCCGCCGGAACGGCGCGCCGCAGGAGCGCATCCCGATTTCCCTTTTCCGTTCACCGCCCGCACACAATGCAGACAGACATATTTTTCCCGCTTTTCAGCCGCCGCCGCGGCGAAGGAGACCTGCGTGCCGCGCTCCTTCTCAGTTCAGCACGATCTCCTTCAGTTTCTCGTACTTTTGCAGGGCGAGCTGCCGCAGGCGCGCCGTATCGCCCGTGCCCGCCGCCTCGTCGGCGAGCTTTTTCGCCGTGAAAATGACTTCGGGCGGGTAGCGCAGGTTGCGGATGTCCGCGATCGCGTGCCCGCTCTGCCGCACGCCGAGGAAATCCCCGCCGCCGCGCAGTTTTAGGTCCTCCTCCGCGATCTTAAACCCGTCCGTATTGTTTTTGAAGACGGTGAGCCGCGCGCGCGCCTCCTCCGAGTCGGAGCCGACGAGCAGGAAACAATAGCTCTTCTTTTCGCCGCGCCCGACCCTGCCGCGAAGCTGATGAAGCTGCGACAATCCGAACCGCTCGGCGTTGTAAATGACCATGATGGTCGCGTCGGGCACGTCGATGCCCACCTCGATGACCGTCGTCGTGACGAGGCAGTCCGTCTTCCCGTCGCGGAAATCGGCGACGGTCTGCGCCTTCTGCGCGTCCTTCATCTTCCCGTGCAGCAGCGCGAACCGCACGCGCGGCAGGCGGGCGCACAGCTCCTCGTACAATTCGGTGACGCTCGCCAGCTCCCCCTCCTCGTCGCCCTCGATCTTGGGGCAGACGAAGTAGACGCGGTTGCCCTTCTCCGCCTCCCGCCCGATATAGGCGAGCATGTCGTCGTATTTGCGGGAGGAGACGATGGCGGTGACCGTCTCTGCGCGGGCGCGCGGCTTTTCCTTGATCTCGGAGACGTCGAGGTCGCCGTAGAAGATGAGCGAGAGGGTGCGCGGGATGGGCGTCGCGGACATGACCAGAACGTCCGCGCCGTCGCTCTTGCCGCCGAGCGCGGAGCGCTGCGCCACGCCGAACCGCTGCTGCTCGTCGCACACGGCGAGCGCGAGGTCGGGCGCCTGCACGTCCGCCTGCAGCAGCGCGTGCGTGCCGCAGGCGATCCTGATCTCCCCCGCGGCGAGCGCGCGCTTGATCTCCCGCTTTTCCTTCGCGGGCGTAGAGCCCGTCAGAAGGGCGGCGGGATATTCGGGCAGAAATTTTTTCACGAGCGCGAAGTTCTGCTCCGCGAGCACCTCGGTGGGCGCGAGCATCATCGCCTGGTGCCCGCTCTTTGCCGCCATGAACACCGCGCACAGCGCGACCGCCGTCTTGCCACAGCCGACGTCCCCCTGCAGCAGCCTGTTCATGCGCCGCGGCGAGCGGAGATTTTCAAAAATTTCGTTGACGGCGCCCTTCTGCCCCGCCGTCAGCGCGTAGGGAAAGCGCTCCGCAAAGCCCGCCACGTCCGCAGCCGTACAGCCGTCGTAGCGGAAGGCGCGCGCGTCCTCCTTGCCGCCTTTCAGCATCTTGAAGGCGGTGAGCAGCAGGAAGTACTCTTCGAGCGCGATGCGCGCGGACGCCTCGTCCTTCTGCGCAAAGGAATCGGGCGCGTGCACCTGCCTGTACGCCGCAGCGAGCGGCATGAGCGCGTACTTCTGCGAGAGCTGCGCGGGGATCGCCGATTCGGGCGGGAAACGGCGCAGCGCCTCCTGCACGGCGCAGCGCACCGCCTTCTGCGTCAGCGACGCCTTCATGGGATAGACGGGCACGATGCCCTGCAGCCTGCCCCCGCCGCGCGGCTCGAACTGCGGGTTCGCCATGCTCGGCGTCATGCCGTAGCGGTTGCTCACCCGCCCGTAGAAGAGGTACTCCTCCCCCGCCTTCAGTTTGGTGCGCACATACGGCGCGTTGAACCAGACGGCTGAAAAGCGCTCCCCCTCCTGGTCGCACCACACCTTGACGAAGGTGCGCCGCCCGTTGTAGACGACCTGCGGCGGCGAGACGACGCGGCACGCCAAAAGCACCGTGTCGTTGTGGTAGCACTCCGAAATGCGCACCTGCCGCGTGAGGTCGAGATAGGCGCGCGGAAAGAGGCGCACGAGATCCTCCGCGGTCTCCGCACCCAGCGCGGCGAGATCTTTCGCCCGCTTTTCCGAAATGCCCTTCAACGCCGTGAGCTGCATGATCACCTCATTATAAAAAAGAGGGGGCGCCGCCGCCCCTTCTCTTCCGTACGCTATTCAAGCGACACGATGTAGTAGTACACCGGCTGCCCGCCGAAATGGTAGTCCACGTCGCAGTCCGGGTATTTCTCCGCAAGGCGCGCGGCGAGCTCTTCCGCGTCCTCCTCCTTCACTTCCTTGCCGTAGTAGAGGGTGATGATCTCGTGCGAGCTGTCCTTGAGCTTCTCCACGAGGTTCACCATCGTGTCGTCTATGTTGTCCCCCTTGGCGAGGATCTTCTTGTCGTCCAGCCCGATGATGTCCCCTTCTTTGAGACTGAACCCGTTGAGATGCGTGTTGCGCACCGCATAGGTGCACTGCCCCGCGCGCACGTTGTCGAGCGCGTGCAGCATATCCGTCTTGTTCTCCTCGACCGTCGCCTCCGCGTTGAACGCGAGCACCGCGGCAAACCCCTGCGGGATATTCTTGGTCGGGATGACGTGGATGGTCCGCCCCGTGACGAGCGCCTTCGCCTGCTCGGCGGCGAGAATGATGTTTTTGTTGTTGGGGAACACGAACACATGCTCGGCGTTGATCTTCTGCACGGCGTCGGCGATGTCGCTCGCGCTCGGGTTCATCGTCTGCCCGCCCTCGATCACGCGGTCGACGAGCAAATCCTTGAAGATCGCCTCGAGCCCCTCGCCCGCGCAGATGGCGAGCATGCCCATCTCCTTCTTTTCCGCCTCGCGCTTGGCGCGCATGGCGCGGTTCTGTTCGAGCATGTTCTCGATCTTCACGCGATCGAGCTCGCCCAGCTCCAGCGCATACGAAAGCGCCACGCCCGGCGTGTTCGTGTGCACGTGCACCTTCACAAGCTCCAGATCGCCGATGCAGATGACGCAGTCGCCGATCTGCAGAAGCTTTTCCTTGAGCCTGTCGATGTCCGCAAGGGTGGTCTGCTTCTTTAAATTGATGATGAAAAATTCGGTGCAGTAAGCAAAGACGATCTCGCCGAGGTCGAGGTTGATGATGTCCGAATTGTCGCCGAACACGTCCTCGTCCGACTTCTGCGCCTCGGGCGCGGAGAGCTCTTCTGCGACTTCTTCCCCGTTGAGCGCGCCTAAGAAACCGCGGTAGATGCATAAAAGCCCCATGCCGCCCGCGTCGACGACGCCCGCCTTTTTGAGGACGGGGAGCTGCTCGGGCGTGTTCGCGAGCGCCTCCTCGCCTTTTTTGATGACCTCTTCGAGGAAGGCGGGGAATTCCCTGAACTTCGCGGCGGAGGCGACGGCGTACTCGCTCATCATGCGCGCCACGGTGAGCACGGTGCCCTCCTTCGGCTTGGAGACGGCGGCATAGGCGACGCGCGTGCCGTTCTCCATGGCGCGGGCGAAGGTCTTGATGCTCACGTCGTCGTGTTTTTTGATCTCGGCGCAGATGCCGCGGAAGAGCTGCGATAAAATGACGCCCGAGTTGCCGCGCGCCCCCTTGAGCGCGCCCTTGGAGACGGCGTCGCACAGCTCGGAGAGGCGGTTGGAGGTGCACAGGTTCATCTCCTTCACCGCCGATTGAATGGTCAGCGACATATTCGTGCCCGTGTCGCCGTCCGGCACGGGGAACACGTTGAGCGAATCGACTTTCGCCCTGTTTATTTCAAGCACCTTCGCGCCTGCGGCAACCATCTTGCGCAGCTCGGTGCCTCCTATCGATTTTGGCATGGAATAACTCTCTCCTTACCCGAAAAAAAGAGGGCGGCTCTTCGCCCCCGCTATGGCAGAAAGGGGTGCAACCTACAGTTTCACCCCGATTATGTTCACATTGACGGTATCCACGATCATGCCCGTGAACCGTTCCACTTTATATTTGACGCCCTCTTTGAGGGACTCTGCGACCGCGCTGATGGAGACGCCGAACTTGATGATGACGTAGACGTCGATATAGATCCTGTCCCCGCTCGTCGTCACGCGCACGCCCTTGCCCTTGGGGCTGCGGCCGAACAGCTCCGCAAGGCTGTCCGTAAAACGGCGCGAGACGGTCTCGACGATGCCGTAACACTCCGTCGCGGCATGCGAAGCGACCCGCGCAATGGCGAGGTCGGAGATGGTGATCTTTCCGTAAGCGTTGCTCGTGTTTACAGACATAGTGGTATCCCTGCGCTCCTGTTCCCTATTTTAAACCATTTTACGCTATTTTGCAAGAAGAATTTCGCTGCGGCGGGTATTTTTTTGGGGAGCTGCCAAAAAATTGCGGAAATCAAGGTAAAATCGATTGCTTTTTCCCTTCACTTTTGGTATAGTATTGAGGCTTGCCCCGAAGGATGCGGGGCGCATTCCGAAAGAATACGGACCGCGCGCGGCTGGGAGCACACTGCGCGGAGGAGGTAGAATCATGTCGAGAGTTTGCAGCATCTGCAATAAAGGGCAGCACGCCGGCAACAACGTCAGCCACAGTAACCGCAAGACCAAGAGGACTTTCCGCCCCAACGTGCAGAAAGTGACCATCCTCAAGGACGGCAAAGCGGTGACCACCTACGTGTGCGCACGCTGCCTCAAGAGCGACAAAGTAGAAAGGGCGTAATAAAGTATTTCACGCGTTTCTCGCCGAGCTGTCGGCTGCGAAACGCCGTGATGGCAGGAAAACCCCGCCGCTCTCGTTTCACGCGAGACGGCGGGGTTTTCCTCTGCGCCGCACTTTTTCGGGGCACACCTTTATAGAAGTGCGGCGCATTCACCTTTCCTCATTCAGCCGAAAGTTTTCGGCAAATTGAGGGCGCTTAGGCAAAAGTGTCATTTTGCCACGCGCAAAAGATTATTAAAAGGGTTCACGCGAATCTCGCGCAAAGGCGCTGCGGCTAACGAAGCCGATTTTGCGAAGCGGCTGCTTGCAGACATTTATGCAAAATCGGCGAAGTTGACGGCGGCGCAGCTGCCGCTAT
>JAGHJD010000042.1 GCA_017886895.1 Clostridia bacterium | reverse complement strand
GGCGCAAAGCTGTTCCTCAAGGGCGACAGGTGCTATTCTTCCAAATGCGCGTTTGAAAAGCGTCCCACGCCCCCCGGCGTGCACGGCGCGGGCAGGAAAAAGGTTTCCGAATACGGCTTGCAGCTTCGCGAAAAGCAGAAGACCAAGCGCATCTACGGCGTGCAGGAAGGGCAGTTCCGCAAATACTATGAGATGGCTGACCGCATGAAGGGCATCACGGGCGAAAACATGCTCTCCCTTCTCGAGCGCAGGCTGGACAACGTGATCTACCGCATGGGCGTGGGCGGCTCCCGCGCGCAGGCGAGGCAGCTCGTCAACCATGCGCACTTCACCGTCAACGGCAGGACGGTCAACATCCCCTCTTACATCGTCAAGGCGGGCGACGTGATCGCCGTCAAGGAAAACAGGAAGAAGGATAAATATTTCGAGCAGATCAAGGCAATGAAGGTCGGCAACATGCCCCAGTGGCTGGAGTTCGACCCCGAAAAGCTGGAAGGCAAAGTCCTTGCGCTCCCGAAGAGGGAAGACATCGACAGCCAGATTTCCGAGCACATGATCGTCGAGCTGTACTCCAAGTAAGCCTCGGCCCGCAACAAGGAGGTAAAACCTATGATCGAAATGGATATGCCCAAGATCGACGTGGAGGAGAACGAGGCGAAGAGTTACGCCAAGATCACCGTAGAACCGCTTGAAAAGGGCTTTGGCCTTACGATCGGCAACTGCCTGCGCAGGATCCTTCTGTCCGCGCTCCCCGGAGCGGCGGTGCAGGGCATCCGCTTTTATCCGGACGGGCTCGTCAAGCATGAGTTCTCCGCCATCCCGGGCGTGAAAGAGGACGTCCCCGAGATCATCCTCAACTTAAAGACGCTCGCCATTCAGACCGCCTCCTCCGATAAGGACTACGAAAAGACCGTCCATATCGTCAAAGAGGGTCCCGCGGTCGTGACCGGCGGCGACTTCGAGCAGGACGCCGAGATCGAGATCATCAACAAGTCGCAGTATATCTGCACCCTCGACGAGGGCGCCAAGCTGGACATGGACGTGACCATCGGCAGGGGCAGGGGGTACCGCGGCGCGGGTTCCAACAAGAACCAGCCCATCGGGTACATTCCCATCGACTCCATCTATACGCCCGTCAAGAAAGTCAACTACAACGTTGAAAACACGCGCGTCGGGCAGAGCATCGACTACGACAAGCTCGTCATGGAAGTCTGGACGAACGGCGCCTTCTCCGCAAAGGAGATCGTCTCGCTTGCGGCGAAGATCATGCAGGACCACATCGGGCTGTTCGTCAACCTCTCCGATTCCATCAAGGGAATGGATATTCTCGTCAAGAACGAGGACGACAAGCAGCAGGTGCTCGCCATGGCGATCGAGGACATGGACCTCTCCGTCCGTTCCTACAACTGCCTCAAGCGCGCGAACATCCACACGATCGAAGATCTCACCAAAAAGACCGAGGACGAAATGCTCAAAGTGCGCAACCTCGGCAGAAAGTCGCTGGACGAGGTCATACTCAAACTCGAATCCTACGGGCTTTCGTTAGAAAAAAAGGAGGATTAACAGTATGCCGGGCAAATTAGGCAGGACCAGCGAACAGAGGATCGCTATTTTGCGCAACCAGGCGTCTGCGCTTTTGTGGTACGGCAAGATCGAAACGACCAAGGCGCGCGCGAAAGAGCTGCGCTCTTACGTCGAAAAGATCATCACCGCCGCCGTCAACACCTATGACGACACGATCGAGAGCGAAAAGGTCGTCACCGAAAAGACGGGCAAGAAGGAGCGCGAAGTCACCGTCACTGTCGTAAAAGACGGCGCGAAGAAGCTCGCGGCACGCCGCAGGATCATGAGCAAGCTCTATGACCTGCAGGAGATCAAGGGCTTCAACGAGAGCAAGACGGCGTACAAGGAGCGCACCAAAGACGTAGCACACCCGCTCATCGAAAAGCTCTTCAACGAGATCGCGCCCAAGTACGCGCAGCGCAACGACGAGCAGAACTGCGCGGGCGGCTATACGCGCATCGTGTCCCTCGGCAACCGCCGCGGCGACGCTGCCGAGCAGGTCATCATCGAGCTGGTGTAAGGCAGAACAGGCTTTCTGCGCCTGTAAATTTTTTGAAAAACGGATCCCCTTCGCAGACAGAAGTCTGCGGAGGGGGTTTCCGTATTCCGGCAGGGCGCGGAGAGCGCGGGGCATGCCGTGGAGCTGATAGATGTCGCGCATGCGGACATCCGCCCCTGCACCGGCTGCGTGCACTGCGGGTACGAGGGGCCCTGCGTGCAGAAGGACGGCGTCGAAGGCATCCGCGGCAAGATCATGGACGCCGACATGCTGGTCTTTGCCACGCCGCTGTACTATTACGGCATGAGCGCGCAGCTCAAGACGCTCGTCGACCGTTTCTGCGCGTTCAACGCGAGCCTGACGCGCAAACACATGCGCTCGGCGCTGCTTGCCGTCGCTTGGAACAGCGACGGCCGGACGTTCGGGGCGCTGGAGGCGCACTATAAGACGCTCGTCCGCTACCTTGATTTCCGCGATATGGGAATGGTGCTCGGCGGCGGCTGCGGAACGCCCTCCATGACGCGCGCCTCGCGCTATATGCGGCAGGCGTACGAGCTGGGGCAGCGCCTGAAATAGAGCGCCTGAAATAGAGAGCAGGACCGCTCACCTCGCCCTGCGGGAACGCCGCGCGGCGTGCTCCCGGGCGGCAAAAAAATAAGAAAAGGAGAAAACAAACATGCTGGGTAACTTCACTTACTGCAACCCGACCAAACTGTATTTCGGGGAGGGAGCCATCAAAAACCTCGGCGGGGAACTCGCCAAATACGGCAAAAACGTCGTGCTCGTTTACGGCGGCGGTTCGATCAAGAAGAACGGCATCTACGACGCCGTGACCGCCGTGCTGAAAGAGCGGGGCAAGGACGTCGCGGAGATCGCGGGCGTCATGCCAAACCCGACCCTCGCCAAACTGTACGAGGGGATGGAGATTGCGCGGGCGCACGGGGCAGACCTCATCCTCGCCGTCGGCGGCGGTTCGGTGTGCGACTACGCGAAGGCGCTCGCCGTCTCCGTCCACTGCGAAGAGGATCCGTGGCAGAAGTACTACGTCCGCTTTGAAGAGCCGTCTTGTAAGATCGTGCCCGTCGCCTGCGTGCTGACGATGGTCGGCACGGGCTCGGAGATGAACGCGGGCTCCGTCATCACCAACAGAGAGACGAAACAGAAGATCGGGCACGTCTTTGCGAGCGAGGAGGTCATGCCGCGCTTTTCGGTGCTCGACCCGACCTATACGTTCACGCTGCCGCACTACCAGATGGTCGCGGGCATCTACGACATCTTCAACCATATCTGCGAGCAGTACTTCTCGGGCGAGGACGACAACACGAGCGACTATATCGCGGAGGGGCTGATGCGCTCGGTCATCCGCTCGGGCATTGATGCGAACAAAGACCCGCGCGATTACGAGGCGCGCAGCAACCTCATGTGGACGGCAACGTGGGCGCTGAACACGCTCATCGCCTGCGGCAAGGCGACGGACTGGATGGTGCACATGCTCGGGCAGGCGGTCGGCGGCGTCACCGACGCCACGCACGGCATGACGCTCGCCGCCGTGTCGCTCGCGTACTACCGCCATATCCTGCCCTACGGGCTGAAGAAGTTCGTGCGCTTTGCCGTCAACGTCTGGGGCGTCGACCCCGCGGGCAGGACGGACGAGGAGACCGCGCGCGAGGGGCTCGCAGCCATGGAGCGTTGGATGAAGGAGCTCGGGCTGGTCATGAACATCTCCGAACTCGGCGTGAAGGAGAGCATGCTCGAAGAGCTCGCCGACGTCACGCTGGTCATGAACGGCGGGTACAAGGCGCTCGGCCGCGAAGAGATCGTTGAAATTTTCAGGGAGAGCCTGTAAAAAGGCGGGCGGTTCCGACAAGGAGGAGTTGATATGAACGGCAAGACGCTTGTAGCTTACTTTTCCGCGGAGGGCACGACCGCGGCTGCCGCGAAGGCGGTCGCCGCGGAGCTGGGCGCGGATCTGTTTGAAATAAAGCCCGATAAGCCGTACACGGCGGCGGATCTGAACTGGATGAACAAAAAGAGCCGCAGCTCTCTGGAGATGGCGGAGGAGAACTGCCGCCCGCAGCTTGCGGAGGATACGGACGTCGCGGCATACGACAACGTTCTCATCGGCTTTCCGGTCTGGTGGTATGTGGAGCCGCGCATTGTCGACACCTTCCTCGAAGGGCACGATTTTGCGGGCAAGACGCTCGTTCCGTTTGCGACTTCGGGCGGCAGCGGCATCGAGCGCGCGGAGAAGAGGATGCGCTCGCTCTGCCCCGCGGCGCGCTGGCGGGAAGGCAAACGGCTGACGGCGGGGAGCGCCGCGGCTTGGGCGAAGTCGCTGCAATAAGGGCGCGGTATCGGCGGGCGGCGTGTTGACACGCCGCCCGAAATAGGATATACTGTTTAAAACGGATGCCTTAGCGAGGAAAAAATGCCGAAAGTGACGCAGGAACAGGCGAACGCGAGACGGGACGAGATCGTCAACGCCTGTGCGAAATTGTATGAGACGACCTGTTTCAAGGATCTGACGCTCAAGGAGATCGGGAAGGCGACCTCCTTCACGCGCACGTCCATCTACAACTACTTCCGCACGAAGGAGGAGATCTTCCTCGCCCTTCTGGAGCGGGAGTACGACCTCTGGAACGAAGACCTCAGCGCCGTTTTAGAGGAGAACGAACATCTGACGGCGGACGCCTTTGCGGAGAAACTTGCCCGTTCGCTCGAAAAGCGGGGGCAGCTTTTAAAGCTCATGTCGATGAACCATTACGACATGGAGAGCAGTAGCCGCATCGAGAACCTGACGCAGTTCAAACGCTCCTACGGCAGGTCGCTGCGGCTCGTCACCCGCTGCGCGGAGAAGTTCCTCCCCGCAATGACGGTGCGCGAAGTGCAGGACTTCGTCTACGTCTTTTTCCCGTTCATGTTCGGCATCTATCCCTATACGTATGTGACGGAGAAACAGCGCGAGGCGATGAAAAACGCAAAGACGGATTACGTCTCCCTCACGATCTACGAGCTTGTGTTCTCCTGCGTGCGGGAGCTGCTCGCAAAATTCGCCTGAACGGAGCGTTTGTGTGAACAAACGCGGAAATTCCGCGGTATTTTTGCGTCTCCTCGCAAAAGTGCTTGACGATTGACCCGCAAAACGGTAAAATAAAGAAGTACCGCCCGCATAAGGGCGGGAGTTCTATCGTATAAAAAAGGGAGACTTATGGCAAAAGTTCTCGGCAAGCCGTTCGGCAAGGTTTGCAGCGTGGTGCTCGCGGTGTTGTTGCTGCTGGGCGTCGCGTTCGCCTTTGTCGGATGCGAAAGCGATTATCCGCAGATCCGCATCACGCTCACGTTTGTGGACGACGACGCTGACACGGACGATACCTACGTTCTGAATTACAGGCTCAACCGCAAGATGTATAAGCAGACGGTGAACCACTATATCGAGCTCATCGACGCGGGATTCTACGACGGCACCGTCATCCACGACTACCGCAGCGACCGCATGGTCGGCGGCGGGTACACCTATGAGGATACGGAGAACGCGGACTACCTGAACGACCTCGTTTCGCTCGCGGAGGAGTACGACGCGCTCGATCTGACGCCCTCTGTGTGGGCAGATTCGTCGTATTCCGAGGCGCTGAATACGCTGTACGGCGAGACGACGGCGAACGGGCTCGACATAGACGGCGACGGCGGCTACTCCAATGAGAGGGGTGCACTGGGTACCTATACCTATCTCACGCGTTCCGACCTTCCGTCGGAGAACCCGATGGTCTATGCGCATGCGACGAAAGACAACAGTGACCGCACGGTGCGCTACCAGTACAATTCGGTGACGAGCCTGTTCTACCTGTACACGGGCAGCGACGCCTCCGCGGATTCGAATTACTGCGTGTTCGGCGTGCTGGCGGACGACGATTCCAGGACGCGCTTCGACGAGCTGCTCTCCGCGATCGACGCGTACGAGACGGCGCTCGAAGAGAACGACGAGACCTTTACCGATACGACCGACATGCGCATCGATGACCCGATGGCGGAATTCGGGTACTATGACGCGGAGTTCACCGTGCCCGTGCATACGGCGATCGTCATTACCTCCGTCGAAGTGACGAGCTATTAAAAAAATAAACAGTTCTGCGCCCTGCGGCAAGCCGCAGGGCGCAGGTTTTATACAGACATTCCGCTGACTTGAATGCGGGCTCAAAGACGCACGAACGAATATGGACAAAAAACAGTAAATTCGCAAACAAAACAATCCCTTGCGCGCAAGCAAAATTGCTTGCCCTCGTGATCCCGAGCCTGTCAAGGGGGAGCCGCTTCTGTCATCCCGAGCTTGTCGAGGGATCTGAGCCGAATGCGTTGAAAGCTATATGCAATAAGTTATGCAACACAGACTGCATATGACTAACTTGTGGAATTGCTCAGACCCATTCGACTCGCCGCCGTTCCTTCTCGGCGGCTCGCTCAGGGTGACACAATAGCCACTTCCCGTCATCCCGAGCCTGTCGAGGGATCTCTATTAAAATATCGACAATATCTGAATAGAGATTCTTCGGCTTCACTTCGTTCCGCTCAGAATGACATGAAGGGTAGGCAGATCCGCGCAAGATGACACAAGACCGGGTTGTTGCTTTTTTCCTTGCCTCCCCCTATGGGGGAAGGAGGAGCGCCGCGCTATCCGACGGGGGATACGTTCGTCACTCTGCCGTCTGCAACGTCGGCAGCGAAAAATCTGATCTCGAACAGGTTCTCCGCTTCGGGGTACACGAGCCCCGCCGCATTGATCTGCCCGTGCGTCAGGTAAAAGATCTCCTTCGGCACCTGCACGGCGCAAAAATTGCCGAGGTACTCTTTCAAAAGGTGCGCGCGCGGCGCGAGCGCGGGCGAAAGGTAGGGGGTCGGGTCGCCGCCCGCGGCGATCTCTTCGAACAGCGCGAAGGGCAGCACGCGCGCGGGCAGTGCGTTCGGGTCGAACCCCGCCCGCGCCCGCACTTCCCGCCCCGTCTCCGAAAGTGCGCCGTCCTCTGCGCGCAGGGTGTATGTCACCGTGTGCCCCGCCGTGTCCGCGAGGGCGTGCCGCACGGTCAGCGCCCCGCCCGCCTCGTAGTCGGTGACGGGCGCGTCGAAGGCGCATTCGCAGCGCGCGTTGAAGAGGAGCAGGCGCATGCCCCGCTTTTGCTTGCAGTGCACGGCGGCAAATTCCTGCCCGTTCACGGCGCAGGAGGCGATCTCGTAGTGCTCCGCCGCAGGCAGGGGCGCAAGCGTGCTCCTGCCCCCGCCTTCGATCGCCGCCTGCGCCTGCCCGCCCGCCGCGAGCACGGTCACGAGCAGCTCTCCCGCGCGTCCCTGTGCGAGCACGCGCAGCCCGCCTTCGCGCGGCGCAAAGCGCGCGGCGTACACGTCCGCGCCGCAGCCGTAGCGGTACACGTCGCAGCAGCGGGGCGGGCGCTCAAAAAATTTTTCTTCGAGTATGAACGAGAGCGGGAGCAGGTCTCCGTCCGCGGGCAGAAATTCCGCGAGCAGCCGCTCCTGCGCCACGTCCGCAAATTTTTCCGTCTCGCCGCAGTACCCCGCCGAAACACCGCCCAGCCGCAGCACGCAGGGCGCGGCGCTGCCGAAATGGATGCGCATGGTCACTTCCTCCCGCGCCCTGCGGCGCGCTTTTTTGTTCATTCTATGTATAAAACCACACGGTTATGTCAATACCCTGCGCGACAGGAGGATACAGCCATGCAGCAAAAGATCAACGGTTACACGCGCGAAGAGGCGGAGGAGCTCGTCCGCTATATCGCGGAGGGCAAGCGCGCGGGCAGGACGCTCACGGAACTGTTCGCAAGCTACGGAAAGGCGCACGGCAGGGCGGGCGGCAGCGTGCGCAACTACTACTATAAACTGCTCAGGAGCGAAGAGCGCGCCGCGAAAGAGGTGCTCGCGGGCAAGGAGCTGCGCGCGGGCGCCGTGCGCCCGTTCACGGAGGAGGAGACGGAGCGCATGCTCCGCGACATCCTCGCCCAGCGGAAGGGAGGAGCGTCCGTGCGCCGCGCCATCCTCAACGTCTGCGGCGGCGACGCAAAGCAGATGCTGCGCTATCAGAACAAGTACCGCAATCTCCTGCGCAAGCAGCCCGAGCTCGTGCGCGCGGCGGCGGAGCGGGCGGGGCTCGCGCCCGAGATCGTCGTGCGCAAAAACCGTTCCGTGCTCGAAAAGCGGCTGGAAAACGAGATCAACGCGCTGTACGACAGGCTGGCGCTCACGCTGCGCGAGGAGAACGAGCGCCTGCGCGAGACGGTGAAGCGCCTCACCGAGGAGAACGAGCTGTTGCGCCGCGCCTCGCGCGTGAAGGGCGCGCTCGCCTCGGCGGGCAAGGGCGGCGCGCGCTCGGCAAACGCATAGGCGGGAAGGGCGCGGGCTGTGCGGGTATAAATTTTTGCACGGGAGCCATACTGTTCGGGAACGGCAGAGCCCGTTCTTCGGAGGAAAAACGGTATGGAAAAATTCATCGGCGGCTTGGCGGTCGGCGCGGTATTGGGCGCGCTGCTCGTCGCCAACAGCAACAAGACCCGCCTGCTCGTGAAAAAGGGGCAGGAGGAGTGCATGCAGAAGATCGACGCCTATCTCGACGAAAAGCTCGGCGGCATGAGCGCCGCGGGCAAGGGCGAAAAGGGCGGCAAAGAGCCGTCCGCCGAAAAAAAGAGCGGACAGTCCTGACCGCGCGCCGCGCGGAGAACGGCAAAAACCGCCCCTCGCGGGCGGTTTTTGCCGTTTTTTCTGTTTTTGCCGGCGGCCCGCGGCGATTTTAAGGCAAACGGCGCGCCGCGGCGGGAAAACCGATTGACAGCCCGCCGCAAAAACAGTACAATAAACGGGAGAGTGAGGGAAAGGAGCAGGGAATGAAGCGTCGGCGAAAAAACGGGACCGCCCTTGCGGCGGCGATCATAGCCACGCCCGTCGGGCTTGCGGGGGGCGTCTATTGGGCGCTGCTTTCCAACGTGTACCACCCGCAGGGCGGCTGGTATATCCTCGGGTTTATCCTGCTCGGCATGGTCGGCCCGCTGCTCGGGCTGATGGGCGGCATGCTCGCCTTCGGCTGGCACCGCAGCGGCTGGGTGCTGCTCGCCCTCGCGTGCGTCTGCGCCGCGGCGCTCGTGCCTCTCTCCTGCGTGTATGCGGGGGAGTTCCGCGTCATCGGCGAAGTGTTCCCCATCATCTGTGCCGCCGTTTCGGGGCTTGCCTCCGCGCTCGCCTTCGCGCACCCGCCCGACGGCGTTCCGCCCGACGCGGAAGAGGACGAGGAGGACGAATAGGGGGCGGCGGGACGATGTTCCCCGCGCGGGGCGCCCGTTTATGATTTGTTCAGGTTTAATAAAAAAGCGCCTTCGGTTCCGGCATTTGCAAAGCCTCCGCGAAGGCGCTTTTTTTGCAATTCTATTACAAATTTTTTACAGATGCGGCGGACGCCGTGAATCGTATGTTACAACTTTATGCTAAACTGATTTGAGGAGAACAGAAGAAATATGCCCTCTACTTATGCGCATCGTGTCTTCGGCAGGAGGGTCCTCGGGCACTGCCCGCAGGAGTTTGCCGCCGTCATCGGGAAGAACAGGCAGCTCTACGATATAGGTTTGCACGGCCCCGACGTGCTCTTTTACTACCGCGTGCTCAAAAATTGCCCCGTCAACGCGAAGGGCTACGCCATGCACGCCCGCCCCGCCCGCGAATTTTTTGAACGGGCGAAGGGGGAACTTGCCGCCGCCGCGGACAGGGACGCCGCGCTCGCCTATCTGTTCGGCTTTGTCTGCCACTTCGCGCTCGACTCCGCCTGCCACGGCTATATCGAGAACAAGATCGCCGTGTCGCACGTCACGCACACCGAGATCGAGAGCGAGTTCGACCGCTTTTTATTGGAAGCGGAGGGGAAGGAGCCGCTCTCGGCGTGCCTCACCGACCACATTTTCGCGACGGAAGAGAATGCGCGCGTCATCGCGCCCTTTCTGGGCGTCACGCAAAAACAGGCGAAAAAGGCGCTCTCGTCCATGCTCTTTTACAACCGTCTGCTGCGCGCGCCGCATCAGCCCAAGCGCGGGCTGGTGCGCCTCGTTCTGCGCCTTTCGGGCAATTTCAAGGAGATGCACGGCATGATGATCGCGAAAAAGCCCATCCCCGCCTGCGCGGACAGCAACCTGCGCCTTGCAAAGCTGATGAAGAGGGCGGAGACGGACTGCATCGCGCTGCTGTGCGACCTTTTTGCGTACCTGAAAGGGGAGGGCGAACTCTCGCCCGCGTTCGGCGCGACCTTCGGCCCGCCCGCAGACCGGCGGGAGATCCCCGTACTCTCTCCGGAAGAGGAAAAGAACTATGAGCCTTAAAATGAACTCCATGGAAAAGAAATGGGTGCTCTATGACGTGGGCAACTCGGCGTTTACGCTGCTTGTCACCGCGCTCATGTCCATCTATTTCAATACGCTCGCCGAACAGGCGGGCGTTTCCGAGACGAACTACCTCGCCTATTGGGGGTACGCGACGAGCGCGTCCACCGTGCTCGTCGCCGTCCTCGGCCCCACGCTCGGCACCCTTTCCGACATCCGCGGCATGCGCAGGAAGATCTTCTCCGTCTCGCTGCTTGTCGGCGCGGTCGGGTGCGTCGTGCTCGGGTTCTGCTGGCACTGGCTGTGGTTTTTGCTGCTGTTCGTGCTCGCAAAGTCCGCCTATCAGCTCAGCCTCGTCGTGTACGACTCCATGCTCATCGACGTCACTACCCGCGAGCGCATGGACGAGGTCTCCTCCCGCGGCTATGCCTGGGGCTATATCGGGAGCTGTCTGCCCTTCGTGCTCTGCGTCGCCGTCTATGCGATGTACGCCATGTTCGGGTTCCTCTCCATGGAAGTTTCGATGATCCTCGTGTTCGCGCTGACGGCGGTCTGGTGGGTGGGCTGTTCGCTGCCGCTGTGGAAAAATTACAGGCAGAGCCACTTCGTCGAGCCGGGCGGGCACCCCGTGCGCACGGGCGCGAAGAACCTCGGCAGGGTGTTCAAAGAGATCGGGCGCAACAAAAAAGTGCTCTTTTTCCTCATCGCCTTCTTCTTTTTCATCGACGGCGTGTACACGATCATCGACATGGCGGTCGCCTACGGCGATTCGCTCGGGCTGAACGAGGTCAGCCTCGTCCTCGCGCTGCTCGTCACGCAGGTCGTCGCTTTCCCCGCCGCCATCCTCTTCGGCATGGCGACGCGCAAAATAAAGCCCGAATGGCTCATCGTCATCTGCATCGCGGCGTATTTCTGCATCACCGTGTATGCGATCTTCCTCTCCGTTGAGTACCAGTTCTGGATCCTCGCGGTGTGCGTCGGCATCTTCCAGGGCACCATTCAGGCGATGTCGCGCTCCTACTACGGCAAGATCATCCCGCAGAAAAAGGCGGGGGAATATTTCGGCGTGTACGATATTTTCGGCAAGGGCGCGGCGTTCCTCGGCACGACGCTCGTCTCCGCGATCACGCAGCTCGTCGCGGGCAGCATCGGCGAGACGATCGACCTCGGGTTCACGGTCATCCGCGCGCAGAATGTCGGCGTGGGCGTGCTCGCGCTCATGTTCGTCCTCGGCATGGTGTTCTTCCTGCTCGCGGTGCGGCAGAAGGCGCCGCAGACGGAGCCTGCCGCCGATGCGGAAACGGCGGAACAGGTATCGCAGACGGAGCCCGCCGCGGGATCCGTCGCGGCGGAGAGCGCTGCCGCAGAACTTGCGGTATCCGCCGCGGAAAGCGGCGCCACGGCGCCCGATGCGGACGGCGCAGACGTACGGGAGCGGGAGGACGGAAAGTAGCGGTTCCGCGCTCTGCGGGGCAGATCTTTGCAGGGCAGCGTTGCAGGCGGCGGGGAGATCCCGCCGCTCTTTTTTTGTGTGCGGCAGGAGAGCGCGCGGCGAATATTCGGTGCGGAGAGCGGAAATTTTTCAAAAACGGTGGACGGCGGGGCGCGGCTGTGGTATACTGATAGAGAATAACGTTTCGATTTTGCGGGGCAGGGCATGGAAAAGCGAATAATCGCGTTCGATATAGGCGATAAAAGGATAGGCGTCGCCGCGAGCGACCCGCTCAACACGTTCGCGCTGCCCGGGCAGACCTATTGGCGCACGAAGGACGCCGCAGCGGACGCGCGGGCGCTCGCGCGCATCGCGGAGGAGAAGGGCGCGGGGCTGATCGTCTGCGGGCTGCCGCTGAACGCGGACGGCACAGAATCGGCGCAGACCGAAAAGACGCGCCGTTTCGCCGCGCTGCTCGCGGGAAATACGCCGCTGCCCGTCGTGTTCGAGGACGAGCGCTGTTCGACGGCGGAGGCGGAGGGCGTGCTCATCGCGGGCGGCGTCCGCCGCGAAAAGCGGAAGGAGAGCATTGACAGCATTGCCGCTTCCTACATTCTGGAAGGGTATTTGAATAAAATCAAAAAGGAGAGGACCATGAGCGAAGAAGAAAAGCTGCATGAGGCAGACTGCGACTGCGGTTGCGAAGAGGAGGCTAACCTCGTCGAACTCATCGACGAAGAGGGGAAAGTGCACAAGTGCTACCACATCGGCACCATCGAGTACAAGGACGGCTGGTATGCCTTTTTCCAGTCCGCCGAAGAGGGCGAGGAGGACACCGACGAGGTGACCATCCTGCAGATCGTGGGCGACGAGGGCAATGAAGAGCTCGTACCCGTCGAGGACGAAAAGCTTTTAGACGAGGTGTTCGACGAGTTCTGCCGCGTCATGGAGGAGGACGACGACGCGGACGAGGCGGCGTCGCTCGACACCGATTACGAGGAAGGCTGCGGCTGCGGGTGCAAGAACCACGACCACAAAAAGTAATTTCGCGCAAATCTCGCAAAAGAGATGCTGCGATTTGCGCGATTTTGAGGGGACAACCGCTGCCCTTGCGGGACAGCCGTTTTCCCCTCTGCGCATGACCTTTGATGGCTTCTCCTGTTAAAAAGTCATGCGCATTCACCCCTTTCGGGTGAGCCGCAAGTATGCGGCAAATTGGGGGCGCTTTCCGAAAAGCGTGGTTTTCGGACGCGCAGCAGGATTATAGAAGTGCCCGAAATTCACCCTCTTCCGTCACACCGCTCGCGCGATGCAGCGTGCAAAAGCAAAAAGCGTGGTTTTTGCTTTTGCAAGTGTTTATTAGAAATCGCGCACATTCACCCCTTTGTGAGCCGAAAGGTTTCGGCAAATTGGGTGCGCTAAATAGGGCTCCCGAAAATCGCAACGAAGTGAGATTTTTGGGAAGAGGAGGAGCGGAGCGCGCATGCGAGCATTGCCTTTTTAGGGCAATGCGAGAGCGCTGCCGACAGCGACGACGAGGGGGCGCTTGCAAAAAGTGCGATTTTTGCGCGCGCAATTTGATTATTGAAAAGTGGCTTACCCTCTATTGTGTCACCCTGAGCGAGCCGCCGGGAAGGAACGGCGGCGAGTCGAACGGGTCTGAGCGCGTTTGCGTGTTAGTCATATGCAGTCTGTGTTACTTGGCTGACTGCGTACGGCTTTCAACGCATTCGGCTCAGATCCCTCGGCTGCGCTCGGGATGACGCAGAGACGATATTCCCATAGAGATCCCTCATAAGGCTCGGGATGACACATGAGGATGTCCTTTGTCATCCTGAGTGGAGCCGCCCGCAGGGCGGCGAAATCGAAGGATCTCTATTGAAATCTTGACGATATTTCCACAGAGTTCCCTCATAAGGCTCGGGATGAAAGGGGCGCATTTTCCCCGCATTGCGGCGAAAAAGCGGATAAAGCGAGGCAAAATCGGTTGCCAAATGCGCTTTCGTATGCTAAAATAGGAAAGCTGTAAAAATTCACACTCCATGCGTTCCGCATTCCGTTCCCGCCGAAATCTCATCAAACGGCGGGCTGGGCGGGCAGAAAGCGCACGGGGGAGGAAAAAACGGAGGAATTGAATATGGCAGTCATCACGATGAAGCAGCTCCTCGAGGCGGGCGTCCATTTCGGTCACCAGACGCGCAAATGGAACCCTAAAATGAAGAAGTACATCTTCGCCGCGAGGAACGACATCCACATCATCGACCTGCAGCTCACGGTCGGGCTGGTCGAGAAGGCGTATCAGTTTGTAGCCGATACGGTCAAAGAGGGCAAGAGCATCCTGTTCGTCGGCACCAAAAAGCAGGCGCAGGAGGCGATCCGCGAGGAGGCGGAGCGCTGCGGGCAGTTCTACATCAACTCCCGCTGGCTGGGCGGCACGCTCACCAACTTCAAGACCATCCGCTCCCGCATCGACAGGCTCAACCGCCTCGAGAAGATGGAGGAAGCGGGCGAGTTCGACCTGCTCCCCAAGAAGGAAGTGCTCGGGCTCAAAAAGGAGATGAGCAAGCTCAACGCGAACCTCGGCGGCATCAAGGAGATGCGCACGCTCCCCGGCGCGCTGTTCATCGTCGACCCGCACAACGAGGAGATCGCCGTGCAGGAGGCGCGCAAGCTGCACATCCCCATCGTCGCGATCACGGACACGAACTGCGATCCCGATCTCATCGACTATGTGATCCCCGGCAACGACGACGCGATCCGCGCGGTCAAGCTGCTCTCTTCGGTCATCGCGAACGCGGTGCTCGAGGCGAACCAGGGCGAGGCGTTCAACGCGGAGGCTCCCGCCGAAGAGGAGCCCGTTCCCGCAGAGGAGACGGCGGAGGAAGTTCCCTCCGAAGAGGCGCCGCAGGCGGAAGAGGCTGCCGAGTAAGGCAGAAAAAACCGAATACGAGAGGAGGGCAGAAACATGGCTATTACTGCAAGTGACGTAAACGCGCTGCGCCAGAGGACGGGCGTGGGCATGATGGATTGCAAAAAGGCGCTGACTGAGGCGAACGGCGACATGGACAAGGCGGTCGAGATCCTGCGCGAAAAGGGCATGGCGACGGCAGCCAAAAAGGCGGGCCGCATCGCCGCCGAGGGCGTCGTCGACAGCTACATCCACATGGGCGGCAAGGTCGGCGTGCTGGTCGAGGTCAACTGCGAGACGGACTTCGTCGCGCGCGGCGATCAGTTCAAGGCGCTCGTGCACGACGTGGCGCTGCAGATCGCGGCGTCCAAGCCCCTGTACGTGACCAAAGAGGAGGTCCCGCAGGACGTTCTCGACAAGGAGAAGGAGATCCTCAAGATCCAGGCGATGAACGAGGGCAAGCCCGAGGCGATCGCCGAGAAGATGGTGCAGGGCAGGATCAAGAAGTACTATGAGGACTTCTGCCTGCTCGAACAGCCGTTCGTGAAGGACCCTTCCAAGACGGTCGGGCAGCTCATCACCGAGGCGATCGCGTCCATCGGCGAGAAGATCACCGTCCGCCGTTTTACCCGTTACGAGATGGGCGAAGGCATCGAAAAGAAGAAAGAGGACCTGCAGGCGGAAGTCGACAAGCAGGTCGCGAAGATGAAAGAGTAAACCAAGCAGGCGCACGGATCGATAAGCATTTGTGCGCCTTTTTTTAAGGCGCGCGGCGCGCGCAAGACCGAAAAGGGGACGGACATGCAGCCGAAATACAAGAGGATCATTCTCAAACTCTCGGGCGAGGCGCTCGCCGGCGAAAAGGGGTTCGGGCTGGACGAAAAGATCATCGCCCGCGTCGTCGACCAGCTCATCCGCGTGCATGAAATGGGCGTGGAGATCGGCATCGTGCTGGGCGGCGGCAACTTCTGGCGGGGCAGGCAGGGCACGAGCATGGACCGCACCACCGCCGATCACATGGGCATGCTGGCGACGGTCATCAACTCCCTCGCCATGCAGGACGCGATCGAGCAGCGCGGCGTGCCCGTGCGCGTGCAGACGGCGCTGAACATGGTCTCCGTCGCGGAGCCGTTCATCCTGCGCAAGGCGCTCAGGCACTTCGAGCTGGGGCGCGTGGTCATCTTCGCCTGCGGAACGGGCAATCCCTATTGCTCGACGGATACGGGCGCGGCGCTGCGCACGGCGGAGACGAACGCGGACATTCTGCTGCTCGCAAAGAATATCGACGGCGTGTACGACGACGACCCGAAGAAGAACCCGCAGGCGAAGAAGATCGACCGCATCACGCACATGGAAGTGATCGGCCGCGGGCTGAAAGCGATGGACACGACGGCGATCACGATGTGCATGGACAACGACATCCCCGTGCTCGTGTTCGGGCTTTCGGAGGAGGACGCGATCGTCCGCGCGATCTGCGGCGAGACGATCGGGACGCTCATCACGGCGAAATAGGCGCGCGGCACCCCCGCGCGGAGCGGAAAATACGAAAAGAAACGAGGTGACTTGAAATGGAAGGAGCTGAAAGGGCGGAGGAGCTGTTGCTCGTTCTCGAAGATAAATTGGAAAAGACGGCGAGCGTGCTGCGCGAGTCGTTCGCGAATATCCGCGCGGGGCGGGCGAACCCGCACGTGCTCGACAAGGTGCTCGTGGACTATTACGGCGCGCCCACGCCTGTCAACCAGGTCGGCAACATCGCCGTGACGGACGCAAAGTGCCTCACGATCAGCCCCTGGGAGGCGAGCATGCTCAAAAACATCGAAAAGGCGATCCTTGCCTCGAATATCGGGCTGAACCCCGTCAACGACGGCAAGGTCATCCGCCTCGTGTTCCCCGACCTCACCGAGGAGCGCCGCCGCGACCTCGTCAAACAGGTCAAGCAGCTCTCGGAGGAGGCGAAGGTCGCCGCGCGCAACGTGCGCCGCGAGACGATGGACGCGCTCAAAAAGATGAAGACCGCGAAAGAGCTCTCCGAAGACGAGTGCGCGGGGTACGAAAAGCAGGTGGAGAAGGCGCTCGCCAAGAGCATCGAATCCATTGAAAAGCACGCCGCCGACAAAGAAAAAGAACTGATGTCCGTATAAGGCTGCCATGAGGACGGTTACACTACCCGTACACGTCGCGTTCATCATGGACGGGAACGGCAGGTGGGCGACCCGCCGCCTGCGCCCGCGCGCGTACGGTCACAAAATGGGCGTGCAGAACATGTTCCGCATCTGCGGGCACGCCTTTCATCTCGGGGTGCGCATCGTCACGGTGTTTGCGCTCTCGGCGGAGAACCTCTCCCGCCCGCAGGAGGAGCTGGACGAGCTGTTCGGGCTCTTCCGCACCTTTTTCGATAAGAAAAAGGAGAAACTTTTAGAGCTGAACGCCAAGATCAACGTGATCGGCGATCTCTCCGTGCTCCCTGCCGACGTGCAGGCGAGCATGCGTTCGCTCGAAGAGGAGACGGCGGGCTTTACCGATTCGCTCCTGAACATCTGCGTCAACTACGGCGCGCGGCAGGATGTTCTGCAGGCGGTGAACAGGGCGGTGTCGCTGGGCAGGTTCGTCGACGACGAGAGCTTTCATTCGCTCCTGCTCACGGCGGGCGTTCCCGACCCCGATTTCATCATCCGCACGGGCAACGAGCGGCGGCTGAGCAACTTCCTGCTCTATCAGGCGGCATACGCGGAGCTGTACTTCTCCTCCAAAATGTGGCCCGAGTTTTCCCGCCGCGACCTTGAAAAGGCGCTCGTCGACTTCGGCTCGCGCAGCCGCAGGTTCGGCAACGTGCGGGGGAAGGAGTGAGCATGGTCAAACGTCTCATCACGGGCACCGTCTATGTCGCCGTGCTCGTCGGTTTTTTCTTTTTGCGGCTGGTCGATCACAGGCTGTTCGGCATCCTCATCTATGCGTTTTCGCTCTTCGGCACCTATGAGATGCTGCACGCGTTCTCGCACGCGAAGGGCGAGGGAACGGAGGGGAACGTCTCCGCGCCCGCCCTCTCGCAGAAGATCGCCGTGTGGGTGTATGCGGGGCTGTTCACGCCGCTGTTCTATTTCTGCGAATGGCTGGAAAAGGGCTCGGGCTACCGCGGGCTGCTGATCCTTTCCTTTGCGTTCGCGGTCGTGCTGTTCTGCCTGCTGGTCATCGACCATAAGAACACGACGCTCGGCGGCACGGGCGCGTCGCTGCTCGTCGGCGTGTACCCGACGGCGATCCTCGCAACGATGCTGCTCGCGAACGGACTGTGGCAGGCGTCCACGCTGGCGCTTTTGCTCATCTTCGTCATCTCGCCCGTCGCGGATACTTTTGCGTTCCTCACGGGCAGCCTGATCGGCGGCAGAAAGCTCTGCCCGACGATCAGCCCGCACAAGACGGTCGCGGGCGCGGTCGGCGGGGTCGTGTTCGGCACGGGCGCGAGCGTGCTCCTGTATTGGTTGTACACGGTCTGCACGGGCTATGTGTACGCGGGTGTGGGTGCCGGCTGGGCGGGCACGCCGTGGGTGCTCTTTGCGGCGCTCGGGCTGGTCACCTCTCTTCTGACCGAGTTCGGCGACCTCGTGGAGAGCGTCATCAAGCGCAGGCTGGGCGTCAAGGACATGGGCAATCTTCTGCCCGGGCACGGCGGCGTTCTCGACCGCATCGACGGCACGCTGTTTGCGAGCATGATCGTGTATATCCTGTTCGCGCTGCTCATCGTGCCGCCCCTCGTTTAGCGCAGCGAAGATACCCCGCGCGGGTATCTTTTTGTTTTTTACGGAAAAAGGGTGCGGCGTGGTTCGTTCGGAAAAACCGCGCTTTGCTCCCTTGCGCGCCCGCATAAGCGGGCGCGCGGACGCATACAGTAGAGGAGTAGGACAGGATGAAAAACATAGCGCTCATCGGCAGTACGGGCTCCATCGGCAGGCAGGCGGTCGAAGTCGTCTGCCGCTATCCCGACCGGTTCCGCGTCGTCGCGCTCGCCGCGAATACGGACGCCGCCCTTCTCTCCGCGCAGGCGGCGCGGCTCTCGCCCCGCCTTGCCGTGCTGCGGCGGGAGGGGACGCTTGCGGAAGTGCCTGCGGGCTGCCGCTTTGCCGCGGGCGAGGCGGCGTTTGAGGAGGCGTGCGCCTTTGCGGAGGCGGACGTCGTGCTCGTCGCCGTCACGGGCTTTGCGGGGCTGAAGGCGACGCTGCTCGCGTTGGAGGCGGGCAAGGACGTCGCGCTCGCGAACAAGGAGAGCCTCGTCACGGGCGGCGCGCTCGTGACGGCGCTCGCAAAAAAGAAGGGCGCGCGCATTCTGCCCGTGGACAGCGAGCACTCCGCGATCTGGCAGTGCCTTGGCTTTGACAGGAACGCGCCCTTCCGCCGCATTCTGCTCACCGCAAGCGGCGGCGCACTGCGCGACGTGCCGCTCGAAGAGCTCGCGGACGTGACCGCGAAGGAGGCGCTCGCGCACCCGAACTGGCGCATGGGCGACAAGATCACCATCGATTGTGCCACCATGCTCAACAAGGGGTTCGAGGTCATCGAGGCGATGCACCTGTTCGGCGCGGACCTTTCGCAGATACAGGTGCTCGTCCACCGTGAGAGCATCGTGCATTCCATGGTCGAATTTGCGGACGGCGCGGTGCTCGCGCAGATGGGCGTACCCTCCATGGAGCTGCCCATCCAGCTCGCGCTCACCTATCCCGAGCGGCTGAGCTGCGCCCTGCCGTCCGTCGACTTTTTAAAGCTCGGCGCGCTGCACTTTGAGGCGCCGTCCGGGGCGCGCTACCCCTGTTTTTCGCTCGCGCTCGCGGCGGCGGAGGCGGGCGGCACGCTGCCCTGCGTGCTCAACGCGGCGGGCGAGGTCGCCGTCTCCGCCTTTCTGAAGGGGCAAATAAAATATACGCAAATTGCGGATAGTATAGAGTGCGCGCTCTCCCGCGCGTCGCGGGAGGAGGTCGTAAGCTACGCGCAGCTCTGCGAGGCCGACCGCGCCGCGCGCGCCGCGGCGGCGGAGGCGCTGCCGTAACAGGGAGGGCTATGGGAAATCTTCTCGCATTTTCGGATGTGATGGGCACGGTCGGCGCGGTGCTGCTGGCGCTCCTCATCCTGCTTGCGATGATCACCGTGCACGAGTTCGGGCACTATCTCGCCGGGAAGATCTTCCGCTTTAAGATCAACGAATTTGCGATCGGGTTCGGACCCGCGCTCTTCAAAAGACGCAGAAAGAACGGAGAGCTGTTCTCCGTCCGCGCGGTCCCGCTGGGCGGGTACTGCGCCTTCGAGGGCGAGGAGGGGGAGACCATCCACCCCGACGCCTTCAACAACAAAAAACCGTGGCAGCGCATCATCGTGCTGCTCGCGGGCGCGGCGATGAACTATCTTCTCGCGCTCGTGCTGCTGCTCCTCTCCTTTTTCAGTTTCGGGCAGCTTCTGGTCATGGCGTACCGCGTGGACGGCGCCGATACGACGCAGAGCGGCATCCCGCTCGCGGGGTATGTGTTCGAGGACGGGGACATCATCCTCTCCTGCGAGGGGAAGGACATGTACCTCACCTCCGACCTGATGAGCGCGCTCGAGGGCAGGAAGGAGGGCGACCTCGCGGAGTTCACCGTCTCCCGCCGCACGGTGGCGGGGCGGGAGGTGATCGAGGTGCGCGTCATGCTGCGTGCGGACGCGGCGTTTTCCAACCTCACCGATACCGCCGCGCTGTGGCGCGCGCTGGGCATCGAGGCGTTTGAACAGGAGGGCGGCGGAACGGGGTACTATGTCGCGTCCGCGTCCTACCGTTTCGGCTTTTTCGAGACGGTCGGGCGCTCCGTCTCCTATTCCTTCCGCATCGGCGGGAGCATCTTCAAGGTGCTGGGGCAGCTTCTGACGGGCGATCTGGGGCTTTCCGCGTTCGGCGGGCCGATCACGACCATCCGCGTCACGTCCGAGATCGCCTCGCGCGGGGCGCAGTCCTTTCTGGAGATCGCCGCTTATATCGGCGTGAACCTCGCCGTCTTCAATCTCCTGCCCATTCCCGCGCTGGACGGGTCGAAAGTCGTCTTTACTCTCATCGAGTGGATCCGCGGCAAGCCCGTCAACCGCAGGGTCGAGGCGGTCATCCATACCGTCGGGTTTATCCTGCTGCTCGGCTTTGCGGTGCTGGTGGATGTGTTGCAGTTGTTTTAGGGTTCACGCAAATCTCGCGCAAAGGCGCTGCGATTTGCCGTGATTTTAGGGAGACACCATTGTTCGCGGCGTTGCCGCTCGGCAATGGTTTCTCCACTCTTTTCGCCCTTTTTAGGGCTACGTATTATAGAACGGGCGAAAATTCACCCTCTTCCCGTAAGCCGCAGGGTTGCGGCAAATTGGGGGCGCTTAGGCAAAAGTGTCATTTTGCCACGCGCAAGAAATTATAAAAAATGTAGCTGTGCTTATTTGTGTCACCCTGAGCGGAGCAGGGCGGGAAGGGACGCCCTGCGAAGTCGAACGGGTCTTTGCTCCGCAGCGCGAGGGTTGGATACAGTCTGTATTGCTAAACAAACTGTATAAAACTCTCGCGGGATTTTGCCAAAGATTTCTCCGCTCGCTTACGCTCGGTCGAAATGACACGTTGAAAATGATTGTTGCTTTTCCTGTCATCCCTCGACAGGCTCGGGATGATAGGGGGGGAGCGAGTTTTCGGCTACGATTGGCTGCATAAAACTTGCATGGCAAATTGCTCAGATTTCTCCGCTTGCCGCGCGCGGGCGAAATGACACAAAAAAGACGGCGCCGTCGCTCTTGTAAGAGCGGCGGCGGTTCCTTAATGAGAGCGGTACAGCTCTTCCATGGGGACCTGCAAGATCTGTGCAATGGCGAACACCTCTCGGTCGGAGGCGGACCGCAGTTGTCCCTCCAATTTGGAATAGCTGGTCGGGTTGATGTCTACGCCGAACACCTGCAATCGTGCAATAAAATCCTTTTGCGACAAATTGCGCTCTTTTCGCAATCGCTCCGCATTTTTGCCGATGAGATTGGCGGTGCCGTACTCTTTTGAACGCGGTTTCATGTCGCAGCCGTCCTATTGGTTGATGCAGAGAATATACGCGGGGTCGGCGTCCAGAATTTTGCACAGATTTGCAAACGTGTCGAGCGCGGGCATGCTCCTGCCCGAAAGGTATTGCCCGACCGTCGGCTGTTTGATGCCCAGCCTCTTTGCGATCTCCGTCTGCGTCAGTCCGCTCGTGCTGATGCTTTCGATCAGTCGTTCCCGTATCATTTCCAATGTTATCATTGCCAAACCTCTTTCATCAGTTTGGGCAAATTATAACAGGCAATGACTATAATAATCTTGACATATAGGCAATGACTATGATATACTGTAAAAAGGGCGTGTTCAGGCTTTTAAGCACAAAATATAAGCGGGGTCGGCGTCGAGGACCTCGCACAGGTTTGCGAACGTATCGAGGGCGGGCATCTTTTTGCCCAGAAGATACTGCGAGATCATCTGCTGGCTCACCCGCAGTTTTTGCGCGATCTCCCTCTGCGTCATGCCGCTCTGGCGGATCGTCTCCGCAAGGCGCTGCTGTATTTTGCTCTGAACGATCATCTTTACACCCCCACGCTTACAGATTATACGTCCAGTGGGTGTAAAAATTCTTGACCGACAATCAACGGTTGTATATAATGAGGGGAAGGAGCGTAGGGATATGGTCGGGAGAGACGTTGTGCAGGTCTTGGACGAGATACGGCGGGGGAACGGGCTCAGCTATGCGGAGCTCGCGCAGAGGACGGGGCAGCCGCCCTCCGCAATCGCCGCCTTCTTTGAGGGGGAGGGCGCGCGGGAAGAGGCGCTCGGCATGGCGCTCGCGGGCGCGCTGGGGCTGCGCACCGAGCGGTGCGTCACCTGTGCGGGTGCCGTCGTCGACTATTATAAGAGCGGCATCTATTTTTCGTCGGACGAAATGGAGATGCTGCGCCTGTACCGCGGCATGGACCTGCCCGTGCGGGAAAAGCTGGTCGGTCTTCTGGCGGCGGTGTACAATGCGGACAGGAAAAACGGGCGGTGAGCGCCCGCCCGTTTTATACTGCACATCTTCGTGAAACACGTCTTTGTGCCGCCCGTCTTTGCGCTTATGCGCTTTTGTGCCGCTCGGTTTTCGGCTTACAGCAGCGTTTCGTACTCTTCGTACAGCGCGTCCAGCTCGGCGCGGAGGGTCTCCAGCCGCGCACATTTTTCGGCTAAAAGCCTGTAATCCGCGGCGACGGCAGGGTCGGCGATCGCGGCATTGAGCGCCGCCTCCTCCGATTCGAGGGCGGCGATCTTCGCCTCCGTCTCTTTGACGCGCTGTTTGCGCTTTGCTTCCTCGGCGCGCTCCGCCTTCGAGCGGTGCGCCGCCGCGCCCGCCCTTGCGCGCTCCTCCGCCTTCTGTGCGTTTTTCTGCGCCGCCGCGCTCTGCGCGGCGCGCTTTTTCTGTTCCGCGTATTCGGCGTACCCGCAGGGGTATAGAGTGAGGCGCCCGTCCTCCGCCTCTAAGATCTTCTGCGCGAGCGCGGCGATGAACCAGCGGTCGTGCGAGACGAACAGCAGCGTTCCGTTAAAAGCCCGCAGCGCGCTCTCCAGCGCCTCGCGCGCCTGCAGGTCGAGGTGGTTGGTCGGCTCGTCCAGAATGAGCACGTTCGCGCGCTCCGCCTCGAGCAGTACGAGCGCGAGCTTTGCGCGCTCCCCGCCCGAGAGCTGCCGCACCTTCTTGCCGATGTCCTCCTCGCCCAGCTTTGCGCGCGCGAGCAGCGCGCGCGCCTCCGTCTGGCTCATGCCGCGGTGCCTGTTCCACAGCGCGCCGAGCACGGTGTCGTCGGGGTCGAGCGCGGCGTTCTCCTGGTCGTAGTAGCCGATCTTCACGTACCTGCCCCAGGCGATCGCGGGGTCTCTCCCCGCCGCGAGCGCGCGGGCGAGGGTGGACTTCCCCGCCCCGTTCGCGCCGAGCAGGGCGATCTTTTCGCCCCGCCGCACGGCAAAGTCCGCGCTTTTAAACAGCTCTTTCTCTCCCGCGGCGAGGCGCAGCCCGCGCACTTCGAGGGTGCGCTCTTCGCTCTCCGCGTCCGTCTCAAAACGGAAGGAGGGCGGCGCGGGCGGCGGGAGGGGCTTTTCGAGCACCTCCATGTTCTCCAGCTTTTTCACGCGCGACTGCGCGCTGCTCGCCGTCGTCGCGCGCACGATATTGCGGGCGACGTAGTCTTTGAGCGCGGCGATCTCCTTCTGCTGTTTTTCGTACGCGCGCTCCTGGGCGAGGACGCGCTCCGCCTTTAAGAGTTTGTATTTGGAGTAGTTCCCGCGGTACATGTGCACCCGCCTGTTCTCCAGCTCGTAGATCTTGCCCATGAGCGAATCGAGGAACCAGCGGTCGTGCGAGACGGCGAACACCGCCCCGCGGTAGCTTTTCAGGTAGTCCTCGAGCCAGAACAGCGTGTCCGTGTCGAGGTGGTTGGTCGGCTCGTCCAGGAGCAGGAGCTCCGGCTCTTCGAGGAGCAGGCGGCACAGCTTGAGCCGCGTCTTTTCCCCGCCGCTCATGGTGGAGACGACCTGCTCGTACCTGCCGCCGAACCCCATCCCGTTGAGGACGGTGCGGATGCGCACTTCAACGTTGTATCCGTCCGCCGCGGCGATGCGCTTTTCGAGCTTTTCGTGCCGCTCCGAGAGGGCGCGCACCTGCGCGGGGTCGGAGACCTTGGCGAGCGCCTCCTCCGTCTCGCGCAGCTTTTCAAGCGCCGCGTACACGTCCGCGAACACGCTCTGCATCTCCGCAAAGACGGTGCGTTCGCTCTCCAGCCCGCCGTTCTGCTCGAAAATGCCCATGCGCAGCCCGCTCTTTTTCAGCACCCGCCCCGCGTCGGGCGCGAGCGCGCCCGTCATGAGGTGCAGAAGCGTCGTCTTGCCCTCGCCGTTCGGCCCGATAAAGCCCGCGCGCTCGCCCTCGGAGAGGGTGAGTTCCGCATTCTCTATGATGGGTTTGTTGTCGTACCCGAAGGTCACGTTTTCGAGTTGAATGAGCATACTTTCAAAAAATTCCGCAAACTAAGCGTTGTGAAACGCGATTTAAAGCAAAAAATTTTCCTGCTCGAGCGCAGGCTCGCCGCCGCCCCGCCCTCCGCGTGCGCGCCGCTCGTGCGCAGGCTGGTAAAGCTCAAGCGGAAGTTTCTGCACCTGCCCGAACCGAAGGAGGGCACGCCGAAAAGATAGGGCGCCGGGCATAGGGAACGTCAAGGATACATGGCGCCCGCCGTCTGCAAAGGGTGTTTTGCACGTGCGGCAGGGGGCAGCCTATGCGCGAGGTCAGAACAGGGCGTCGTTCTTCTCCGAAAAATCGGGGATGAACTTCCCGTCCGCGGCGGCGCGCTCCTGCACGAAGGCGCGTTCGATGCCGCTCTGTTCGAGGTGTGCCCGCACCCGTTCGTATTCGCGCGCCGTGATCGGGCGGCGCAGTTCGGGGAAACGCTCCGCGTCGCCGCAGGGCGTGTACTGCGCCATCAGCGAAAAGGTTGCGGGGGAGTGCAGCTGCGCGAACCAGTCGATGATGCGCAGGCTGTCGCCTGTTCCGAGCGGCAGGATGAGGTGGCGCACGATGCAGCCCGCATACATCTTGCCCTCCCGCAGGTCGGGCTTGCGCTCCGCCATGAACGCGACGGCGCGGGAGGCGACGGCAAAGTAGTCCGCCCGCCCCGTATAGCGCGCGGAGAGCGCGGGCGCAAAGAATTTGAGGTCGGGCAGCCACACATCGATATACGGGTCCAGCGCGCGGAGCGCGGGGAGGGTCTCGTAGGCGTGCGTGTTGTACACGACGGGGATCTTCGGGCGGCGGATGCGGAAGGTTTCCAGAAGCTGCGGCACGAAGTGCGACGCCGTCACGAGGTTGATATTCTCCGCGCCGCGCTCTTCCAGCTCGCAGAACACCGCCGCAAGCTCCTTCGCGCTCACCTCCCTCCCGCACCGCGCGCGGGAGAGCTCGTAGTTCTGGCAGAACGCGCACCGCAGCGCGCACCCGCCGAAAAAGACGGTGCCCGACCCGTTCTTATACGAGATGCACGGCTCCTCATAGGGGTGCAGCCCGTATTTCACGAGCAGAATATCCGCCCCCGCGCCGCAGGCGCCCGCCTGTCTTGTCCTGTCCGCCCCGCACCGCACGGGGCAAAGCCCGCACTTGCCCATACACGGCATTGTAGCACATTTTAAAAACATTGACAACCTTTCCGCGATGCGATATAATAAAGCGGCATATAGCACAGGAGCAAAGACGCATATGAAGAAATTTTTTACGAGCGAGAGCGTGACGGAGGGGCACCCCGACAAGGTGTGCGACCAGATCGCGGACGCGGTGCTGGACGCGGTGCTCGCGCAGGACGGGAGCGCCCGCGCGGCGATCGAGTGCTGCGCCACGACGGGCATGGTGCTCGTCATGGGCGAGCTCTCCACGAGCTGCTACGTCGACATCTCGCGCATCGTCAAGGACACCGTGAAGGAGATCGGCTACACCGAAGGGCAGGGGTTCTCCTATAATTCCCTCGCCGTCATCACGGCGATCCATGCGCAGAGCGCGGACATCGCGCTCGGCGTGGACGCCTCGCTCGAGCGCAAGGAAGGGGGCGGTTCGTACGACCAGATCGGCGCGGGGGACCAGGGCATGATGTTCGGCTACGCCGTGAACGAGACGCCCGAACTCATGCCGCTGCCGTACATGCTCGCGCAGAAGCTCGCAAAGCGGCTCGCCGCGGTGCGCAAGGACGGCACGCTGCCCTACCTGCGCCCCGACGGGAAGACGCAGGTCACCGTCGAATACGAGGACGGCAAGCCCGTCCGCGTGGATACCGTCGTCGTCTCCGCGCAGCATGACGAAAAGGTCTCGCAGGAACAGCTCCGCGCGGACATAAAGAAGTACGTCATCGAGCCCGTCGTCGGCGGGAAGTGGCTGGACGCGGACACGAAGTACTATATCAACCCGACGGGCAGGTTCGAGATCGGCGGCCCCGCGGGGGACAGCGGTCTGACGGGGCGCAAGATCATCGTGGATACCTACGGCGGGCGGTGCGCGCACGGCGGCGGGTCGTTCTCGGGGAAGGACGCGACCAAAGTCGACCGCAGCGCGGCGTACATGGCGCGCTATATCTGCAAGAACATTGTGGCGGCGCGCCTTGCGGACGAGTGCGAGATCGAGCTCGCCTACGCGATCGGCGTGGCGAACCCCGTCTCCGTCTACGTCAACACCTTCGGCACGGGGCGGGTGCCCGAGGAAAAGCTCGTGCAGATCGTGCGCGAGAACTTCGACCTTCGTCCGCAGGCGATCATCGAAAAGCTCGGGCTGCGCAGGCCGATCTTCAGGCAGACGGCGGCATACGGGCACTTCGGCAGGGAGGAGTTCCCCTGGGAGCGCACGGACGCGGCGGAGCGGCTGAAAAAGTATCTGTGATACAGGCAGAAAGGAGCGGGGCATGTCGCCCCGCTCTGTATTTGGAGGAAAATGTGCAATGCACGTGCGCGTAACGGACTATGATCCGCGCTGGGCGGATCTTTTTGCGCGGGAGGCGGCGGCGATCCGCGCCGTCCTCGGGGAGAACTGCGTCGCCGTCCACCATATCGGCAGCACGGCGGTGCCGGGGCTTGCCGCAAAGCCCGTCATCGATATGATGCCCGTCGTGCACAGCCTTGCGGCGGCGGACGCGCAAAGCGCCGCGTTTGAGGCGCTCGGGTACGAGTGCATGGGCGAATTCGGCATCGCGGGGCGCAGGTATTACCGCAAGGGCGGCGACGAGCGCACGCATCAGATCCATATCTTTGCGGAGGGGGACGTGCGGAACATCGGGCGGCATCTCGCCGTGCGCGACTATCTGCGCGCGCATCCCGCCGAGGCGGCGGCGTACGGCGCGCTCAAACGGGAGCTGGCGGCGCGCTTTCCCGAGGACATCGAGGGGTATTGCGACGGGAAAGATGCGTTCGTCCGCGGACTGGAGCGGCGCGCCCTCGCATGGGAGGCGGAGCGTGCGGCGGGCAGGTGAATTGCTGTCCCGCCTGAAAAAGCTGCTGTTCGACGAGACGCTCACCTGCGCCGCCTGCGGCGCGGAGCTGTACGGGGGATCGCGGTTCTGCCCGCACTGTTTGCAGACGCTGCCCTTCAACGGCGGGAATATCTGCGCCAAGTGCGGCAGGGCGGCTGCGGAGGCGGTCCCCGCCTGCCTCGAATGCAAGGCGGATATGCCCGCATTCCGTGCTGCGCGCAGCGCCTTCCGCTACGAGGGCGAGATCGTGCGGCTGGTCAAACGGTTCAAGACGGGCGGGCGGCACCTTGCGGGCGCGTTTGCCGAGGCAATGCTGCCCTTCTTTTCCCGCGAATTTGCGGATACGGATTTTCTTGCCTGCGTGCCCATGACGGAGAAGGCGTTGAAAAAGCGGGGCTACAACCAGAGCGCCCTGCTCGCCGCAGAGCTCTCCGCGCGTACAGGCGTGCCCTTCGAGGCGGAACTGCTCGTCAAGACGCGCGAGACGGAGGCGCAGAAGACGCTCCCGCGGCGGGAGCGGGCGGAGAACCTCGGCGGCAGTTTCCGCGTGCACGAGCGCGCGAAATGCCGCGGGAAGAAGATCCTGCTTGTCGACGACGTGATGACGACGGGCGCGACGGCGAACGCGCTGGCTGCCGCTCTCCTGCGTGCGGGCGCGCGCAGCGTGTGCCTGCTGACGGCGGCGTCCGTGCCGCAGGCGGTGCGGGGCGGGAAGGAGCAGGGGCAAAGGGGCTGAAAAAAGCGCTGTTTTTTTGCCGAAAAGGGGGCGGCGGGGCAACTTTTTTTGCGAAAGGGGAGCTTTTTCTTTTACATTTTTTTGCAAATATAGTAAAATAAAAACGTTTACGATCATCATGGCGGAGTGCGCTTTCCCGCGCCGTCCGCACCGCGGCGGCGGATGTGTTTTTTCCGCCGCGCAGAAGGAGGTGCCCGTATGGGTCTTATCAATTATCTGTTCAACAACGACGCCAGGAAGAGCCTGCGCAGGATCGATAAAATGGCGGACAGGGTCATGTCGCTCGAGCCGAAGTACGCCGCCATGAGCGATGCCGAGCTGCGCGCGCAGACGGGGCTGCTCAAAGAGCGGCTCGCCAAGGGCGAGACGCTGGACGACATCCTCTACGACGCGTTCGCCGTCGTGCGCGAGGCGGCGTGGCGGGTGCTCAAACTCAAACATTACCGCGTGCAGATCGTCGGCGGCATCGTGCTCCACCAGGGGCGCATCGCCGAGATGAAGACGGGCGAAGGCAAGACGCTCGTGGCGACCCTGCCTTCCTACCTGAACGCCCTGGCGGGCAAGGGCGTGCATATCGTCACCGTCAACGACTACCTCGCCCGCCGCGACGCGGACTGGATGGGCAAGGTGCACAAGTTCCTCGGGCTGACCGTCGGCGTGGTCGTCCCCGGCATGGACGACGACGCGAAGCGGCAGGCGTACGCGTGCGACATCACCTACGCCACGAACAACGAGCTCGGGTTCGACTACCTGCGCGACAACCTGAAGACCGACTTGAAGCGCATGATCCAGCGCGGGCTGGACTTTGCGATCGTCGACGAGGTGGACTCCATTCTCATAGACGAGGCGCGCACCCCGCTCATCATCTCGGGCAAGGGGGACAAGTCCAGCGAGCTGTACGAGCGCGTGGATAAGCTCGTGCGCACCATGCAGGGCGGGTTCGACGACGAGGGGCAGCAGGGCGAAGAGGACAAGGACACCAAAAAGAAGAAGAAAAAGCAGCGCGAAGAGGGGGAGGACGCCGAGGAGGAAGAGGAGTCCAAGTACGGCGACTACGACGACATCGCCAAGGGCGACAAGTACGGCGACTGGGACTACGTCATCGACCGCAAGAACAGGACGGTGCAGATCACCGAGCGCGGCGCGGCGAAGGCGGAGCGCTTCTTCAATATCGACAACCTCGGCGACATCGAGCACGCGGCGCTCAACCATCACATCCAGCAGGCGCTCAAGGCGCACAAGCTCTTCCACCGCGACGAGGACTATATCGTCAACGACGGCGAGGTCATCATCGTCGACGAATTCACGGGCCGCCTGATGATCGGCCGCCGCTATTCGGACGGCCTGCACCAGGCGATCGAGGCGAAAGAGGGCGTGAAGGTGCGCAACGAGAACAAGACGTATGCGACCATCACCTTCCAGAACTTCTTCCGCCTGTACCGCAAGCTCTCGGGCATGACGGGTACGGCAAAGACGGAGGAGGGCGAATTCCGCACCATCTATTCGCTGGACGTCGTGGAGATCCCGACCAACCGCCCCGTCATCCGCAAGGATCAGCCCGATGCGGTGTATCCCACCGAGGACGGCAAAAAGAAGGCGCTGCTCGCCGAGATCGCAAAGCGGCACGAGGCGGGCCAGCCCGTGCTCATCGGTACGGTCACCGTCGAAAAATCCGAAGAGATCGCGCGCATGCTGCGCAAGAACGGCATCAAATACAACATTCTCAACGCGAAGAACCACGAGCGCGAGGCGGAGATCGTCGCGCAGGCGGGCAGATACGGCGCCGTGACCATCGCGACGAACATGGCGGGCCGCGGCACGGACATCCTGCTCGGCGGCAACCCCGAGTACCTCGCCAAAAAGCGCATGCGCGAAGAGGGCGTCGAGCACGACAAGATCGAGCTCGCCACCTCCTATGCCGAACTTTCGGGCGAGGAGGAGGAAGAGCGCAAAAAATACCGCGCCATGTACGACGGGCTGTACGCGCAGTACAAGGAAGAGACGGACAAGGAGAAGGAGGAGGTCGTCAAAGCGGGCGGTCTGTGCATCCTCGGCACCGAGCGGCACGAGAGCCGCCGCATCGACAACCAGCTCCGCGGTCGCAGCGGGCGCCAGGGCGACCCCGGCGTGTCCCTCTTCTTCATCTCGCTCGAGGACGACCTCATCAAACGGTTCGGCGGCGAGCGCATGAAGCGCATCTACAGCGCCTTCATCAAGGACGAGGACACCTGCCTGCAGTCCAAGATGCTCTCGCGCGGCATCGAAAATGCGCAGAAGGCGATCGAGGGCAGGAACTTCGGCATCCGCAAAAACGTCCTGCAATATGACGACGTCATGAACAAGCAGCGCGAGGTCATCTATGCCGAGCGCATGAAGGTGCTCAAAGGCGAGGACGTGCATGAACAGGTCGTGAAGTACATCCCCGACTTCGTGCGCACCGTCGTCTCCGAGGCGGTGAACATCGACGAGATGCCCGAAAAGTGGGACGCCGCCGCGCTCAACCGCGCGCTCGAAAACAGGCTGCTGCCCGAGGGGAGCAACTTCGTCACCCCCGAAAAGCTCGCCAAATGGGACACCGAGTACGCCCTTTCGCGCATCACCAAGGCGACGGAGAAGGCGTACGCCGAGAAGATCGAGCAGGTGAAAAACGACCTCGGCATCGACTATGCGGACATCGAGCGCAGGTTCCTGCTGATGAACGTTGACCGCAACTGGATCGACCAGATCGACGCGATGGACCAGCTCCGCAAGGGCATCGGCCTGCGCGCGTACGGCAATACGGACCCCGTCATCGCCTACAAGCAGGAAGGCTATGAGATGTTCGACGAGATGATCGAACGCATCCAGAACACGACCATCGCCATGCTGCTGAAGGTGCGCATCGAGGTCAACCGCCCCGCCGTGCGGCCCGTTGAGATGACGCCGCAGACGGCGGCGCCCGAACAGCTCACCACCAATTCGCCCGAGAGCGCGGGCGCAAAACCCGTCCCCTCCGCCGCGCCCAAAGTGGGGCGCAACGACCCCTGCCCCTGCGGCAGCGGCAAAAAATACAAGAACTGCTGCGGGAAGAACGCGTAACGCAGAGGGAGGACTATGTTCAGGGCAGACGATTACAGGCTGAAAGCGAAGGCGCTCGAGAGCACGCTCGAAGAGACCAAACAGGCGCTGGATATAGACGTGCTGCGCGAAAAGCTCGCGGAGCTGAAAGCCGAACAGGAACAGCCCGAAGTGTGGCAGGACATCGAGCGTTCGGCAAAGCTCGGGCGCGAGGTCTCCGTCGTCGAGGGCAAGATAGGCGCCTATGAGAAGGGCAAAAAGGCGCTCGAAGAGGTGAACGAGGTCATCGACCTCATCGAAGAGACGGGCGAGGAGGACCTCATCCCCGAGCTGGACGGAATGTTTGCGACCGCCGAGGCGGACCTCGAGGATATGCGCATCCGCTCCCTCCTGCGCGGCAAGTACGACGCGAACAACGCGCTTCTGACCCTGCATTCGGGCGCGGGCGGCACCGAGAGCTGCGACTGGGTCTCCATGCTCTACCGCATGTACACCCGCTACGCCGAGCGCAACAACTTCCGCGTCACCGAGCTCGACCGTCTGGACGGCGACGAGGCGGGCATCAAGAGCGTCGACTTCAAGATCGAGGGCGAGAACGCCTACGGCTACCTCAAAGCGGAGAAGGGCGTGCACAGGCTGGTGCGCATCTCCCCCTTTGACGCGAACAAGCGCCGCCACACCTCCTTTGCCTCCCTCGAGGTCATGCCCGAGATCGAGGACGAGGGAGACGTCGAGATCCGCGCGGAGGATCTGAAGGTCACGACCTACCGCTCCTCGGGCGCGGGCGGGCAGCACATCAACAAGACGGAGTCCGCCATCCGCATCCAGCATATCCCGACGGGCATCATCGTCTCCTGCCAGAACGAGCGTTCGCAGATGCAGAACCGCGAAATGGCGATGAAGATGCTGCGCTCCAAACTCATCGAACTGCGCGAGAGCGAGCGGCTCGCAAACGAACAGAACTTAAAGGGCGAGATCAAGAAGATCGAGTGGGGCAGCCAGATCCGCAGCTATGTCTTCTGCCCGTACACGCTGGTCAAGGACCACCGCACGGGCTGTGAAACGGGCAATATCCAGGCGGTCATGGACGGCGACCTGCAGCCCTTCATCATCGATTACCTCAAAAAGAGCTGAGCATGAAGAAGTACTACCGCTTTACCCGCCGCCGCACGGAATCGGCGCGGTTCATAGCGATCGGCTCGGTGATTGCTGCGCTGGGCGTCCTGGCGTATTTCTATCTCACGGGCGGCGCGATCTGGTGCGGCGTGCTCGTGCCCTGCGGCGTGCTGCTCGCGGCGCTGCCGCAGTTCGTCATCCGGGCCCGCTACGGCGTAAAAGGGGACACCCTGTACTATACGAAGAAGGGGCTCCCGCACAAGACGCCCGTTTCGGAGGCGGCTGCCGCGCTCATCTGCGTGCACGACGAGTACAGGGGCATGCGCGGCTATGTGCCCGCCCTGTCGGACAGGAACTATTCCGAGGGCGCCGTGCCGCTGCCCGCGATCCTTCTCCTGCGCGAAGTGAAGGCGGAAGAGCTCGACCTCTGCGAGACGCGCACGCAGGCGCGGCTCGTGCACAAGGGGCTGGTGCTCTTCGATGCGCAGCTCGACCTCGATTTTCTGGACGATCTCGTCAAGTCCTCCTTTGCGGGGAAGTTCTATGTCTCCGAGCGCGTGTACGGCATGTACAGGCGGGTGCTGGACGAGCTTGTCGGGGAGCGGCTGGAAGTGTTCGACCGCGTTCCCGCGGCGTTCAAACGGGCGATGCAGCAGTGATTTCTCCCCGCCTGCGGCGGGGCACATATGTATGGGAACGCAGGCGGGCGGAAAACGCCGCCGTGCGCTCTGAAAAACGGGACGGTTGCGGCGGGGCGCATATGCGCCCCGCCGCACGGGAGTTTTTTATGGGAGATTTTCAGCTTTATGCCGACCGCGCCGCACGGCGCGGGGCTGACCGCGAGCCGCTCATCCTCGGCATCGAAAGTTCGTGCGACGAGACCTGCGCCGCCGTCATCCGCGGGCGGGAGCTGCTCTCCAACGCGGTCATCTCCTCCGCGGCGGAACAGGCGAAATACGGCGGGGTCGTGCCCGAGCTCGCCTCCCGCGCGCATACCGACGCGGTGAGCGCGGTCGTCTCCGGGGCGCTCGCGCAGGCGGGCGTGCGAGGGGAACAGCTCTCCGCCGTCGCCGTCACCTACGGCGCGGGGCTGTTGGGCGCGCTGCTCGTCGGGCTGTCCTTTGCCAAGGCGTACGCCTTCGCGCTCGGGCTGCCGCTCATCGCGGTCGACCATATCCGCGGGCACATGGCGGCGGCGTACCTTGCGGATACATCGCTCGAGCCGCCCTTCGTCACCCTGCTCGCGAGCGGCGGGCACACAGCCGTCCTGTACACGAAGAGCTATACCGAGTTTGAAATTTTAGGCTCCACCCGCGACGACGCCGCGGGCGAGGCGTTCGACAAGGTCGCGCGCATTCTCGGTCTGCCGTATCCCGGCGGTCCGTCCGTGGAGAGGCTTGCGCGCGAGGGGCGGGCGGTGATCCCGCTCCCCAAAATGTTCGCGGGCGGCGGCTACGATTTTTCGTACAGCGGGTTGAAGACGGCGGTTCTGAACTACTGCCACAACAGGGAGCAGCGCGGGGAGAGTTACAGCCGCGCGGACGTGGCTGCGTCCTTTCAGAGCGCCGCCTGCGGCGTGCTCGTCTCGCGTGCCGTCGCTGCGGCGAGGGAGAAGGGCTGCGATACGGTCGCCGCGGGCGGCGGGGTCATCGCGAACGGCTACCTGCGCGACCTGCTTGCCAAGCGCTGCGGCGAGGCGGGGCTGCGGCTTGTCCTGCCCGAAAAGAAGTTCTGCACCGACAACGCGGCGATGATCGCCGCCGAGGGGCTGGTGCAGTACCGCGCGGGCAATTTTGCGCCGCTCACCCTCAACGCCTGCGCGCATATCCCGCTGGGGAGGAAGGGGAAACAGTGAAAAAGAGTTCACGAAAAATTTTTTGAGCTGACAAAAAATTTTTCCGTGATTTTGAGGACAACCCCATTGCCCTCGCTATGCTCGGGACAAGGGAGGTTTTCCTCTGCGCCGCACCTTATGGGGCACGCCATTATAGGAGTGCGGCAAATTCACCCTCTTCCGTCACGCCGCCCGCGCGGCGTATGGGGCAAAAGGCAAAAGCGTGGTTTTGCCTTTTGCAAGAAATTATAGAAATCGCGCACATTCACCCCTTTTCTTAAAAGCCGCAGGTATGCGGCAAATTGAGGGCGCTTAGGCAAAAGTGTTATTTTGCCACGCGCAGCAAGATTATAGAAGCGACCGAAATTTACCCTTTTCGGAAAATGCAACGCCCTGCGGCAGTGCCGCAGGGCGTTGGTCTATCTTCTGAACAGTCGCGTCGGCTGCCGTTCGGGGAGGGAACGGGCAGGGTGTGCCATGCGGCTCGCCGTTCGGAGCGGCGCGTCATGGAGAGGAACCGCGTCATGGAGAGGGACCGCGGCACGGAGAGGGAACACGGCAGGGAGGAAGGAACGCCGCGCAGGGGGCGAGGGCTCGCGGCGGCGGGAATGTTGGTTTTTTTTGGTAAAAATGTGCAAATTGCTTGACATTTTTCGGGGGGGGGTATAATGGAATACGATAAAATCCTATTCAAAGGAGGAACGGGAATGAAGAAGGTCTGGTCAAAGCTGCTCGTCGTCTGCATGGCGGCGGTGCTGGCGGTCGGCGTGTGTTTCGCGCTGACGGCGTGCGACGAGGGAGACGTGCCCACGTCCACAAAATACACATACGATTCGGTGGACGTCGACGACGGCGGGATTTTCGATGCCATGCTCACGGGGGCAACCGCATACTTTGAAAACGGGCAGTTCGTTCTGGAGACAGGCTCCGGCAGCCAGAAAAACGTGATGGATTATACCGAAGAGGACGGGAGGTATCTCATCACCTATACAGATGAGTTGGCGACTGTTTTCGGCGAAGACGTGGAAATGTACGTCACGTTCGACGACACGACGCTCACGATGACGGAGATAGTCGGCTCGACGACGATCAATATCGTATTCAAGGCATAGCCGTAAAACCCGAACGGCAAAGCCCCGCTCTGCGGGGAATGAAGGGACCCTTCCCGCGCGGAAGGGCCTTTTTCTCTGCCCGAAGGAAGGTATAAACGGCGAAAAAGCAGGCAATAACCGCGTCCGAATTGTTTCGGAGGCGGTTTTTTATGTGCATGAAGGCAAGGCGCGCGGCGGAGTGCGCGCTCGTTTTTCTGTTTTTGCTCGCCTGTCTGTTCCTGCTCGCCCTGCCGCAGCAACTGGACAAGCCGCTGCTGTTTGCGGGGGCGCAGCGCTACACCTTTTATTCGGCGAGCGCGAGTTCGCAGGCGGAGATCACGCTCGCCGCGCCCGAGGACGCCGCGCGCGTGCGGCTGACGCTCAAAGGCTATACGGGCGAGAGCGCCTATTATGAAAATGCGGAGGACGCCTTCGCGCAGGCGGAAAAATACGGGGCGGCGCTCGTGCTCGTACAGGAGAGCGCGGACGTGACCGACTATTACTATTATTCCGCGTATCTTTCGGGCGGCGTGACGGTCGCGGGCGTGCCCGTCAACCTGCATATCGCGGTGCGCGGGAGCGCGGCGAGCGTGGGTTCTCCCCTCATTTTCGGCGGGTACTGAAAAAATTTTTGCGGCGCAGGTATAAACCGCTCGGAAAGCGTCAACAATCGGAGCACAAACTTTTCGGAGGGTCTATCATGAAAAAGAAAGAACAGGAACGGGAGCCCGACCTCGCGCAGGGCGGGCAGGAAGGCGAAAAGGCAAAGCGCAGACACGGCAGGCTGTACTATATCACGGTCGCGGCGTGCGCGCTCGTGCTGATCGCGGCGATCGTGCTCATGGCGGTCTTTCTCTCTCCCGCCGCCACAAGCGAGACGCTGGAGGAGCCGGATGAGACGGAAGAGCCCGAAACGCCGGACGACGGCGAAGAGGAGGAGCCCGACGAGGACGTGGATACCGAAGTCGTGTTCTCTCTCCCCGTCGCGAACGCGACCGTGGCGCAGACCTACTCTTTCTGGTACAATTCCACGCTGAACCGCTACTGTCTGCATACGGGGCTGGATTTTGCCGCCGAGGCGGGCACGGAAGTGACGGCGGCGTATGCGGGCACCGTCGAGAGCATTACGGAGAACATCCTCGAGGGCGGGAAGGTCGTGCTTTCCCACGGCGACGGGCTGTATACCGTCTATGCTTCCATCGATGCGGCATCGGGGCTGCGCGTGGGAGATACCGTCGGGCAGGGCGAGACGATCGGCACCGTATCCGCCGCGGCGGACGCGATGGGCAACGAGTACAACGAGGGGGCGCACCTGCACTTCGAAGTGCTGGAGGACGGAGAGCAGATCGATCCTGCCGCCTATCTCGATTACGATGAGAAATGAGAGCCGCCCTTCGGCGGCGGGAAGAGGGCGCCCCTGCGGGCGCCCTCTTCCCGTGTTTTTACGGGAGTTTTCTGCGCATCTGCGCCCCGCCGCGGCGGGGCGCTCTCCCGCTTTCGCCGTAAATGGCGCACGGGCGCTTGAAAAAGTTTACAAAGCGCGGCGGATATGATAAAATAGGCGTACTGTTTGGCGGGCTCTGCAATCATTTTTTAACGTTGGGAGAAGGGAATGCACGAAGGACACAGAGAGCGCATGCGCGACAGACTGTTCACCGACCCGGATCAGATCAGCGACCACGAATTGCTGGAGATCCTGCTGTATTACTGCATCAGCAGGAAGAATACCAACCCCGTCGCGCACGATCTGCTGGACGCGTTCTGCGACCTGCAGGGGGTGTTCAGCGCGCCGCCCGCACTGCTCTCCACCGTAGAAGGCGTGGGCGCGGGCACGTCCGAATTTCTCACGCTCGTCGGCGCGCTGGTCTCGCGCATCCGCCTTTCCGATGCGGGCAGGCGTCCGCGGTTCGTCAATTTTTCGGACATGAAAAACTTTATCGGCGAGCGGTTCCGCGGGTTCCCCGACGAGATGCTCGAGCTGTACTGCGTGGGCGAGGACGGCACGCTGCTGTACCTGCGCTCCGTCAAGAACGCGCACCACAGCCGCGTCGGCATCGACGCGCGGTTCATCAGCTACGTGCTCGCGCAGATCAAGCCGTGCGGCGTGATCATCGCGCACAATCACCCCAGCGGCGACATGCGCCCGTCCGCCGCGGACGATGCCGCCGTGTATGAGATCGGGAAACTCTGCGCGCTGCACGGCGCGAAGTTCAACGACAGCGTCATCTATACGAGAAAGGGCATTTACAGTTATTTCTGCGACGGCCGCTTAGAGAGCGCCCTCGCGGGGACTGCAGAAGAAAACGGAGGAACGGTATGAAGGAAGTGAGGACGCGCTTTGCGCCCAGCCCCACGGGGTACATGCACATCGGGAACCTGCGCACCGCGCTGTACGGCTACCTTTTTGCAAAGAAGAACGGCGGGAAATTTATCCTGCGCATCGAGGATACGGACAGCAGCCGCTACGTGGAGGACGCTGTGCGCGTCATCTACGAGACGCTCGCCGAGGCGGGCATTTCCTGCGACGAAGGCCCCGGCATGGGCGGGGACTGCGGTCCCTATATCCAGAGCGAGCGCGCCGCGATCTATAAGGAGTACGCCGAAAAGCTCGTGGAGCGCGGCGGCGCATACTACTGTTTCTGCGACAAGGCGCGGCTGGATTCTCTCCGCGACGCGAACGGCGTGGGGCGGTACGACAAGCACTGCCTGCGCCTCACGAAGGAGGGGGTCGCGGCAAAGCTCGCCGCAGGCGAACCGTACGTCATCCGCCAGAACATCCCTGCGGAGGGGAGCGGCAGCTACGAGGACCTCGTCTACGGCGAAGTCACCGTCGATTTCAAGGAGATCGAGGACGGCGTGCTTTTAAAGAGCGACGGCATGCCCACCTATAACTTTGCGAACGTGGTGGACGATCACCTCATGGGTATCACGCACGTCATCCGCGGCAGCGAATACCTCTCGTCCACCCCCAAGTACAACCTCATCTACGACGCGTTCGGCTGGGAGCGCCCCGCGTACATCCATCTGCCGCCCATCATGAAGAACGCGCGCGAAAAGCTCTCCAAGCGCAACGGCGACGCGAGCTTTCAGGATCTCGTCGCAAAGGGCTATGTGAAGGAGGCGATCGTCAACTATATCGCGCTCCTCGGCTGGAACCCCGGCGACAACCGCGAGAAGATGAGCCTTTCCGAGATGATTGCCGCCTTTTCGCTCGAGGGGCTGCACAAGTCGCCCTCCATCTTCGACGAGCCGAAACTGCGCTGGCTCTCGGGCGAGTATATCCGCGCGATGAGCGCGGAGGAGTTCGCCGCCGCCGCCCTGCCTTTCCTTGAAAAGAGCAAGGCGTACGGCAAGTTCGACACGGTGGCGCTGCTGCGGCTGGTGCAGCCGCGCGTCGAGATCTTCGGCGAGATCCCCGAAAAGCTGGATTTCCTCGCCGAATACGGCGCGTTCGACGCGGCGCTGTACGGCAACAAGAAGATGAAGACGGACGAGACCGTCGCGCGGCAGGTGCTGCCCGCGGCGGAGGAGGTGCTGCGCGCGCTGCCCGTCTTTGCCAATGCGGAGATCTACGCCGCGCTCGTCGCCCTCGCGCAGGAGCGCGGCTGGAAGAACGGGCAGGTCCTGTGGTGCGTGCGCATCGCGCTCACCGCAAAGGAGAGTACGCCCGGCGGCGCGAGCGAGATGGCGGAACTTCTGGGCAGGGAGGAGTGCCTTGCCCGCCTCGCCGCGGCACGGCAGCGGCTGCGGGAGGGAGCATGAGCGAAGAGGAAAAGTCCCCGCGCGCGGGCGTTCCCGCCGAGACTGCGGCGGGAGGGGGCACGTTCAGCGAAACGAACATGATGCGGCTGATCCGCATCGTGCTGCTCGTCCTGCTCGCCGCGTCGGGCGTGGTCGTCTCGATCGCCGCCTTTGCGGGGTCGCGTTGGAATATCCCGTTCTTTCCCTTTGCCGCGGTCGGCGTATCGGCGCTGCTGCTCTTTTCGATGGCGATGAAGGTCTTTGTCGCGAAGAGCTTTTCGGGCAGGATCGGCTGGTACGTCGCGGACACCGTCCTTTTGCTCGCGCTCACCGTCTTTTCGGAGGCGTACGCCTACCTCTCGTACGCGATCGTGCTCTCCGAGTTCTACCTCTCCGCGCCTTCCCTGCGCGACGACGCGATCATGGCGGGCGTCAACGTCGGGCTGTACACGGCGGCATACGTCGCCGTCGCCGCGATCCTGCGCACGCTGCCGAACGCCTTCCTGGTCTCCTCGGAGTACTTCGTTGCGCTGGTCGTGTTCGTGCTGCACTTCATCATCTTCAATTTCGCGATGATCGTCTGGCGCAAGAACAGGCAGATCGAACAGAACCTGCGCGAGCTGGAGGAGAGCCGCAACGAGCTGCTGCACGCCTATGACAAGCTCGAGGAGGCGACGGTGCTCGAAGAGCGCAACCGCATCGCCAAGGACATCCATGACACGGCGGGGCATTCGCTGACGACCGTCATCATGCAGACGGAGGCGGCGCGCCTCGCGCTCGACAAGGACCCGCAGAAGGCGAAACACTGCATCATCGCCGCAAACCTGCAGGCGAAGAACTGCCTCGAACAGCTCCGCGCGAGCGTGCACCTGCTCTCCGGCAAGCGCGAGAACGTGACGTTCAAGGAGTACCTCGAAACCATTCTCGAAGAGTCCGCAAACGGCACCGATCTTCGCATCCGCAGTTTTATCGACGACATAGAGCTGACCGACGAGGCGGAGCGGTTCATCGCCAGCACGCTGCACGAATGTCTCGCAAACGGCATCCGCCACGGCGGGGGCACGGCGTTTCTGTTCGAGCTGCGGGACGCGGGCAATTATATCGAATTTCTCTTCTCCGACAACGGGAAGGGCGTGGATATGAAGAATTTCAAAGAGGGCTTCGGGCTGACGGGCATGCGCGCCAAAGCGGAGTCTCTCGGCGGCATGGTCAACTTTTCTTCCGAGGAGGGGGAGGGGTTCGAGATACGGCTCAGCCTGCCGCGCAGCGTCAAACGTGAAATCGACAGGAGCGAAACGGTATGAAGATCAAAGTCATGATCGTGGACGATCAGGCGATCCTCTCCGAGGGGATCCGCAGTGTGCTCGCCTCGTCCGACGAGCTGGACGTCATCGCCACGGCGGAGAACGGGCAGGAGGCGCTCGCGCTCATGGAAAAAGAGGTGCCAGACGTGGTGCTCCTCGACATCCGCATGCCCGTCATGAACGGCGTCGTCACCACGGGCGAGATCAAAAAGCGCTACCCGAACGTCAAGGTGCTGATCCTTACGACCTTTGACGACAGCGACTATATCCTGAGCGCGCTCGGCAACGGCGCGTGCGGGTACCTGCTGAAGGACATCAGTGCGCCCGCCCTGCTGGACGCGGTCAAGAACGCCTACGCGGGGGATACCATCCTGCCCGCGCGCATCGCCCGCAAGATCACGGACGCGGCGAAGATGGTCACCTCTGACCGCGAGATCCGCCTGCGCAGAGAATTCGGGCTGTCCGACCGCGAAACGGAGATCGCCGTCATGCTCTACGACGGGTTCAACAACCGGCAGATCGCCTCCGCGCTGGGGCTTTCGGACGGCACGGCGCGCAACTATATCTCCGCGATCTATTTAAAGCTCGGCTGCGACAACCGCGGCGATGCGATCGCCACGATGAAGGAGGCGCTCAACCGCTGACGACTTTATATGCGGGAGGAAAAACGGTGCGCGCTTGCCGCCGCAGAACCGTAGGGAGGAAAGCCGCATATATGGTTCCGCGCCGCCCGTGAACGGGCGGCGCGGTTTTCTTTCCGCTGTGAAGATTCGGCACGGTGCGGCAGATTTCGGTATAAAATAACGTTCCCTTATTTTGCCGTAAGGCTTGAAAATCGCGATACGCTGTGTTAAAATAAAAACAGAACGCAAAATTGCTCTGATGATGCGCGCACCCGGCAGAGGTGCTTTGAGGGGCGCTTTCCCGCGCAGAGAGCGCATAAGGAGGAACGTGATATGGGTATCGAATGGATCGTGCTGATCGTCTTGGCATGTGCCGCCGTCGTTGCGCTCGTGATCGGGATGTCCGTGGCGGCGGCAAGAAAAAGCCGCAGGCACGAGGAGACTTTGCGGGAACAGAGACTTGCCGCAGAGGAGCCCGCCGCAGAGGAGCCCGTTGCAGAAGAACCCGCGGCAGAAGAGCCCGCGGCAGAGGAACCCGTTGCAGAGGAGCCCGCGGCAGAGGAATCCGCGGCAGAGGAGCCCGTTGCAGAAGAGCCCGTTGCAGAAGAGCCCGTTGCAGAGGAACCCGCGGCAGAAGAATCCGCCGCAGAGGAGCCCGCCGCAGAGGAGCCCGCGGCAGAGGAACCCGCGGCAGAGGAACCCGCGGCAGAGGAGCCCGCCGCAGAGGAGCCCGCGGCAGAGGAGCCCGCCGAAAAACAGAAGGAGGCGGGCGGTGCGGAAAAGAGAGGACGCACCATTCTGTACCGCATGGAATACAGTTACAGCGCAAAACTGTACCAATCTTCCCCCGAACAAAAGGAATTTTACGGCGCGATCGTGCAGGAAGCGCGTGCTTTTCCGAAGGTCAGGCGCGCCGTAAGCTGGCGGCAGGAGCGCATCTATTTCGGCAGGAACAAACTTGCGCTGCTCGTGTTCCGCGGCAAAAGGCTTTGCATCGCGCTGGCGCTCGACCCGGAGGAATGGGAAGAGACGAAGTACCACGGGCTGGACATGGGCGAGATCAAGCGATACGAAAAGACGCCGATGATGCTGCGCATCACGTCTGCCCGCAAAGCGAAATATGCCTGCGAACTGCTGCGCGTCGCGGCGGAGCGGGCGGGGCTCGTACGGCAGGAAGCGCCCGACGAGAGGCTTGACCTACCCTATCGCACGACCGAAGAGCTGCTTGATGCGGGGCTGATCCGCATGGTCGCCAACGGCAGGGGCGGGGAAAACGACGTATACGAAAAGGCGTCCATCGGCGCCATGATCCGCGATAAGGTCTCGCTCGGCGAGGCGCGCACGCTCATTTCGGACGAAACGGCAAAGCGCATCCTGGAAGAGAGCACCGAACCTTCCGCGGCGGAAGAGGGCACGGCGGCGGAAGAGACTGCGGCGGAGGAGGCGAAGCCCGAAACTGCGGGAACGATGCCGCAGCTTACGGGCAGGCAGCCCGCGGCGGCGCTCCCGCCGCCCGCCGAAAAAATCCCCGCCGAAAAAGCTCCCGCCGAAAGAGCAGTGCCGCCCGCCGAAGGGAAGGCGCCCGCAGAGGGGAGACCCGCCGCGGGGAAAGAGGGCGGCCGCGGCGGTGCGCGCGGGCACATCAACATCGATACGCTTGCGGCGCACTTCGAGCCGTACGCGCACGTTACGCTGGACGCGATGAAGGCAAAAAAACTCGTTCCCGCCCGCGTCGCGCGCGTAAAGGTGCTGGCGCGCGGCGTGCTGGATAAACCGCTGTTCGTCGAAGCGCAGGATTTTTCGCTGGACGCGGTAAAGATGATCCTGCTCGTCGGCGGCAGGGTAAAGCGAAAGTAAACCCTGCGGGGAGGCGGTGTGCTCTTCCCCGGGCGGCATGAAAGGATCTCCGGCGGCGCGCCTGTATCTTGGCGCGCCGCCTTGTCGTACCGCCCCGTCCGGCGCGCCGAAAAACGATACGCTCCCGTGCGGCGCTTGCTGAAAACATTTTCTGCAAGCGCCGCGCACTTTTAAAAACATTTCTTCGGGGCGTGCATTGTCTTGACACCTGTCAATTTTTTGTGTATAGTTAGTATACTTTACACAGAAAAGGCTCATCTGCGGGGAGCGTGCGTTCCGCGCGCCCGTGTTGTTCGGGCAGGGAGAGGATCGGTATGGTCACGGAAGAGATACAAGAGTACAAACGGCGGGAGGACGCGCTCATCCTGGCGCACTACTATGTGCCAGACGAGGTGCAGGCGCTTGCGGACTTCGTGGGCGATTCGTATTACCTTGCCAAAGTGGCGGCAAAGGCGAAAAAGCGCACCGTCGTCTTCTGCGGCGTGCGGTTCATGGGCGAGAGCGCGAAGATCTTAAACCCCGAAAGCCGCGTGCTGCTGCCCGCGGCGGAGGCGGACTGCCCCATGGCGCACATGGCGTCCGCCGCGCAGATCGCGGAGCTGCGCGCGAACGTGCGCGACCTTGCGGTCGTGTGCTACGTCAATTCGGACGCTTCTCTCAAAGCGCTGAGCGACGTGTGCGTCACCTCCTCCAACGCGGTGAAGATCGTTTCCGCGCTGCCGAACAGGAACATTCTGTTCATTCCCGACAAAAACCTCGGCGCGTTCGTGCGCGCGCAGGTGCCGGGGAAGAACTTCTACTTTTCGGGCGGGTACTGCCCCGTCCACGTGCGCGTCGCCGCGGAAGAGGTGGGGGCGCTGAAGAGGGCGCACCCCGCGGCGGCGGTGCTCGCGCACCCCGAATGCGAGGAGGAGGTGCGCGCTCTCGCCGACTTCGTGGGCAGTACGGCGCAGCTCATCGACGTCGCGCGCGACAACTCCTTCGGCGAATATATCGTCTGTACCGAGCCGGGCGTGCTGTATCAGATGCGGCAGACCTGTGCGGGCAAGCGGTTCTACGCCGCCGCGCCCGTCTGCGAAGACATGAAGAAGATCACGCCCGAACGCGTGCTCGCCTGCCTGAAAGAGGGGTGCGGCGAGGTGACGCTGCCGGCGGGGCTTGCCGAGCGCGCCCGCAGGCCGCTTGCGCGCATGCTCGAGATCGGCGGCTGAACGGGTGATATGCGATGAAGACTGCGGAATACAACGTACTGATCGCGGGCACGGGCGCGGCGGGGCTGTGCTGTGCGCTCAACCTGCCTGCGGAGATGCGGGTGCTCCTGCTCACGAAGGCGCGGGCGGACGAGAGCGACTCCTTCCTCGCGCAGGGCGGCATCTGCATGCTGCGCGGCAAAGAGGATTACTTCGGCTACTTTGAAGACACCGTCCGCGCGGGGCACTATGAGAACGAACCCGCCGCCGTGCGGCTGATGATCGAGAGCTCGCCCGCGATGATAGAGGAGTTGGTCGGCTACGGCGTACAGTTTGCGCGGGACGAGAACGGCAACTTCCGTTTCACGCGCGAAGGCGGGCACAGGCGCCCGCGCATCCTCTTCCACGGCGACGAGACGGGCAGGGAGATCACCAAGACGCTGCTCGCCGCCGTGCGGCTGCTGCCCAACGTGACCATCCGCGAAAACGCGGAGCTTGTGGATATTCTCGCGGAGGGGAACGAGTGTTTCGGCGGCGTCGTGCGCGACTGCGCGACGGGCGAAACGGAGGACGTGCATGCCGACTTCACACTGCTCGCCACGGGCGGCGTGGGGGGATTGTACGAGAACTCCACAAACTTCCGCCACCTGACGGGCGACGCGCTCGCGATCGCGCTCGCGCACGGCGTGCAGGTCGAGCACCTCAACTATGTGCAGATCCACCCGACCACCTTCTATTCGGAGGAGCAGGGGCGGCGGTTCCTCATCTCCGAATCGGTGCGCGGCGAAGGGGCGGTGCTGCTCGGTAAGAACGGCAGCCGTTTCTGCAACGAGCTGATGCCGCGCGACGTCGTGACGGGCGAGATCAGGCAGCAGATGGAGAAGGACGGCACGAAATTCGTCTGGCTGGATATGCGCCCCGTGGGGAAGGAGACGCTCGAAGAGCATTTCCCCACCATCTGCGCGCACTGCCGCGAGAAGGGGTTCGACGTCCTGAAAGAGCCGATCCCCGTCGTGCCCGCGCAGCACTACTTCATGGGCGGGGTCAAGGTCGATCTCGACGGAAAGACGAGCATGCGCCGGCTGTACGCCGCGGGGGAGACGGCGTGCAACGGCGTGCACGGCAGGAACCGCCTGGCGAGCAATTCCCTTTTGGAAAGCCTCATCTGGGCGGAGCGGGCGGCAAAGTCCATGGCGCAGCTCCGCGGGCTGCGCATCGAGCGGTTCCCCGTCTCGGACAAGAGCGTGTACGCGGACTACGCCGCGCTGAAAAAACGTTATGCAGAGAGCATCCGCGAAGAGGCGGAGCGGGAGGAATGGTGTGACTGACGAAACGATGCTGAAACTGCGCGCCGACGCGCTCATCCGCGCGGCGCTCGAAGAGGACGTGACGGGCGAGGACGTCTCCACGGCGTCCGTACTGCCCGCGTACGCGCGCGGCACCGCCGACCTGATCGCAAAGCAGGCGGGCGTCATTGCGGGGCTGCCCGTCTTTGCGCGCGCCTTTCAGCTTTTGGACGGGGGCACCGAGGTGAAGTGTTTCGTCTCGGACGGCGACCGCGTGGAGAACGGGCAGCTTCTGGCGACGGTGACGGGCGACATGCGCGTCATCCTCACGGCGGAGCGCACCGCGCTCAACTTTTTGCAGCGCATGAGCGGCATTGCGACGGCGACGGCGAAGATGTGCGCGCTGCTCGCGGGCAGCGGGCTGCGCCTCGTCGATACCCGCAAGACGACGCCCAACATGCGCATCTTTGAAAAGTACGCCGTGCGCACGGGCGGCGGCGGGAACCACCGCTACAACCTCTCGGACGCCGTCCTTCTGAAGGACAACCACATCGGCGCGGCGGGCGGCGTGCGGCAGGCGGTGGAGGCGGCGCGCGCGCACGCGCCCTTCACGATGAAGATCGAGGTAGAGACGGAGACGCTCGCCCAGGTCGCCGAGGCGGTGGAGGCGGGCGCGGACATCATCATGCTCGACAACATGAGCGACGCGGACATGAAGAAGGCGGTCGCGCTCATTGCGGGCAGGGCGCTTGTCGAGATCTCGGGCAACGTGACGGCGGAGAACGTCGCGCGGCTCGCCGGCATCGGCGCGGACGTCGTCTCCAGCGGCGCGATCACCCATTCGGCTGGCATCCTCGACCTCTCGCTCAAACACCTGCGCCCCGCGGAAGAGGAATGAGGACATGAACGGGGAAGAACGGCGCAAAAAACTGCGCACGCGTATCGGCGCGGAGCCGCTCTCCGCGACGGCGCTCGCAAACGAGCTCGGCGTGAGCAGGCAGGTCATCGTGCAGGACATCGCGCTTCTGCGCGCGGAGGGCGTGCATATCCTCTCCACCAACCGCGGGTACGTCGCGGAAGGGGGCGCGCGCATCTCGCGCGTGTTCAAGGTGCGGCACACCGACGAGCAGATCCGCGAGGAGCTGTACCTCATCGTGGACGCGGGCGGCTGCGTGGAGGACGTATTCGTCTGGCACAAGGCGTACGGCAGGATCGCCGCGCCCATGGGCGTGCGCTCGCGCGCGCAGGCGGAGGAGTTTCTGCACGAGCTTGCCGCGGGCGTCTCGCGCCCGCTCAAAAACGTGACGGACGGCTACCATTACCACACCGTCACCGCGGACAGCGAGGAGACGCTCGCCGCGATCGAGCGCGGGCTGCGCGAAGCCGGCTTTTTTGTCGAGCCGGATTGAAAAAACCGCGCCGAAACGGTTGACAAGGCGCGCTCCGTTTTTTATAATGGGAACAGACAACGGAACAGTTCGGCTTTGAAGGAGTAGTCGGCGCGGAAGCTCCGCGCGGCAAGTCTACAATCACGTCCCGCTTTCGGGATAGGCTTGCCTGAAATGATGAGATTCGGGCACGGGCGCTTTTTTGCGCGCGGCGTCGGGTCTCCACTTTTTAGAAAGATCGTTTTCCCGCCCCGCGCAGGTTTGCGCGGGGCGGTTTTGCATTCTTCTTCGCACTGCCCGCGGAGAACACAGGAAAAAATCCATTTTTCGGTAGGTTGATATGGATAATTTTATGAAGTCGGCGGAGGAGTCGCTGAGAGAGTTTGAAAGCGACGCGGCGGGCGGACTCACGCCCGAACAGGTCGAAAAGAGCCGCGAACGGTGGGGCAGGAACGCCTTCACGCAGGCGAAGAAGAAGTCCCTTCTGCGCCGCATCTGGGAGGCGTGCACCGAGCCGATGCTCATCCTGCTCTTTTTCGCGTGGATCATCACCGTCGCCGTCAATATCGTCAACGTCGCGACGGGGAACGGGCACTTCGATTTCTACGAGTGCATCGGCATTTTGGCTGCGATCGTCCTCTCCGTCACGCTCACCGTCGTCATGGAGGGCAGGAGCGCCAAGGCGTTCGAGGAGCTGAACAAGATCAAGGAGGGCGTGGAGATCAAGGTCGTGCGCGGCGGCGTGGTGCAGTACGTGCCCCAGCAGGACCTCGTCGTCGGCGACATCGTGTACCTCGAAACGGGCAACAAGGTCGCCGCCGACGGCAGGCTGATCGAGAGCATGGCTCTCATGAGCGACGAATCCTCCCTCACGGGCGAATCCGCGCCCGTCAAAAAGGATGCCGCCGCCCTCTTTGCGGACGCTGCAACGCCCGTTGCGGAGCGCGCGAACATGGTCTACTCGGGCTGTTTCATCACGGGCGGCACGGGGAAGATGGTCGTCACCGACGTCGGCGATTCCACGCAGTTCGGGCTGATCGCGCGCGAGATCCAGAAGGAGACGGAGGGGCGCACCCCCCTGCAGGAGAAGATGGGCAGGCTGGGCAAGGTCATCACCGCCATCGGCGGGGTGTGCGCGGCGCTCATCTTTCTTATCCAGCTCGTGTTCGTGCTCGTGCGGGGCACGGCGAGTTTCGAAAATATTTCAAACGCCTTCATAGGCAGCATCGTGCTCATGGTCGCCGCGGTGCCCGAGGGGCTGCCCACGATCATGGCGATCTCCCTCTCCATCAACATCGCGCGCATGGCGAGGAGAAGCGCGCTCGTCAAAAAGATGGTCGCCTGCGAGACGGTCGGGTGCGTCAACGTCATCTGTTCGGACAAGACGGGCACCCTGACCGAAAACCGCATGACGGTCACGGACGTCTGGTCGCACGGCGTGTTCTGCGAGGTGCCCGTGCTGACGGACGCGGACCTTCTGAACAACTTCTGCCTCAACGGCACCGCCGACCTGTACGAGGACGAGACGGGCGTGCGCTTTGTCGGCAACCCCACGGAGGGCGCCCTGCTCGTTGCCGCCGAAAAGTGCGGCATAAACTACCGCACCGTGCGCGAAAACGCGCACATTGCCGAGCTGTACCCCTTCTCCTCCGACACGAAGAACATGACGACGGTCGTCGCCGAAGAGGGGGGCTACACCGTTTACACGAAGGGAAGCCCCGAAAAGATCATGGCGATGTGCACGCTCTCCGATGCGGAGCGCGCCGCCGCGGAGGAGGAGATCAGAAAGCTGCAGCAGCGCGCCCGCCGCGTGCTCGCGTTCGCGCATAAAAAGGCGAAGGCGCTCCCCGAAAGCCGCGAAGATGCGGAGACGGCGCTTGCCTTCGACGGGTTCGTCGGCATCGCAGACCCCCTGCGCGCCGAAGTGTACGGCGCGGTGCAGCAGTGCCGCACGGCGGGCATCGAGGTCAAGATGCTCACGGGCGACAATATCGTCACCGCCACCGCCATCGCCGAGGAGCTGGGCATTCTCGACGGCGAGCATATCGCGGTCGAGGCGTCCTACCTCGATTCCCTCTCCGACGAGGAGTTTGCGGACCTTCTGCCCCGCATCCGCGTCATCGCCCGATCGACGCCCCTTCTGAAGATGCGCGTCGTAAAAGAACTGAAGGCGAAGGGCAACGTCGTCGCCGTCACGGGCGACGGCATCAACGACGCGCCCGCGCTCAAAAACGCGGACGTCGGCATCGCGATGGGCATTTCGGGCACCGAAGTTTCCAAAGAGGCGGCGGAGATCGTCCTTCTGAACGACTCTTTCTCCACCATCGTCACCTCGGTCAAGTGGGGCAGGGGCATCTACGAGAATTTCAAGCGGTTCATCCAGTTCCAGCTCACCGTCAACGTCGCGTCGGTGCTGACCGTGTTCCTGTGCACGATCATCGGCATGTTCGTGGATGGGTTCGAGTCTCCTTTCTCCGCGCTCGACCTTCTGTGGATCAATATCATCATGGACGGCCCGCCCGCGCTCACGCTGGGGCTGGAGCCCATCCGCGACGATCTGATGCAGCGAAAGCCGACTGCCCGCAGCGAGAGCATCGTTTCAAAGCGCATGCTCGTGCGCATCGCCGTGACGGGCGTGTTCATGTGCGCAGTCTGCCTGGCGCAGTATTATTGGAACTTTCTGGGCGTCAAAGGGGGGCATGAGGCGGTGCGCACCTCGGTGTTCACGCTGTTCGTCATCTTCCAGCTCTTCAACGCCTTCTGCTGCCGCGAACTCGGCAATGCGAGCATCTTCCCGAACCTTCTCAAAAACAGGCTCATGTTCATCGCGTTCGTCGCGGCGTTCGCGCTGCAGGTCGTCATCACGCAGGTGGGCGGCGCGCTGTTCGATACGGTGGCGCTGGGCGCCGTCGACTGGCTGAAGATCGTGGCGCTGGCGCTCTCCGTCGTCGCGCTCGATGAGCTCGTCAAGCTCGGCGGGCGCATCGCAAACGGGGCGCGGGCAGGGAAAAAGAGCTGAACGGTACTGTAAACTATATTTCTGCGCCCCGCGGGAAACTCCCGCGGGGCGCAGTTCTGTATAGGGGTGCCGTATTTTCGTGCGGCGCGGGGGCTATGCGGCGGCTTTCGCCGCCCTCTTTTTCCGCGGGCGCAGTTCAAAGTTGGAAAGAAGGAGGATGACGGGCGTCGCGAGGCAGCCGCCGCAGATGAGCACGACGGGCAGCACGTTCCCGCACGCCCACCAGGCGAAGAACCCGACGGCGAGCGCAAAGAGGACGGAGCCCCACGAGTAGCGCACGATCTGCCCGAAGGTGAATTTCGTGCTCGTCTTGGGCGTGACGGAGAAGGTCGCCTTCTTCCCGAACGCGCCCAGCGCCACGGTGCGCAGCATCATGGGCGCGAGCGAGGCGTACGTCGCAATGTTCACGACGAACGCGGGCAGGAGCAGCAGGGCGCTGCGGCTCGCGCTGTACACGAACAGGTCGGGGATGAGCGGCGAGCAGAGGAACAGGAACATCATCGCATAGACGAACAGCGAATAGCGCACGATGGGATACCCCAAAAACCCGAGCGCGACGGTGAACACGACGAGCAGCAGCCCGAGCACGGGCACGACGGGCAGGGAGTAGTGCGAGAGCTTGATATCCATCTTCTCGAACCAGCGCATGCGCGAGGCGTTGATGTCGCCGCCGTATTTGCGCATGTATTCGAGGTTGCCCTGCACCCACTTGCACTGCCGCTTTTTGAGCGCCACATAGTCCACGGGGAATTCTTCGACGCAGCGGATGTCGGGCGCGTAGACGATCTCATACCCCGCGTTTTTGATGTCCACGGCAAACGAGATGTCCTCCGCTACGACGAGCGGAAAGCCGTGCGTCGCCTCGTAGCAGGCGCGGCTGACCGCCATGCCGTGCCCGAGCAGCGCGTTCGCGCCGTAAAAATTCTTGATGACCTGCGCCGTCTGCCCGTTCGAGCGCACGCTCATGCCCAAAAGGCGCTGGAACACGTTTTTCCCCGCCGTCGCCACGTGCCGCGCCTGCACCGCGCCGAACTTCCTGTCTGCGGCAAAATAAGCGTATGCCCTGCGCAGGAAGGAGGGCGGGATCACCTCGTCGCTGTCCAGAACGACGAAATAGTCGTAATCCGTCCTGCCCATGAGGTAATGGTTCAGGTTGCCCGCCTTGAACCCCTTCCTGTCTGCCCGCCGCACGACTTCCAGCCCCCGCCTTTCGGCGAAGGCGTCGATCTCCCTGCGGTATTCCTCCTTCGTGCTGTCGTCGAGGATCACGGCTTTGAAGTTCGGGTACCGCTGTTTGAGGCAGATCGAGAGCGCCTTGGCGTTGAAGTCGTTGCAGGTGCAGTAGAGGAGCACGAAGTGCGGCGCGTCCGCAGGCAGGGCGCGCGGTCTGATCTTTTCCCTGTACCGCCGCCGCATCCGCCGCTGCATGGAGGCGAACGCGACGGAAAAGACGAGGTCTTTCAGGCTCCCCAGCCACAGCACTCCCAGAATCACCGCGTTTGCCGTCAGCAAGATGATCGCTACGGCGTCCTTCGCCGCGCCCATGCCCCGCACCCGCATGCAGATCTGCACCGTCCCTGCGGCAAGGATGGCGAGGCATAAAAGCCATACGCCCAGGATGGTCCAATACAGCGTCGCCCGTTTTTTCATACCATACACTCCCGCGCATAGTATCGGCAGTGTGCGCCGCGGCTATGCGGGCGGAGAAAAAATGCGGCGTTTTTTTCGCGCGGCGCTTGAAATGGCGCGCGAAGTTTGGTATACTTTGTCTGAAAGAATGCGCGCGAAATCATTGACGCGCGCGGGCGTTTATAGTATAATATCTATCGATAATTTTTTATCGATATAACCGGTGTGAGGTGGGTCATTATGGTGTTGAAAGTTTGTGTGGGCAGTTCCTGCCATCTGCGCGGCTCGTACGACGTGATAGAGGAGATGAAACGGCTCATCGCTGCGCACGGCATGGAGGGGAAGATCGACCTGCAGGCAAGTTTCTGCATGGGCAACTGCCAGAACGGCGTCTCCCTGAAGGCGGACGAGGTGCTTGTGCACAACGCGAACAAGGACAACTGCGAAGAGCTGTTTCTGACGGAAGTGCTGCCGAGGGTGAAATGAGAAAGGGGTCTCGTAAAAATCTCGGCAGGCTGCTGCCTGCGATTTTTACGATTTGAGGGCGACACCGCCGTTCGCGGCAAAAGCCGCTCGGCAGCGGTTTCTCCCTCTTTGCGGCATTTTTCGGGGCACACCATTATAGAAT